>CANBZV010000024.1 GCA_947373945.1 Moraxellaceae bacterium
GGTATTGATAAAGTGGGAGCAAGCTCGATTGCTCTTGGTATTATGAATTCCGATAACGTCGTTCTTGATTTAGAGTTGTCTGCATTGCAGTCCGATGGTCATGGCGAAGTTGTCGCGACACCGAAAGTATTGACGGCCGACAAACAAAAAGCTTTGATCGCGTCTGGTAAGCAAATTCCGTATCAAGAAGCAAGCTCTAGTGGTGCAACAGCAATCAAATTTATTAATGCCGAGTTACGCTTGGAAGTGACACCAAACATTACGCCTGATGGCCGTATTAGTATGGAGTTATATATTAATAAAGACAGTGCGGGTGACCAACTATCGAATGGTGCTTTGACTATTAATACTAATCGCATTTCAACGAATGTATTGGTTGATGATGGTCAGACTGTTGTTTTGGGTGGGATATTTACCAATGAAACATCCAAGGGTGTCACCAAAACACCAGTGTTGGGCGATATTCCATATTTAGGACGATTATTCCGTCAAGACGTATCGAAGAATGACAAACAAGAGTTGTTGATTTTCGTGACTCCTCGTTTGTTAAACGATACAGTCGCTAGTAAATAAGCACTAGATGGGTAAATAGATTGGCTACTTGTACCAATATATTTCTGGTTGGGCCGATGGGGGCGGGTAAAACCACCATCGGTCGCTATTTGGCTGAAATTCTGCATTGGCAGTTTTTGGACAGTGATCATGAAATAACGGCGCGTACTGGTGCTAGCATTCCGTGGATTTTTGATGTTGAAGGCGAAGAAGGCTTTAGGCGTCGTGAAGAAGCCATGATCGCTGAATTGACCAGCCTGCGTCATGTCGTGTTGGCGACGGGTGGCGGTGCAATACTGCGGCCAAATAATCGGCAAAATCTGCATCAGCGAGGTTTTGTTATTTACTTGGATACACCCGTATCCATGCAGTTAGAGCGCACCTCAATGGATAAAAATAGGCCATTGTTGCAAGCACCAAATCCTGAGCAGCGTTTGACTGAACTTTTAAAAATTAGAGATCCCTTTTACCGGGAAGTAGCTCATCTTATTGTGCCAACGACAGATGGCTGTGCTCGTGATTTAGCACAAAAAATTGTGCAGTCTTTGTTGTGAACTCCGCTAAAATAAGCCCATCATTTTATTTCTAGTTTCCTATATTTTATGCAGACGTTAACTGTCTCCCTCAATGAGCGTAGCTACCCCATTTTTATTGGCGAAAGCTTATTAACTCAAATTGCGTGTTTTGCTCCTTATCTAAAAGCTAAACAAATCCTTATCGTCAGTAACGTGACCGTTGCTCCTTTGTATTTAGCACAAGTTAAAACAACTTTAACGGCTCAAGGCTATCTTGTTGAAACGCATCTTCTTCCCGATGGTGAGCAATATAAAGACTTGGCACATGTTGAGGGTGTTTTCACCGCACTATTGGAGCACCGATTTAACCGTGACTGTGCGCTAATTGCTTTAGGTGGTGGCGTTGTGGGTGATATGACGGGGTTTGCAGCGGCTTGTTATCAACGCGGTGTATCATTTTTACAAATACCGACCACATTGTTAGCACAAGTTGACTCTTCTGTGGGAGGAAAAACGGGGGTTAATCATCCGTTGGGAAAAAACATGATTGGCGCGTTTAAGCAGCCTGTCGCAGTATTAGCAGATACATCGGTGCTTGATACGTTGAATGATCGTGAATATGCCGCCGGCTTAGCGGAAGTTATTAAATATGGCTTGATTCGTGATTTGCCGTTTTTGTCTTGGTTGGAAGACAATATACAAGGGCTTGTTGCACGTGACAAAGTGTTGCTGGCTGAGGCTATTGCGCGTTCCTGCCAAAATAAAGCCGATGTTGTCGCGGCTGATGAGTTGGAGGCCAATGACTTGCGCGCATTGTTGAATTTAGGGCACACCTTTGGCCATGCCATTGAAACGGCGATGGGTTATGGTGTCTGGTTACATGGCGAGGCGGTGGCAACTGGGATGCTGATGGCGGCGGATTTGTCTTGGCGTCTTGGTTGGTTGGCAGAGGCCGATGTAGCGCGAATTAAAAAACTGTTACTAGCGGCTAACTTGCCCGTTACTCCTCCTGATAGTATGACTCCAGAGCAGTTTATGTCATTAATGGCTGTTGATAAAAAAGTATTGGCAGGTAAGTTGCGGTTGGTGTTAATGAAATCATTAGGTCATGCCGTTGTTACGGCGGATTTTCCGCTAGCGGCACTGGAGCAAACTTTAGCAGCAGGCACACAATTGGGTCGTTCATATGATTAATGCACCATCACGTCTGTGGTTGCCGGCAGCAGTAATTTGTTTATCTGTGCTGATTGCCGATGTTGTGGTGATTGCGGTCAAAGGACGTAATGCAGCGCAAGAGCCAACGATTCAGGATGTTTTTCAGGGCGAAACTCATGAGTTTTCGGCTGACTTAGGGCAGTTAACGTCAATTGTGCCGCCGACTGATTACGTGGCAACGCCTCCAGAGAATCATGGGCCGCAGTACCGAACGGCCGATTGGCTCAGAGCGCAAGGTTCATTGGCCTGGACTTTACAAGTGATGGCGGTTGAAGATGAGGAAATTGCTAAATCATATATTGCCAATCGACCCGATAAAGAGCAGTTTGCCTATTTTATGTTTAGGAATGGTGAAAAAACACAGTATATCGTCGTCTACGGCAACTATGTGACTATGGAGTTAGCTTTGGGAGTAGCCAATACTACAGATCTTGGTATGGCGGCAGATACACGGGCGAGTCCTGAAAAGTTTGTAACGTACTTACCTAATGTTCCGTTGATTCAACCCGCCATTGACCAACCACCACCAGTCAAATATGGCGATGTCCCCGTTGTTCCTACTGAGCCAGATCCCTCTACCGAGCCAGCAAATACCACAGAGGTACCTCCAAATCCTGAAAATGGCACAAATAATGCTTCTTTAGATACAAAGCCAGAAGCTGATCCATTTTAATTTTCTCGATTGTTGATAGTATTATTTGAGTGTCAAGCCATTTATATATAAAATGCTTGGCCATTTTGCCATCGCCGACGTCATAGGCGGTGGTAAATCCTAATTTGCTGTTTAGGACTTACGCAGGTAGTTATCGCTCCTTCGTAAAAAGTATTTCGCCTAAGTCCACGTTTTTTAAGGTAAAGCCATGCACATGCAGTCGGTTGCCCATTCTGGCCTCTATCACCCTGATGATGTTCGGGATAATTGCGGTTTTGGTTTGATTGCACATATGCAAGGTCAAACGAGTCATGAACTTGTTCAAACCTCAATCCACAGTTTAAGTTGTATGACCCATCGCGGGGCTATTGCGGCTGACGGTAAGACAGGTGATGGTTGTGGTTTATTATTAGCTTTACCACAGGCTTTCTTCCGTGCCGTTGCTCAGGAAGAGCTAAATGTAACGCTAGCTCCTTTGTTTGCTGCTGGCCTCATTTTCTTGAATACTGACCCTGCTTTGGCTGCTCATGCAAAGACTGTGTTGACTACGGAAATTGAAAAAGAAGGTTTAACCGTAGCAGGTTGGCGAGTCGTGCCAACAGATACCAGCATTTTGGGTGAAATTGCCTTACGGACATTACCTGATTTTGCCCATGTTTTTGTTAATGCTCCCGAAGGTCTAGATAAAGCAGATTTTAATCGTCAGTTATTTTTGGCTCGTCGTCGTGCTGAAAAGCAATTAGCGAATGACCCACTTTTTTATGCAACCACTCTGTCATCCCAAGTTATTTCCTATAAAGGCTTGGTTATGCCGGCGGATTTGCCGCGTTTTTATAAAGATTTAGATGATCCGCGTCTAGCTTCACATATTGTTGTGTTCCATCAGCGGTTTTCGACCAATACCTTGCCTAAATGGCCTTTAGCGCAGCCGTTTCGTTATGTGGCTCACAATGGTGAAATCAATACCATTATGGGTAACCGTAATTGGTCGGTGGCACGTACGCCAAAGTTTGAAAACCCTTTATTGCCCGATTTATTGGATTGTGCTCCTTTAGTCAATCGTACTGGTTCCGACTCGTCCAGCCTTGATAATATGCTGGAAATTCTAGTGGGTGGTGGCATGGATCTATTCCGTGCGCTACGGATGTTAGTGCCGCCAGCTTGGCAAAATGTTGAAACCATGGATGCCGATTTACGCGCCTTCTACGAATATAACTCCAAACACATGGAGGCATGGGATGGCCCTGCGGGTTTGGTTATTCAAGATGGTCGTCATGCCGTTTGTATGCTGGATCGTAACGGTCTGCGCCCAGCGCGTTGGGTAATTACCAAAAACGGCTATATCACCTTAGCGTCCGAAATCGGCGTTTGGGATTACAAACCAGAAGATGTTGTTGCTAAAGGCCGTGTTGGTCCTGGTCAAATTCTGGTTGTTGATACCCAAACCGGCGAGTTGTTGCGTACCGCAGATATCGATCAGCGTTTAAAGTCTGCGCACCCATATAAAGCATGGTTACGTGATCACGCCATCCGTTTAGAAAATGACGAAGCCTTGGATAAAAAAGGCTTAACGCAGATGGATGCACTGCAACTGAAAACGTATCAGAAAATGTTCTTGGTAAGTTTTGAAGAGCGCGATCAGATCATTCGCCCGCTTGCTGAAAGTGGCCAAGAAGCTGTTGGCTCTATGGGCGACGATACACCAATGGCGGTATTGTCTCGCCGTGTGCGTCATTTGGCCGACTTCTTTCGCCAACAGTTCGCACAAGTAACCAATCCGCCGATTGATCCGTTACGTGAAGCCATTGTCATGTCATTGGAGACATGTTTGGGCGCAGAGATGAATATCTTTGAAGAAAGCCCTGAACATGCCAACCGTGCGATTTTGGCCAGTCCTGTGTTGTCGTATAGCAAATTCCAGCAATTGTTGAACTTGAATGATAAAAAAGGCTATGCCCATATCATTCTTGATTTAAATTATGCCGAAAGTGAGGGTTTGCAAGCGGCTATTGCTCGTTTATGTGATGAAGCAACAGCGGCGGTTAATAATGGCAAAACCTTGCTGGTGTTATCCGATCGCAACATTAAGCCTAACTATTTGCCGGCTAATGCGTTGTTGGCAACGGGCGCTATTCACCATCATTTAAGCGCTGTTGGTTTGCGTTGTGATGCCAACTTGATTATTGAAACAGCGACGGCCCGCGATCCTCATCACTTTGCCGTATTGCTGGGCTTTGGTGCGACTGCAATTTACCCGTACTTGGCACATGAAATCATTGCTGATTTGGCGCGTACGGGCGAAATTTTAGGTGACCCTTTAGAAGCGCAAGCGTATTTCCGTAAAGGCATTAATAAAGGCTTGTTGAAAATTCTGTCTAAAATGGGGATTTCGACGCTGGCTTCTTATCGTGCAGGCCAACTGTTTGAAGCTGTTGGTTTGAATAGTGAAGTCGTCAATGTCTGCTTCAAAGGTGTGCCAAGCCGTATTCAAGGCGCACGTTTTGTTGATTTGGAAGACGACCAAAAACTATTAGCTGCCGATGCGTGGAAAGAGCGTAAAGCGATAGAGCCGGGCGGCTTGCTGAAGTTTGTCTATGGCAAAGAGTACCATGCCTTTAATCCTGACATTATCAACTCCCTACACGATGCAGTGCGTTCAGGTGATTATCAGGATTATCAAGTGTATGCCGATTTGGTTAATGATCGTCCTGTGGCAACCATTCGAGATTTATTGAAGTTAAATACCGATAATAATATTGCTTTGGATGATGTCGAGCCGATTGAAGCCATTCTCAAGCGCTTTGACTCTGCAGGTATGTCTTTGGGTGCTTTGTCGCCTGAGGCGCATGAGTCTATTGCTATTGCCATGAATACCTTGGGTGGTCGCTCGAACTCCGGTGAGGGTGGCGAAGACCCAGCGCGTTATGGCACGCTGAAAAACTCGAAAATCAAACAAGTCGCTTCTGGTCGTTTTGGTGTTACCCCCGCGTACTTGATGTCGGCTGAAGTGCTGCAAATTAAAGTGGCACAAGGCGCGAAACCGGGTGAGGGTGGCCAATTGCCGGGAGGTAAAGTTAACGCCCTGATTGCGCGTTTACGTCACTCTGTTCCTGGCGTTACGCTGATTTCACCTCCACCGCATCACGATATTTATTCGATTGAAGATTTGTCGCAGTTGATTTTTGACTTAAAACAAGTCAATCCCAAAGCGCTGGTATCGGTGAAGTTAGTATCTGAGCCAGGTGTAGGTACGATTGCCGCAGGTGTTGCGAAGGCTTATGCCGATTTGATCACTATTTCTGGCTATGACGGCGGTACTGCTGCTTCACCATTGTCGTCGATTCATTATGCGGGTTCGCCGTGGGAGTTGGGCTTGTCAGAAGCTCACCAGGCGCTGCGTATGAATGATTTGCGTGGCAAGGTGCGTGTGCAAACCGACGGTGGCTTAAAGACCGGTTTAGACGTTGTTAAAGCGGCTATTCTCGGTGCTGAGTCGTTTGGTTTTGGCACCACACCAATGATCGCTCTAGGTTGTAAATACCTGCGTATTTGCCATTTGAATAACTGTGCGACGGGTGTCGCAACACAGCAAGATACGCTGCGTGAAAAACACTATATCGGCGAGCCTGAAATGCTGATGAACTTCTTCAAGTTTGTCGCTTTGGAAACGCGTTACTGGTTGTCGCAACTGGGTGTTAGTTCATTGGCGGAGTTGATTGGTCGTACTGACTTGTTGGCGATGATTGAAGGCCAAACGGTTAAACAACAGCATCTTGATTTAATGCCGTTGTTGCATAACAGCCATATTGCTGCCGATAAAGCGCAATATTGTACTCAGGAAAAGAATGCGCCATTCGATAAAGGGGTATTGGCTGAGTACATGGTTAGCGAAATGTTGCCAGCGATTCAGAATAAAACAGGCGGTACATTCAGTTTTACCGTCTGTAACTGCGACCGTTCAATTGGTGCGCGTTTGAGTGGTGAGATTGCCAAATTCCATGGCGATTTAGGCATGAGTGATGCGCCTATTACCGTTAAATTGACTGGCACAGCAGGTCAAAGTTTCGGTGTCTGGAATGCTGGTGGTTTAAATCTGACCCTTGAAGGCGATGCTAACGACTATGTTGGTAAAGGCATGGCGGGCGGTAAGTTGGTTGTTTATCCACCTAAAGGCTCGCCATTCAAATCGCAAGATACCGCGATTATTGGTAATACGTGTTTATATGGTGCCACTGGCGGTAAGTTATTGGCGGCAGGTACAGCGGGCGAGCGTTTCGCTGTTCGTAACTCCGGTGCTCATGCGGTCATTGAAGGTGCAGGCGACCATTGTTGCGAATATATGACCGGTGGTTTGGTCACGGTGCTGGGTCGTACAGGTCTCAATTTTGGTGCAGGTATGACAGGCGGTTTTGCCTATGTACTTGACTTGGAAGGTGATTTCTTTGATCGCTGTAACCATGAATTAATCGAAATTCATCGGATTAGTAGCGAGCCTATGGAGGCGCATCGTCATCACTTGCGTTCGGTTTTGACGGAATACGTCGCTGAAACCCATAGTGCATGGGGTCAAGAGTTGTTGGCCGAGTTTGAGTCTTATCAGCGTAAATTCTGGTTGGTGAAGCCTAAGGCCGCCAATATTAAAGAGTTGCTGAAAAATACTCGGGCTAATCCACAGTAATACTTAAAACCCTCTCCCCAACCCTCTCCCTCAGGGAGAGGGGGTGATGCACTCTCAATATTCAGAGAGATGGTATTGTCCTCTCTCCCTCTGGGAGAGAGTTAACGAGAGGGTTCAACTAGACATATTTTGAGGCACGGCCATGGCAGAACGCCGAAATAACGACTTTCAATTCTTAGACGTCGCGCGGCATGACCCCGCAAAAAAAGATATTGCAGTACGTAAAGCAGACTATGTAGAAATTTATCACTCTTTTACTAAAGTAGAAGTCGGTGATCAGGCGCATCGCTGCTTAGCCTGTGGTAATCCGTATTGCGAATGGAAATGTCCTGTTCATAACTACATTCCTAACTGGTTGAAACTGATTTCCGAAGGCAATATTTTTGCTGCGGCAGAATTGTGCCATGAGACTAATACCTTGCCCGAAGTCTGTGGTCGCGTATGCCCACAAGATCGTCTATGTGAAGGGGCATGTACTCTTAACGATGGTTTTGGCGCTGTTACGATTGGTAATACCGAAAAATATATCGTTGATACTGCGTTTGCGATGGGCTGGCGTCCCGATATGTCTGGTGTTAAATGGACTAACAAACGTGTCGCTATTATTGGCGCAGGACCAGCAGGTTTAGGCTGTGCTGATGTATTGGTTCGTAACGGCGTTAAGCCAGTTGTTTTTGATAAAAACCCCGAAATCGGTGGTTTACTGACTTTTGGTATTCCAGAGTTTAAAATGGAAAAAACGGTGATGAGCCAACGTCGGACGATTTTCTCCGATATGGGCATTGAGTTCCGTTTGAATACTGAGATTGGCAAAGACGTACAATTTGCTGATTTGTTGAATGAATTCGACGCTGTCTTTTTAGGTATGGGTACCTATACCTATATGAAAGGCGGTTTTGCTGGCGAAGATCTGCCCGGCGTTTATGATGCCCTCGACTTCTTGATCGCCAACGTCAACCATAACAATGGTTGGGAGAAAAATGCGGCTGATTTTATTTCCTTGCAAGGTAAAAAAGTTGTTGTTCTTGGTGGCGGTGATACGGCAATGGATTGTAATCGTACTTCGATTCGCCAAGGCGCGGAGTCGGTAAGCTGTGCTTATCGTCGGGATGAAGCCAACATGCCTGGCTCACGCCGCGAAGTGAATAATGCGCGTGAAGAGGGCGTTGAGTTTTTGTTTAATCGTCAGCCGATTGCTATTTTGGGTGATGATAAACAAGGCGTGACTGGTGTCAAAGTTGTAGAGACTCGTTTAGGCTCGCCTGATGCCCGTGGTCGTCGTAGCCCTGAGCCTATTCCTGGCTCTGAGCAAGTATTGGATGCGGATGCCGTTATTTTGGCGTTTGGTTTCCGTCCTAGTCCGGCGTCATGGTTTGCTGATGTGAATATCGGTCTGGATAATAGCGGTCGTGTTGTCGCGCCAGAAGTGGCTGAATTCAAATTCCAAACCACGAACCCGAAAATCTTTGCGGGTGGCGATATGGTGCGTGGCTCAGATCTTGTTGTCACGGCTATTTGGGAAGGTCGCCAAGCGGCGGAAGGCATTTTGGATTATTTAAAAGTCTAAATGCTGGAGTTGTAAAAAGGCGCAGTAATGCGCCTTTTTTGTTAGTGGAGGGTATATGGTAGATAAAGCGTGTTCGGCGTGCGGTACGGGTTTTCGTTGTGATAACGACAGTACGCAAGCGTGTTGGTGTAGTCATTTTCCTGCCATTATGCCTCTTGATGAAAATAAAGACTGCCGTTGCCCTGCGTGTTTAAAAGTTGCCGTTAAAGAAAAAATTGATGACTTTCTGCAACAACATCCTGCGGAAACAGCAATTCCTGAACAATATAAAAATAAGCAGCTAATTGAATTTATTGATTATTATGTCGAAAATGGCAATTGGGTGTTCACGGCCTGGTTTCACTGCAAACGTGGTTCTTGTTGTGGTAATGGCTGCCGTCACTGTCCTTACGATCATGTTAATGTGAGTCAATAATGGTTAAGCCGTTAGCGATATTTTGTTGGAGTGGTGGTAAAGACTCGGCCTTCGCACTGTATAAAGTGCAGCTTGAGCAACAATTTGACGTTAAATACTTACTCACCACGATTAACGATCAATACAAGCGTATTTCCATGCATGGTGTGCGCGAGGAGTTGCTCGATCAACAAGCGCAAGCTATTGGTATTCCGTTGCTAAAAGTACGTGTCTATGAAGGCTCAAACAGTGAATACGAGCAGCAAATGGCGCAGGTGTTGGTGCAAGCCAAATCCGAAGGCATTTCCCACGTTATTTTTGGCGATATCTTTTTAGAAGACTTGCGTGCTTATCGTGAGCAAAATCTCAAACAAGTTGAGCTAACGGCAGTATTTCCATTATGGAAAATGGACACAGCTCAATTGATTCAAGATTTTATGGCGCTAGGCTTTCAAACACTGACGTGCTGTACCAATGATGGCTATTTGGATCAGTCATGGGTCGGTAAAGAAATCAACACGCAGTTTGTTGCCGATTTACCTGCCAATGTTGACCTATGTGGTGAGCATGGCGAATACCATACTTTTTGTTATGCGGGGCCGATATTCCAGCAGCCTGTTGCATTTACACTAGGTGAAAAAGTTTATAAGCCATTGCAGATGACGACTACGAATGAGGTTTGTCCTTCCTCCGTCCAGACGCGAGGCTTTTGGTTTTGTGATTTAATACCGTTGTAGGGCTTGCGCAGTTATCTCGGTGAGATGCGGAAACCCCATAGTCTGAATATCTACTAGCATTGCATAGGTTGCTTATGTCTCCTCTTAAAAATGATCGTTTTTTGCGTGCATTATTACGCCAACCTGTTGACGTTACGCCAGTATGGATGATGCGTCAGGCAGGGCGTTATTTGCCTGAATATCGCGCGACCCGTCAACAGGCGGGTGATTTTATGGCGTTGTGCAAGAACCACGACTTGGCGTGTGAAGTGACCTTACAACCCTTGGAACGCTTCCCGTTAGACGCAGCTATTTTGTTTTCGGATATTTTGACTATTCCCGATGCTATGGGTTTGGGGCTGTATTTTGAAACAGGAGAAGGTCCGCGCTTCAAAAAGACGGTACGCACCGAAGCAGATGTGCAAGCATTGCCGATTCCTGATGCCAATAGCGATTTAGGCTATGTCATGAATGCGGTCAAAACCATTCGCAGTGCGCTCAATGGTCGCGTGCCGTTGATTGGTTTTTCGGGCAGCCCGTGGACCTTGGCAACTTACATGATTGAAGGTGGCTCCAGTCGGGATTTTCGCGCCGCTAAAAACATGATGTATCAGCAGCCACACGTGTTGCATCAGTTATTAGATAAGTTAGCACAGTCGGTAACTGCTTATCTTAATGCGCAAATTCTTGCGGGCGCTCAAGCCGTGCAGATTTTTGATAGTTGGGGTGGGGCGTTATCGGCGGCCGCGTATCAAGAGTTTTCGTTGGCGTACATGCAAAAAATCGTTAATGGTTTGATTAAAGAACACGATGGTCGGCGAGTACCAGTCATTCTGTTTACCAAGGGTGGCGGCCTGTGGCTAGAGTCAATGGCGCTGACCGGTGCCGATGCATTAGGTTTGGATTGGACGGTAGATATTGGTGCAGCGCGCCGTCGTGTTGGGCAGCAAGTTGCCTTGCAAGGCAATATGGACCCCGCTGTATTGTATGGTAGCCCGACGCGGATTCGTGAAGAAGTGGCGCAAATTTTGGCCAGCTATGGCCACGGCCATGGTCACGTGATGAATTTGGGGCACGGTATTGACCAGTTTACTAATCCTGAGCATGCCGCTGCGTTTATTGAGGCGGTACATGAGTTTAGCTCGCAGTATCACCAGTAATTTACATGGTCTCTACGGGTGATTGGTGCGTCACCCGTACGCTGTTTTGCTTGATTGTTTTTCCGGGCTTCATTGCGGTGCAACTTGCCCGCTTCTAGTGCAAATCCTTCTCGAAAATATTGGCCTTCTTTTTGCATGATAACTAACGAACCGCTTCTTGGAGTCGTAAGTCATGAAAAATCCTTTGGCCTTGTTGCGATGGCTTAGTCTGGCCAGTTTTTTATTAATACCGTCGTTGGGTGTTGCGGAAACGGCCCCTTATATCACCACAGTTGATAAAATAAGCGCAGGTGATACGGCATGGATGCTGACTTCTACGGCATTAGTTTTGCTAATGACGATTCCTGGCCTTGCCTTGTTTTATAGTGGCATGGTGCGTAAGAAAAACATCTTGGCGACTGCTTTGCAAAGTTTTGCTATTTGCGCTTTGATCACCGTGGTATGGGTGGTAATTGGTTATAGCTTGGCATTTACCCCTTCTACGCCTTATTTGGGTGGTTTCAGTCGTCTGTTTCTTGACGGCATGACCTTCGATAAGGTTCAAGGCTTAATCAGCGTCAGTCATGTTGCACCAACAATTCCTGAGTCGGTATTGGTGATGTTTCAATTAACCTTCGCCATTATTACCCCAGCTTTGATTACCGGTGCCTTCGCTGAACGGATGAAGTTTAGCGCACTCGCGGTGTTTATGGTGTTGTGGTCGGTGTTGGTGTATTCGCCCGTTGCTCATTGGGTATGGGAGCCAACAGGTTGGTTGGCCGCGATGGGGGCTCTTGATTTTGCGGGCGGCACGGTGGTTCATATTAATGCAGGTGCCGCCGGTTTGGTGTGTGCGTTTATGCTAGGTAAGCGCCAAGGTTATGGCCGTGAGCCGTTTTTCCCTAATAATTTGGCGTATACCTTGATGGGCGCTTCGTTGCTGTGGGTGGGTTGGTTTGGCTTTAATGCAGGCTCGGCGTTAGCGGCTGATGGTCGTGCAGGTATGGCGATGCTGGTTACTCAGGTTGCCGCCGCGACTGGGACGCTTGGTTGGTTATTCGTTGAGTGGATATTAAGAGGGCGTGTGTCTTTATTAGGGGCATGTTCAGGCGCAGTGGCAGGATTAGTCGCCATTACCCCCGCTTCGGGCTTTGTTGAAGTTAAAGGTGCTCTCTTTATTGGTGCCGCCGCTGGGTTCTGCTGTTACTGGGGGGCAACAGGGCTGAAACGCTGGTTGGGTGCCGATGACTCACTGGATGTTTTTGGTATTCACGGTATTGGCGGCATTGTCGGTGCATTATTGACGGGCGTGTTTGCGACTAAACAACTGTCTGGTGTGGATGCCAGCCTAATGACTCAAGCAATTGGTGCTTTTACGACCCTGCTGTATAGCGTGGTTATGTCATGGATAATTCTGTTACTGATTGATTGGACGATTGGCTTGCGGGTCGAGCCAGAGCATGAGCTGACAGGTCTTGATTTATCGCAACATGGCGAGCAAGTGCCTTAATGTTGCGAGATCCATCGTTGTATGAAGGCCGGATCTCAGTCTGGCTTTCGTACGTTTTCTGCCATTTCACTCTTCACCATGACGGAGATATACATCATGAACGAAGCCTTAATTAACCCTGAAGTATTCACTTTGGCATCGCAATTGTATGTGCGCATGCGACGCTCAGGAAGGGTAGTGGATGCAGTCTATATGGCGCAAAATATGGATTATGCGAAGGAAATTCTACGGATAGCGTCTAAGGAAATGGATGCGGATATTCTGGATATTGTGGCGCGTTTTGAAGCTTTGTATGCTCGCGATGCCGAAAAAGCTAAGCTAGAGCCTCTGCCTGTGTTAACACATGCCGCTGTTGCGGCGATGCCAACCTTAGAGCAGGAGCGGGCAATGAACTTTAATGCAACATTGCCGCCAATCAAGCCCGCAGTGGTTAAACAGCCAACCATGCCTGTGATACCTGTTCAACCTATGCCCAAGGTTGAGCCAGAAGAGGTGATTCAGCATTATCAGGAAGAAGTCGTTCATCATTATATCGGCGCATTGCGTTAGTTTCCCTATAGAAGCGTAGCGGCAGGTTCGCTACGTTTCTGATCTTGTTGTCGATGCTAATTATGCGAAATTGTTGACAGCGATGTTCGATATGTACCATCATGCATATCGAGTATGTAAGCTCGTACCTATTACGTATCAATCTCCACTATAAAGACTCCATGTTTACGTTATCACCAGAAGAGTATTCGGCATTATTGCTGTCACTGAAAGTGGCTAGTTGGTGTATGGCGCTGAGTTTGGTGCCAGGTGTGCTATTGGGCTGGGTGTTGGCTCGCAAACAGTTTCCTTGTAAGGCATTAATTGATGCCGTGGTGCATTTGCCGATGGTTTTGCCTCCTGTCGTTCCGGGGTATTTGTTGTTGGTGCTGTTCAGTCAGCAAGGTGCTTTGGGGCAATGGTTACAGCGTTATGATATTCATGTTGCCTTCGACTGGAAGGGTGCGGTACTCGCTTCGGCGGTGATGGGCTTTCCGCTGATGGTGCAATCGGTGCGTTTGGCGATTCAGTTGGTTGATCAGCGTTTGGAGGATGCCGCGCGGACACTAGGTGCAAATAGCCTGCGAGTGTTTTTTACCATTACGTTGCCGTTAGCGTTACCTGGTATTTTGGTGGGGGCGATTCTTAGTTTTAGTCGTAGTTTGGGCGAGTTTGGTGCGACGATTAGTTTTGCCGGCAATATTGCAGGTGAAACGCGCACTTTGCCGTTAGCCATTTATACGACGATGCACTCCCCAGACGGTGAACATATGGCGGTACGTTTGATCACAATTTCATTAGCGCTAGCGTTTGTTTCGTTATTACTGAGTAATTATTTGTCACAGCGAGCGGTTCAACGTTTGGGATACAACCGCCATGCTTGATGTTTCGTTGTCGATGCACCGTGGTGCTTTTCATGTGGAATTGGCGGCGCGATTAAGCTCACCGGTGACGGGCATTTTTGGTGCTTCTGGTTCTGGTAAGAGCACGCTGTTAAGTGTGATTGCGGGGCTGATTAAGCCGAATCAGGGCCGAATTGTGCTGGATAATACTGTTTTAGTTGATACAGCGCACAGCGTGTTTATTCCCGCCCATCAGCGTCATATTGGCTTGGTGTTTCAAGATGGTCAATTGTTTCCCCATCTGAGTGTGCGTCAAAATCTGTTGTACGGTTGGCAGCGATTGCAGCCTTCGGAGCGCCGTTTTAATTTGGATGAAGTCGCTGGGATGCTGGAGATTGAACTGTTATTGGAGCGTCAGCCACGCCAGTTATCGGGGGGAGAAAAGCAACGCGTCGCCGTAGGGCGAGCGATTCTGTATTCGCCACGTTTGTTGTTGCTGGATGAGCCGCTGTCGTCGCTGGATGATCGGCGTAAACAGCAAATTCTGCCATTTTTAGTGCGTATTCGCGATGAAACCAACATTCCGATGCTGTATGTGAGTCATAGCTTGGCGGAAATTCAGTATTTGACCGACGATATTTTGTATTTGGCTGAGGGTAAGCAGATTTTTGGGGATAGCGCTAATCAGGCTTAAGTGCTGCTTCTTGGGCGACTAAGGTATAAAACGCAGTGCTATAGTGAGCAACTCGATGTTCGACATCGGCTTGCATTTGGCGATAAAGCGTCAAAATTTGCTCACCCAATGGGCTGAGATGTGCGCCACCACCATGCTTGCCGCCTTTTGCTGATAGCACAAGAGGTTCACTAAAGCTTTGATTCATCGTTTCTACCAGTAACCAAGCTCGTCTGTAACTCATATTCATATGTCGCCCGGCCGCAGCAATTGAGCCTGTAGCGGCAATAGCGGCTAATAACTCCGCTTTGCCGGGCCCCATCGCAATAGCATCACCTTTCATCAGCCGTATTTGTGTTTTCAGATACAACGGTTCCGTTGGTGTGGAGTCATCCATGGGCTTCATTATCTTCCTCAATAAAATCAACAAACTCTCGAATGAATGCAGCAACTTCATCAGGATGAGACAGTTGCACCCAATGCTCGGCATCAATTTCCCGCCGCCAAACATTACTTGCCCATTTATCCAGATAGTCAAATAAACCGGGGGTGACGAACTTATCTCGTGTGGGAATAATCAGTTGCACGGGAATAGAGGTATGACGTTTTTGGGGCTTGAATAAACGCTCGATAAAGTTGGCGCGATAGAGCTTAACGCCATGCCGTCCGTCGCTGGCTTGAGTTGGAAAGTCTTCACTATGCAGTGCTTTGATGGCAGTGAAGCGCTGTGGCCATTTATTAAACGCAACACGCCATGTCAGTTGGCTAGCTAACGGCAAGTGAAAGGCTGCGATGTACCAAGAGTGTAGTAATTGATTGATGATTTTAAATTTGTCGTCGTTGGTGCCGTGGCTTAAGCCTTGACGCATCCAATAGGCGGCGTGATCTAAACTGGGGCCAGAAATAGAACTAAACGAGGCTATTTTGCCTTGTAATAGTGGCGTTGTAACCGCTTCCCAGCATTGAATCGAACCCCAGTCATGACCAACTAAATGAATGGCCTGTTGTGGGCTAACAGCGTCAATCACGGCGGCAAGATCGGCGACTAAACAAGGGATTTTGTAGGCGGAGATTGTTGTTGGTGTGCTTGATTCTCCCGCACCACGGACATCATATGCCACGACTTTAAACAGGGCGCTTAGTTGCTCGGCGACAGCTTGCCAGACGAGACTGTTATCAGGGAAGCCATGGACCATGACAATGGTTGGTGCGTGAATATGTTCGTCACCCCAAACGCGGATATTCAAACGGATATTGGCTTCAGTTGTTATGTTGAACGATTTCATTGTTAGTCAAGTTTCGCTAAATGGTTGATTTGAATGGTATGTTGTACTTTATGGATGTAGCTTTGACCTTGGGTTGAGTATTTTATCAGGCCATTAGCCAGTTGTTCACCGTGAAGGTTTTTATTTTTTGATCGGGCTTGGGCGCGTAGTTTTCGAAAAGGCTCATACGGCTTGGCGGTATTCAGCAGTCTGACATAATAAGCGACAGCGGCTTGTTGATTAGGAAATTGCATTAAGTTTCTATGACCACTCAGCAGACCAAAGGGATTGTGGGCTTTGGCCGTCGATGAGGCTTCGCCCCAGCCTGTTTCAATAATAGCCTGAGCAATAGCGAGAGAGGCAGGGACACTATCAACGCGTTGTAACAGGGCATGAAAATAGGCTTGATCACCACGCTGTTGAGGCTCTAACTGGTAGTCGCGGGTGGTTTCTTTTAACCAGTTAAAGTCGGATTCCGAAATATCATCGTTATGCAGATAGCGTTGTGCGATACGTTGGATGCGCGCGCGATCTTTCTCCAATTGCTGGTTTTGTTGTCGTAGTGCGCTATTGAGCGTTTGAATAAACCGTTGTGAGGCGCTGATGGCCGGCGCAGACTTCGTGACGCTAGCCGTTTTTGGGCTATGCTGATGACCAGCCAACGCAGGGGTTGTTAGGCTGCTCAGTGCAAATAGCGCCCATAGAATTAGGTGCTGACATCGAAAACGCATAACGGTATATCCATTATCAAGGGCAATATAACGGTTAAAATGACTGCAACATACTGTTTTAATTGAATGTTTATGGGTTTAGTTTAGCAGTGGTAATTAGCTGCAGCGTCAAAGGATGTTAGACAGTTTTATCAGCTGTGGCAATTTGTTGCTGAGGGGTAAGCGCTAGCGGGTTTTGACGAGTGGCAGGATGTGAGGAGTGCTCGGTATTAGCACTCCTCGCAGGGCAAATGAATCAATGATGGCTGTCGCACTTCATGGCTTTTTTCCACGCGTCGATTTCAGCTTGCGAGCCAAATACCTGATCTACCACACCCAGATTATTGATTTGTTTGGTGTAGAAGTTTTTACCTGGAATAGTCATATCCTGAGCCAATGTCACCAACATGGCCTTCATCCGTTCAGGCTGATAGATTTCTTGGCGATGCTGGACGATATAGGCAAAGTCGCCCCGCCGGAAAATAAAGAAACCATAATAAACCGTATTATCAAGCGCATCTTTAGGGACAGCTTCTTTAACCATTTCCAGACTGAAAATAGTCAGTAGTCCTTCACCCACGGTACTATTAACCGTATCGTGGAAAAGTACCCGATTGCTGCGGATACTTTTTTCTTTAGGGATGACATCGTTTTGGTAGTAGTTGAATACCAATTCATTTAAGGTCCGGTCATTCGCGAATGATGGCGAGTGTACCGTCGGATGTTCAATAAAATTCAAATAATCGACTCGGAAAAAGCGATTTTTTGAATCCCAAATATTCACACTGCCACCGTATGGCTCACATTGTTCCGTCATGGTGAGCGCACCTTGCAGTGCTTGGCTACCGAGATTTAGCGAGTAAGAATTAGAAGGGGCATGGTAAAAAGCCTGCGTTTGTGGCGGTGGTGTATGCGCACAACCACCGACAGTAATACTGGCTAACAATGCCAAGCCGAGCCATCCACGTTTCATTCTTTTCTCCTCATCTACCTATGTGGTATCCGCAATAGGGCTGTCGTTAAGACTCCAAAGTCGCCCAGCGGTCTAATAATGCTAACAGTTCTTCTTCTATCGTTGCCAAACGTTGACTTACGGTCAGTGTATCACTAGCTTGTTTGGCATAAAATTCGGCATCATTCAATTTAGCCTGTAATGAGGCTTGTTCTTGTTCTAAGGCTGCAATTTTTTGCGGCAGTGAATCTAGCTCACGTTGCTCATTGTAACTGAGTTTACGTTTAGGAATTGTGGCTTTTTCTTTGTTTTGCGCAATAGTAACGACGACCGATTCCGCTTTTGGATTGTTACTGCTGGTGCGCGTGGTGGCAGTGGAGGGGCGATCAGCGGTTTGACGTAACCAGTCCTGATAACCACCCACAAACTCTTCGACCTCGGCATTGCCCATAAATGCCCACGTACTGGTGACGACATTATCCAAAAAAGCCCGGTCATGGCTGATTAGCAGCAGGGTCCCTTGATAGTTCATCAAGCGCTCTTCGAGTAGTTCGAGTGTTTCAATATCCAAATCGTTGGTCGGCTCATCCATAACCAAGACATTGGAGGGTTTGCTAAACAAGCGCGCTAATAATACACGGTTACGTTCACCGCCGGATAATGCTTTTACTGGTGTGCGTGCCCGTTGCGG
>CANBZV010000025.1 GCA_947373945.1 Moraxellaceae bacterium
TGGCTGTTTGTGCCGCTGAATTAGCTGAGCTAGATGCTGAATTTCCGCAGCAAATCAGGGCATTAACGGTGCCGGTGTATGAGTTCGATTTTCCGGTGCAGCAATATCCACTCAAGGTAAAAGCGCATAACTTTGACTCAGTGGCCACAGTGACGGGTAAGTTATTAGGCATTAAAGGTCAATATTTAATTCTTGATACCGGTGTATTAAATATCCGCAAATTTGGCGGTTACGAAGTGATTTTTGGAGAACAAGATGAATAACGCCAATACCGTTTATTTAAAAGATTATCAGGCTCCAGCCTTTAATATTAAGCAAATTGATTTAACGATTGATATTTTTGCTGACTTTACCCTAGTCACGTCAGCCCTAGCCATTGAGCCGACTTATCAGCAAACGCTGGTATTGCATGGCGTTGACTTAGAGTTGCTGGAATTAGCCATTGATGGTCAACAATTGGCGCTCAGTGATTATCAGCAACAAGGTGAACAATTAATTATTCATCAAGTACCGACGCAAAATTTTGTCTTAACCAGCAAAGTCAAAATCTACCCCGAAAAGAATCTGGCGTTAGAAGGCTTATATTTATCCAAGGGCATGTATTGCACGCAGTGTGAGCCGGAAGGCTTCAGAAAAATTACCTATTATTTAGATCGTCCCGATGTCTTGTCGTTATTTACGACGACGATTATTGCCGATAAACAACATTATCCAACCTTGTTGGCAAATGGCAACTTAGTCGCCCATGGTGATACTGAACAAGGCCGACATTTTGCTACTTGGCAAGATCCCTTTAAAAAGCCGAGCTATTTGTTTGCGATGGTGGCGGGCAATTTGGCGTGTTTGGCAGATGAATTTACGACGCGTTCTGGTCGCACTGTTGCGCTTAAACTGTATGCCGAAGAACGTGATTTGCGCCAGTGTCACCATGCCATGTCGTCGTTAAAAGCGTCGATGCGCTGGGATGAAGTACGTTATGGCCGTGAGTATGATTTAGATATCTTTATGATTGTTGCCGTTAGCCATTTCAATATGGGGGCGATGGAAAACAAAGGGCTAAATATTTTTAATACCTCCTGTGTTTTGGCGCATCCGGAAACGACCACTGATTTAGGTTTTCAACGTGTCGAATCGGTGGTGGCGCATGAGTATTTTCATAATTGGAGCGGTAATCGCGTCACCTGCCGCGACTGGTTTCAGTTAAGCCTTAAAGAAGGCTTCACCGTTTTCCGCGACCAACAGTTTTCAGCTGACCAGCTCTCCGCCAGCGTTCAGCGTATCGAAGACGTGACCATGCTCCGCAACACCCAGTTTGCTGAAGATGCAGGGCCATTAGCGCACCCGGTGCGTCCAGAATCATTTATTGAAATCAATAACTTTTATACCGCCACCGTCTATGAAAAAGGTGCGGAAATTGTCGGCATGTTGCATACCATCTTGGGTGAAACAGGTTTTAGACAAGGTACTGATTTATATTTTGCCCGTTTTGATGGTCAAGCGGTGACGGTAGAAGATTTTGTCCAAGCCTTAGCCGAAGCCAATAATCAGGATTTGAGCGGATTTTTACAGTGGTATAAGCAGCCGTGTACGCCGGTGTTGGCTGTTACCAGTGAATTTCACGCCGATACGCAAACTTATGTCTTAAATGTCAGTCAGCATACGCCACACAAAAATGGTTACCCTGAGCCGCAAACATTACCCATTCCGGTAAAATTAGCGTTGTTTGATGTGAATGGTCGCGCTATTCCGTTGGTATTGGCGGGCGAGGAGCAACAAACCAGCCAAGTGTATGAGCGTGTATTGCTAGCCGATAAAGCCCATCAGCAATGGATTTTTACTGGCGTTAGCAGCGCCGTCATTCCGTCATTGTTACGGGACTTCTCTGCGCCAGTGATTTTGGACTATCAAAGCGCCGATCAAGAATTATTGTTTTTGATGCAGCATGATAATAATGGCTTTAATCGCTGGTTGTCGGCACAGACGTTATTTGAACGGATGTTGCTGACGATGATTCGCAATCTTGAGTCCGCGACCGCTATTTTTAATACCATTGAGCTAGATGGTTTGCTGGACGCATTACCGCGTTTTCTACCGACATTAGTGGCGCAAGATCCGGCATTAGCGGCGAAAATCCTGACGTTACCGAGCGAAAACTATCTCGCCGAAAAAACGCCTGTGATTAATCCAAGAATCATCGCGCTAGCGCGGCGAACACTGCAACAGGCAATAGCTAATGCGCTCAATGACTTCTTCGTCGCGCAATATGCTCACAGTGCCAATACCAACGCCTATAGCTATAACAGTGGTGCGATTGCCGCCCGTTGCTGGCGTGAAGTTTGTCTGAGTTATTTACTGGCGCTAGAAGATAACCGTTCGGCGCAATCCTTGGCCGAGCAGCAATATCAACAAGCTCAGCACATGACTGACCGTATGGTGGCTTTACGTGGTTTGGTACATAGCAATGCGCCGTCAGCGGTGCAGTGTCTGACTGATTTTTATCAGCGTTTTGAGCAAGAAGCATTAGTGATTGATAGCTGGTTTGCCGTGCAGGCTACTAATCCGCAAACAACCATGGCGGATATTCATTTGCTCAGTCAACATCCGGCGTTTACGCTGACCAATCCGAATCGCGCGCGTTCCGTGTTAGCACAGTTTGCCAATGTCAATCCTGTGCAGTTCCACCAAGCAGATGGCGCAGGTTATCGTTTTATTGCCGCCAAAATTGCCGAGCTGGATGCGCTGAATCCGCAAATTGCGTCGCGTTTACTGGGCGCTTTTAGCCGTTGGAAACGTTTGGAAGGTCAGCGCCAACACCAAGCATTAATGGCCTTAGAAAAACTGAGTGAACAAAAGCTGTCAAATGATACCTATGAAACCTTGAATCGCTTGTTGACGAGCTAAGCGATTTTGCACAGTATCAAATATAGAGCGATTGCGATTTTTGGGACAATTATTTCGTCTTTTCCGCGAAAGCGAGAATCTAGATCTTGCCAATATTTTGGTGGTAATGTCACTGGATTTATAGCTAAGCGGGACTGACGTTTTGGCGCAGAGCATAGCGGCGCGGGTGAAACAGAATAAAACGCTAGGGTTAAGATTTTGATGCACTTTATTAAAATCGGCCTACACTAAAAGCACAATATCAACAATCAAAGATCATTCAAAAATAATAGTAGCACAAGGAGTCAATCATGTTATCGACCACCGAAGAATGGTCCCACCAAACGCGGCAGAGCTGTTTGGATATCTGTGCTGCTTATGATAATCCAATTTTTATGACGTTTGCTGAGCGCGCGTTGATGGCGCTATTGGCAGATGAATTACGTCGGTATACTTCTCAGTCGTTGGCTGCCTGCTTATGGGATTTTTGGCAGTTTGTGGTCGATAGTCGGCAAGAAGTTAATTTGCGGATTTTTAATCCTGAAGCCACGAAAGCGGGTTGGCGTTCTGATGGCACGGTGATTGAGTTGTACAGTGGTGAATTGCCGTTTTTGCTAAATACCTTGCGTATTGCTTTGCATCGGGGTGGCTATGATGTTCGTGTGCTAATGGACATGAATATTGCATTACGCCGCAATCGTTATTTTCAAATTACGGCCATGCCTACCGCTGCTCATGCCAATGCGGAAGAATATCGCACATTAATCCATATTGAATTAGCTAATTTTTATCAGGGTGAAGAACTCAAAGAACTGGAAACCCACATCCATGATGCGATGGGGATGTTGCGTAAAATTGTCGATAGTTTCCCGCGTATGCAAACATTGATACGAGAAGCGGCACAAAAATTGATCGAAAAAATGCCTAAAGAAGGGGAGGCCGCTGTTGTCCGCATGGAAGGACATGCTTTTCTGCAATGGCTAATGCGTGGCCATTTTACCTTTTTGTCGGTCATGCACCGTGGTCCTGAAGACAAGGTAGAAGTATCGGGTCTGGGCAGTTGGCAAAGTGTTCATGTGGATTGGCTGGATGACATTACGTTTGCGGCACAGGAGTGTCGTTTATTATTTGGCAAGTCGTTAACGCGTGCACCCATTCATCATGACCGTTATGCCGATGTCATTATTGTACCGATGCCTGATGGTAAAAGTGAGTATCGTTTCCTTGGTCTTTATACCAGTCGTGTGAATCAACATGACCCGATGACGATGCCGGTGTTGCGCCATAAAATCACCACTGTTGATATTTTCTCGGGCTTGCGCAAAATCAGCCACGATGGTCGTAATTTTGACCGTATGTTAAGAACGCATCCTCGAGATGAGTTGTTGCTTGCCTCAGACCGTGATTTGCTCTCGGCATTTTTGCCGATGGTAAAACAGAAGTACGGTAATGAGTTGCGTTTTGTCTGGCGTTTAGATCCGTGGAGCCGTTTTGTATCCATCTTTATTTATATGCCCAAGCCGCTCTATAGCGAGAGTTTCGTCAGTCGCACAGGAGAGTTTTTACAGGCACGTTTTAATGCCTCCGATGTGGTAATGACGCCCTATGTGTCTGAACATCGTTGGATTCGCTTACATAGTTTGTTGGTTTTTGAACATAAAAATCCCCCGCGCATCAATATTGAAGAAACCGAGTCAGTCTTAAAACGGCTGGCACGAACTTGGGAGGATGAGTTATTAGCAATACTGATGACCAAATATCAATCCGTATTAGCTAATCAGTTATATCGCCGCTATCAGGATGTGTTCCCGCTAGCCTATAAAGATAATTACCGCCCACAGGATGCGATTAGCGATATTTCGTTGCTAGAGACTCTGCGTCAAGATGCGCCATTGGCAGTGGAAGTGTTGCCAACCGAAGGGCGGTCAGCACGTTTTAAACTTTTACAGTGGAATCAGCAATTATCCTTGTCGAAAGTGATGCCGATTTTAGAAAGCTTTGGCCTTAAAGTTTTACAAGAGCAAGCCTTTCCATTACTGCTCGAAGATAGCTGTTTATGGTTACATGACTTCCGTACAGAGTTGCCTGAGAACCTCGCGAAAGAAGTGTTTGCCCAATCATTAGCCTATGTACGTGATGCGATTTCTACGTTATGGCAAGGTGGCGAAGCGGATGTTTTCAATCGGTTAGTGACGATATTGCCTTGTCGTTGGCGTGATGCTCATATCTTTAGGGTGCTCTCGGCCTATTTAAAACAAACAGGTTTCCCGTTGTCATCATTAGCACAAGCTGAAGCATTAACACGCTATCCAACCATTGGCCGTAGTTTATTGGAGTTATTCCAAGCCCGTTTTGACCCTAATATCACCACCGATCGCCAAGAACGGCAAGATTCTATCTTGAAGCGTATTGAGCTTGCGCTTGATAAAGTCATTTCTGTCGCCGATGATCGCGTGTTGCGCGAATTTATGCACTTGATTTTAGCTGTCGTCCGAACCAATTTTTATCTACCTGCCGCGATGAGCGCGCACCGTGTCGCCCTTAAGTTTGATACTACGAACTTGCGTAATTTGCCTGATCCCAAACCTTGGCGAGAAATATTTGTATATAGTCCTGATGTCATTGGCTCGCATATTCGCTTTGGTGCTGTTGCTCGTGGCGGCATTCGCTGGTCAGATCGCCATGAAGACTTTAGAACAGAGGTGTTAGGTCTGGTAAAGGCGCAACAGGTTAAGAATGCCGTCATTGTTCCTGTTGGAGCTAAAGGGGCATTTGTTGTGCGTACTATTTATGGTGACAAACAAGAAAATGGCATTCATGCCTATCAAGAGTTTTTGCGCGGGCTCATTGAAATTACCGATAACCGCGTAAAAGATAAAATTGTTTCGCCAGCAAATGTTATTTGTCATGATGGTGATGACCCTTATTTGGTCGTTGCTGCAGATAAAGGCACTGCTACATTTTCGGATACCGCCAATGCCCTTGCCAAACAATATCAGTTTTGGCTAGGTGATGCGTTTGCATCGGGCGGCAGTAATGGCTATGACCATAAAAAGCTTGGCATCACCGCCCGCGGAGCTTTTATTTCCTTAGTGCGTTTGGCGCGGGAGTGTGGTTTCGACCCACAAAAAACACCGTTTACCATGGCGGGTATTGGCGATATGTCGGGTGATGTTTTTGGCAATGGGTTACAGCAAAGCCAGCAGATTAAGTTGGTGGCTGCCTTTAACCATAGCCATATTTTCATCGACCCTAATCCTGATCCGGCGGTTAGTTTTGCGGAGCGCCAACGATTATTTGTGTTGCCCAAAAGCAACTGGAGCGATTACAACCGTAAATTGATTTCTGCTGGTGGCGGTGTTTTTGCTCGAAGTGAGAAGAAAATAGCGTTGAGCAGCGAAATGAAAGCGCTATTGGCGGTACAGGTTGAGGCATTATCGTCAGACGATTTAATCCACGCAATTTTACAAATGCCTGTTGATGTACTGTGGAATGGCGGCATTGGTACTTATGTCAAAGCAACTGAGGAAAGTCACTTGGATGTAGGTGATCGATCCAATGAGTCTGTACGAATTAATGCTAGCCAATTGCGTGCCAGAATTGTTTGTGAAGGCGGCAACTTAGGGTTAACGCAACGTGCCCGTATTGAATATCAACTACATGGTGGCTTATGCCATGCCGACTTTATTGATAATTCGGGTGGCGTTGATTGTTCTGACCATGAGGTCAATATCAAAATATTCTTGCAACGCGAACAACAAGCAAAACGGATGTCGCAAGCAGACTATCAACGTTTATTGGCGGAGTGGAGCGAGGAAGTCGCTCAGTTAGTTTTAGCACATAATCAAGCACAAACACGTATGTTGGCAATCGCCAATAATCAGGCATTATTGCGCCATCGTGAATATGGAGCGTTAGCGGACTTTTTGGAAGTTCACGCTGGTTTGGATCGTGCGTTGGAAGCGTTGCCTGATGTAAAAACATGGGACGCTCGCGGCCGAACTCAACAACCACTAACTCGTGCCGAGCTGGCTATTTTGTTGGCCTATAGCAAAAACTGGCTGAAGTCTGTGCTGGCAACGCCTGAGTTAGTCAAAGACCCTTATTTACTCGCCGAGCTGCAAAGTTCATTTCCCGTCGCTGTGCGTAAAAACTATGGTTCAGCGTTAACCAAGCATCCATTGGCCGTGGCGTTAGCGGCTACAAATTTGGCGGGTTTGATTACCGAGCGCCTAGGCATGGGAGCCTTGCCACGGCTATTACGTCATGAAGGCAGTAATCCGCTCAAATTAGCGCGTGCGTTTATTATTGCTCGCTCATTATTGGGTTTAGACGCGTTATGGCTACAGTTGGATGACTGTGCGGCGACCGTACCTGATAAAATTTTATTAGCACAATATGCGGCTTTACAGCGCTACGCCCGCCGTGCCTGTGGCTGGTTTTTGCCATATGCCGATAAATCTAGTCAGGAAGTGATTGGCAATTTTGGCATGTTATTGCTGCTATTAAATGACTTGCCGCAGCATCTCAATCATAAACGTTTTGAGACATGGCAAAACGCAAAAAACAGTTTAATGGTACAGGGGTTGCCTGAGTTATTAGCAGTACGGTTAGCGTCGTTAGACCAAGTATTACCACTGCTGGATATGTGTCGTGTTGCACAGGAATTAAGTGTCTCTATTGAAAGTGCCGCTTATGTTTATGAAGTCGTTGAAGAAACGTTGGATTTAACGGATGTTCAACGGGCCTTGCAAGATTTGAATGTTGCCAACAGCTGGGAGGCAGCGGCTAGAGATCAATTACGCGCTGGCTTGCTACAGGATATGGCGACGTTAACACAGTATGTTTTACAGCAATGGATCGCTTCAAAACAAGATCAAAAACAATGGCTCGCGCAATGGCTAACACAAAAGCAGCAAGTTTTTAGTGATTGGCGACAATTTCGTTGTACTTTAAGCCCTGGTGATTTAACCAACTACGCACCATATGTCGTGTTAACTTCGCAAGTGCATAAATTATTGAGGCAATTAATGACATAACAGCAGTTGTCAGTTTGTCGTAATAAATAAAAAAGAAGGGCACTGCTGAGGTGCTCTTTTATTTGTAGTATACAAAACTATTTTAAAATTATCTTTTTGCCGTTACCATTCACCGTTGCGTGAATAACGCCTTCCATTTTATGGAAGGATAATACAGTGATTATTTCTGTCTAAGTTATTTTTCCTTAAATAAGATTGTTAGCGCCTCAAATGAGTTTTTCGGCGTAAGCTGACATTAATTTCATGTAAACCGTAAAACCTATTCGCTATAGCGTATATACTTTGAAAATAATTCAGGATGAGTTAGGAGATAAATCATGCCATTGATGGGTTATTATCGAAATGAGTTAGAGCACGTAGACAAAGGTTCCAAACGTTTGCGGGAAGTTATGGATGGGTTAAGCCCTTCATTCTTTATCGGTATGCTTACTATTGATGGTTTAGTCACATACGCTAATCGTACCTCGCTAGAGGCAATTGGTCTGGAGTTGAAAGACGTATTAGGTAAACGTTTTGTTGAAACGCCGTGGTGGTCTTTTTCCGAGGTTTATCGCCAGCAATTGCTTGCAGCCATTACAAAGGCGGCAAATGGCGAGGTTTCTCGGTTCGATTTGGTTTTTCAGGGCGTTAATGGGCATTTGTATACAGTAGACTTTTCCCTGAGCCCTGTCCGTGACGCCAAACGAAAAGTGTCTTATTTGGTGCCATCGGGGCATGATGTGACTGAACGCAGGGCAGCAGAGCGTGCATTAACATTGCTTCGCAAGTGTAATAAAGCATTGCTGCTTGCGCAGGACGAAATCACTTTGCTTGATGATATTTGTCAACTAGTGGTGGATTTTGGTGGTTATCGTATGGCATGGGTGGGGTATGCCCAATTTGATGACGTTAAATCAATTAAACCCATCGCCCATGCTGGTGATGAGCAAGGCTATTTGTCGGAAACATTAATTACCTGGGCTGAAGATGATCCAAAAGGACAGGGGCCTGGCGGTCAGAGTATTCGTAGTGGCCAAGCGGTTGTTTCTAATGATATTCAGGATGATGTATCGGTTTATTGGCGTAATCTCGCTTATCAAAACGGCTATAGGAATATTATTTGTTTACCCTTGCGGAATGAGCAGCATACATTTGGTTTGTTGGGGCTGTATTCAGCCAGTGCCAGTGAAGTAATGAGTGAAGAAATTAACTTATTACAAGAGCTTGCTGATAATCTTGCTTTCGGTATTACCAATATGCGTGTGCAACAGGAGAATTTTCGCATACTGTCTGCCGTTTATAAAATTGCCGCAGGTGTTTCCGCTAGTACTGGTGCTGCATTTTTTCAGAAAATGGCATTGAATATGACGGAAGCACTAGGTGCGCAAGTTGGCGTAGTGACACGATTACAAGCCGGACAACCATTGCGCTCACGTACCGTTGTGGCTGTAGTTGACGCAGAAGTGATTGAGAATTTTGACATTCTGATCGAAGGTACTCCGTGTGAAAGTTTAAGCGACTGTGATGAATGGATTATTAAGGCAGATGTTGCACAGCGATATCCACACGCCCCAACGCTGGCGGCACTTGGTGCACAAGCCTATATAGGCAGGCGGATTGATAACTCGCAAGGTCAGCCTATTGGGCAATTGTTTGTGTTGTTTCGTCAGCCATTGGAACAAACAGATGTTATTTCCTCGATATTAAAAATATTTGCTGCCCGCGTTGCGGCTGAGTTAGAACGTCAAGAGACAGAAGTACGTCTTGCTGAGCAAGCTTCGTTACTTGATAAAGCTCGCGATGCCATTATCGTCCGTGATCTTGATCATCACATCTCGTTTTGGAATAAAAGTGCCGAGTTGTTGTATGGCTGGACTCACGATGAGGTGATTGGGTGTTCCATTGTTGAGTTGCTTTATAGCGATCCAACTCCTTTTTATGAGGCGACAAAGCAGGTATTAACGACTGGCGAGTGGCGCGGCGAGATTGTGCAACGCACGAAACAGGATAGGCAGTTGATAGTCGAAGGCCATTGGAGTTTGATGTTGAATGATCAGGGACAACCTCAATCTATTTTTGCGATTAACACCAATATAACCCATAGCAAGTATTAAACTGAAAGGGCGGTTCGCCGCGGCCCTTTGAATCCATCAAACCCAAATCTCCCGCCATTCTCCTGCGGCTAATCCATCTATTCGCCAATCACCAATTTGTACACGCACCAGACGTAATGTGGGAAAGCCGACTGCGGCTGTCATACGTCTGACTTGGCGGTTGCGGCCTTCGCTAATCACTAACTCTACCCAACTCGTTGGAATACTGGCGCGATAGCGAATCGGCGGTGTGCGTGGCCACAATGCTGGCTCAGTTAATTTGCGTACTTGCGCAGGGGCGGTAAAGCCATCGTTTAAGTTAACGCCGCGTTGTAGTTGCCAAATGGCATCTTCGGAAATGTCATGATCAACTTGAGACCAATAGGTTTTAGGTAGTTTGAATTTTGGTTCAGTAATACGCGAATTAAGCTTGCCATCATCCGTTAACAGGAGTAAACCTTCAGAATCGTGGTCGAGTCGGCCACAAGGGTGAATGGTCGGGTCGTTAAAGAAGTCGGCTAGTGTTGGTTTATCATCGGTACGCCGAAATTGACATAACACGCCATACGGTTTATTAAATAAAATCAAACGACTCATAGACTTAGACTCAATCAGTATCACTGTTGTTTATGGTGATATTTATTATAAAAATGACTTTGACGGTTAATTTTCTGTCGATAACGATTACCATTACACTCATGGCTTGAACGCTACCGCGTACTGGACAGAAGACTAACGCTCAAACCAGCGTTCGCTCTATATATATTTTTATCATTTCACACGACAAGGGAGTACCTGCACAATGGGTTACCAGAAGATTGTGGTTCCAGCCGATGGCGACAAAATTACCGTAAACGCTGACCTGTCACTGAACGTTCCCAACTATCCTATTGTTGCCTATATCGAAGGCGACGGCATTGGTGTTGATATTACACCGGTGATGCTAAAAGTAGTTGATGCTGCAGTTAGTAAGGCGTATGGCACCAAACGTGCTATTTCGTGGATGGAAGTTTACTGTGGCGAAAAAGCGTCGCGTTTATATCCCAATAACAATTATATGCCAGAAGAGTCCTTAGAAGCATTACGAGAGTTTGTAGTCAGTATTAAAGGTCCATTAACCACGCCGGTGGGTGGTGGTATGCGTTCATTGAACGTAGCTTTGCGTCAGGAATTGGATCTCTACGTTTGTGTGCGCCCTGTTCGTTGGTTTAAAGGTGTACCTAGCCCTGTAAGCCATCCCGAATTGACAGACATGGTTATTTACCGCGAAAACTCCGAAGATATTTATGCGGGTATTGAATGGAAAGCTGATAGCCCAGAAGGCTTAAAAGTCATTAAGTTCCTGCGTGAAGAAATGGGTGTTACCAAAATCCGTTTCCCTGAGACCTGTGGTATTGGTATTAAGCCGGTATCCAAAGAAGGTACGCAACGTTTGGTGCGTAAAGCGATTCAGTTTGCTATTGATAACGATAAGCCATCAGTGACGTTAGTTCATAAAGGCAACATCATGAAATACACTGAAGGTGCATTCCGTGATTGGGGTTATGAGTTGGCTGCTGAGCGCTTTGGCGCCGAATTGATTGATGGCGGCCCGTGGATGAAATTCAAAAATCCGCGCACTGGTCGTGACATTGTCATTAAAGATGTCATTGCTGATGCGTTCTTGCAACAAATCCTGATGCGTCCTGCCGATTATTCCGTTATCGCGACATTGAATCTCAATGGCGATTATATTTCTGACGCCTTGGCTGCTGAAGTAGGCGGTATTGGTATTGCTCCAGGCGCTAACTTGGGTGGTTCTATCGCCATGTTTGAGGCTACTCATGGTACAGCGCCGAAGTATGCAGGCCAAGATAAAGTGAATCCAGGTTCAATTATTTTGTCCGCAGAAATGATGTTGCGTCATATGGGTTGGATGGAAGCGGCTGATTTAATTATCAACGGTGTCCAAGGTGCCATTAACGCCAAAACGGTTACATACGATTTTGAACGTTTGATGCCCGAAGCAACCCTGTTGCGCTGTTCTGAGTTTGGTGATGCAGTGATTGAGCACATGGATTAATTTCTAGGCTCTGTAGGGTCTGTTAACATACATACAGACCCGATTTCCTCTTTTTCTTCTTTGTGATTGGTCACTTGTTGACCATTTTCGTCATGTTGTTAAGCTATCAACACCTACCAATAGGCTACATTTGTCACCTAAACAATGCCATTAGTTTTAAGGCTGTGAAGTCGTTATCGTTTGCCAATATAATTGCGCCATAAATCTGAATCAGTTCACACAATGGCCGTGTTGCATCAAAACTGGCACTTATCTTGCTCTAATAGTTATTAGTCATACTAAGCCTTGAAAGGTTTGGTAATTAATCGAGTCAGGTTAACGCAGTCAGCAGTATTAATGTTGACGTTTACCAGTGAAAACTGATGTAGATGGTTACACTAAACGTGTATTTTGATTTGCGGAATGCCTTTCTATTTGGGCCAAAAGGAATTTAATCATGATAATAAAACCACTGTCTTTTTTTACCTTAACGCTTTTAAGCATTAGCGTGTCTGCTGCGCCAACATATCCCATTATGTTTGTTGGTCAAATACCCACAACGGCCGGTTTTGGCAGTGTGGCCGCTACGTTTGGTAATCAGCAAGCGACATTAGATTCAGCACCTCGTGGTGGTGGATTATTTATTCGTTATCCTGATGGTACAGTGAAAGATCTGACAGCGCTTGCGGGCTATGGTAATGCCACGGGTATGCAGGGCGCTAACTCGATTGCAGTACGTGACCCCTCCATTAATTGGAGTGGTAAAAAAGCTGTATTCAGTATGGCGGTTGGCTCTGTGACCAAGCAATATCAAGTCAATAGTAGCTACAGATGGCAAATATACGAAGTCACTGGTTTAGGCAAAAATGAAACACCAGTGATTACCAAAGTACCCAATCAACGAGCAGATAGAAATAATATCTACCCCGTTTATGACAGTCAGTGGCGCATTCTGTTTGTGTCGGATGCACCAACTGTGGCTAATTCACCGCATCTCTACCCCCCATTAGATGAATATGAATTAAGCCCAAGTAATAGTGGTATTTGGTTATTAGGAGTGGGTGGTGGGAGTGTGCTTAACCATGCGCCATCAGGTGACTTTAAGCCGTTTGTTGATAGCTACGGGCGGATTATTTTTTCGCAATGGGATCATTTACAGCGTGACCAAGAAGCTGATGCTGACGCCATGGGTACAGCGTCTTATGGCACATTTAATTACGCAAACGAAACTAGTACTGCGGCTATATTGCCGCGCCAAGAAGAAGTATTTCCTGAGCCTCGTGCAAGTCGCACAGACTTGTTAGCGGGCACACCTATGGAAGGTCACAATTTCAATCAGTTCTTTCCTTGGCAAATGAATCAAGATGGCACAGGTATCGAGACCTTAAACCACGTCGGCAGACAAGAGTTAGGCGGCTCGTATATGAGTCGTAATCGTAAAGATGATCCGGCAGTGACGGATGATTATGGGCAATATCCACGATATAACAAAAACCGCATCAACAACTTTATGCAAATTAGCGAGTCGCCGATACAGCAAGGTTTGTATTACGCGATCGATGCTCCAGAGTTTGGTTCGTATGCAGCGGGGCAAATCGTGAGTTTGTTGGGTGGGCCGACCGTTAACCCTGAGACGATGACCATTAATTATGTGACGAATCGAGCAACCGCAAGCTTTTCGGCAACGCCAAATGTTAATCATAGTGGCTTCTATCGCGATCCTGTGATGTTGTCTGATGGCACATTGATTGCTGCACATACCAGCCAGACCAATGATGCAGGCCAGTTACCCAAATACAGTTATGATTTCAGAATTAAAACCCTGAAAACTGTGAATGGTTATGCCGTACCTAATGCGCCGATTACTAATGGTATTTATAGAGATATTTCATGGTGGTCGCCTGATGTACTCATGACATATAAAGGTAATTTGTGGGAGTTGTCGCCCGTTGAAATTAAAGCGCGTCCTATTCCTCCTATTACGCAACAACAGCCATTAGCGTCTCCAGAACAAACGGCTTTTGCGAATGCACAAGTTGATGAGATCGCATTCAAGGATTATCTGCGCACAAATGGCTTGGCGTTAGTGGTGTCGAGAAATGTCACTACGCGCGATCATAATGACAAAATACAGCCCTTTAGTTTGCACGTACCATCGGGCACAAAAACCGCAGTTACGGGAACAAAAGTATATGACGTCTCGCATGCGCAGTTTTTCCAAGGCAATTTATTACGCGGCTACACTGGGGGCTATAGCAACACCCCTCGTGCGGGTCGTCGTGTGTTAGCAACGCCAATGAATGGTGCAGGCGCAGTTGCCAATAATCCAGCGAACGTCATGGGCAAAGGTGTCACCCAATTGGGGATTGATGGTTCCATGGCGATGATTGTGCCTGCACGTCGCGCTATGACTTGGCAATTAAATGATCCTTCTGGGAATGCCGTCGTCCGCGAGCGCTATTGGGTAACGTTTCAGCCTGGGGAGGTGCGTGTTTGTGCGTCATGTCATGGCGTAAACGTTCGTGACCAAGTAGGACATGCTGCACCAGCGAGTACACCTCAGGCGTTGACCAATTTATTGAAATGGTGGAAAGCTAATAAACAGCCTGTTGCTACGCCATAAGTTTCTTTAAGTAAACTCTCCTTGCTTTAGCAGGCAAGGAGAGTTTTTTATTAGCTATTATCGGCTCGACCGATGGGAGCTTCTTTTAAGGTATGGAACTGGCTAACGGTATAAGCACATGCTTGTTTGTGATCAACCATGGGTAGTGGGTAATCAAGCCACAATAGCCGTTGTTTACCGTGCGGCTCATGAATACTCTTATTATCCAAATGCGCCAACTCAGGGACATAACGCCGAATAAAATCACCTGTAGGGTCAAACTTTTGGCTTTGCAGCAAAGGATTAAAAATACGAAAGTAGGGCGCGGAATCGTTACCTGTTGACGCACTCCATTGCCAGCCGCCATTGTTGGCAGCTAAGTCGCCATCAATCAGATGCTCCATAAAATAGCGTTCGCCCCAGCGCCAATCAATAAACAAATCCTTGGTTAAAAACATGGCGACGACCATGCGTAAACGATTGTGCATCCAGCCAATTGTCTTGAGCTGACGCATCGCCGCATCAATAATCGGAAAACCCGTTTGGCCATCACACCAACGTTGGAACGCTATCTTATCGCTGCTCCAAATGAGTGACTTGGTTTCGCTGCGAAAAGGTTGGTGTTTGCACACTCGTGGAAAGCCAACCATGATATGTTTATAAAATTCGCGCCAAGCTAATTCACTTACCCACTGATCAATACTGTCACTAGCGCCATAAAGCTGTTGTTCATTGATTGCTGCTTGATAACATTGACGGGGAGAAATAGCGCCAACGGCCAAATATGGCGATAAACGACTGGTGCCATGTTGATTAGGAAAGTCACGATCAGCTTTATAACGCCGAATTCGCTCGTCGCAAAAAAGACTTAATTTGTCCAATGCGGCGTTTTCACCCGCAGGCCATTCATTAAGAGCGACTTCTTGGCTGACGTGTGAGTCGAATCCTGCAACCGTATCTGGAATTAATGAAGGTGTTAGCCATAATTGCGCCCGTTTGAGCGGCGCTGATTGAATGACAATGTCTTGCTGATAAATATGCTGTAACCAGTTTTTTTTGAACGGCGTAAAAACGGAATAGAAACGACCATCGCCTGTTAATACCTTGCCAGGAGCAACGAGGCATTGGTCGTCAAAGCAAAAACTATCTATGTGATGCTTTGCCAACAACTGCTCAACCGCTTCGTCCCGTGCAAGTTCATTGACTTCGTATTGCTTATTAAAATAAACACTATCAATGTTATGTTGTTGACAGAGATTCAGTATTACACTTGCTTGGCTACTAAAATCAGTCGTTTCAGCAATCAATAAAGGGATATGCAGTGCCGCAAGTTGTTTACTGAGTTGCTGTACGGTACGCAACTCAAAGTTGATACGACAGCCTGCGACGTGATGTTGTTGCCATTGTCCTGGTGTTATAAAATATACAGCAGCAACATCCGCGTGTTCATCGGCGCAGGCCGCGACCAAAGCGCTGTTATCTATAGTGCGTAAATCGGCACGTAGCCACACTAAGTGTTTGCGCATGAAAAAATTCCTAGTCAATATTAAGCCGCTTTTACACCCTTAGAGCGACGCCATTGAGCAACCGTTTGCCGTATGCTTTGTAAATCACTGATCATTTGCACGCCTTCAATACGACGACGGCTATTAGCAATGCCACCTCCACCCGTCCAGATTTGAATCGACATCGGTAATCTAAAGCGTAATTCTTCAAGAAATTCTGTGGCACGACTTGATGAATAGGCACTGCTGAAAGATAAGATCACCACATCCATTTTGTGTTTTTGCGCCGCTTGAACAATATCTCTAATGGGCATTTGGGCGCCAAAAGACAGTGCGTCTATTTTATCCAGACGTAGAATAGCCTCAATCATCAAAATACCGAGAGTATGCAATTCCTCTAAAGCGGTAGTTAGCATGATGCGAGGTGTGGAGTCTGCAGGTTGCAAATTACCAATGTTCTGCCGGATCAGCATTTGCAATTCTTCTGTATACAGATGTTCCTCAAAGACTTCTATTTTGCCAGACATCCAAGCATCACCGACAATAATATTGGCATATTGCACCAAATCAAAAATGAAGGATTGCAAACCCATGCGTATAAGTTGATGTGTTAGGTATTCGCGAACATAGCGCGGATCGCGATGCTTAAGAATTGCCAGCAATTCGGTATCGAGATTTTCCGGCAAGTTTGAGCTAGGGTTATTGGAGTTGGACGAGAGCATGTCTTCCAATATAGCAATATCTAGATTAATGACTTTGCCTGGTCTAAAACCTGCATCAAGTAGTCGGCGAATGATCCTTAATTTATTAATTTGATCAAGAGGGTAGACGCGGTCTCCTTGTGCATCTCGCTCAGGAGTAGGGAACTGGTAACGACGTTCCCACATCCTTAACAACTCTTTTGATATACCCGTTTCGCGTTCTACTGCATTAATAGGCAGCAAAATTGTTTCTTTGCTTTCTGAAACGGCTACAAGAGGAGCGATAGTTAGACTCATTATATTTCTCCAACACCTACATGTTGCAGGATATACGCCGAATCAGGTGAAATCGGCTATATATCCTGAACAATATCAATGATTTAATTTCTTCAGTTGCTTTAAGATAAAGCCAATAATCGGTAGCTTTTCATAGAGCTCTTCGGCTGCATCCCAATAGTCACGATGAAAAATGACCAAGCCAGCCTCATCAAATTTGACATGGGAGCTACCGTGAATTTGTAAGGGTCGCTGTCGTAGCGTGAAATGAAATTGCCAAAGGATGAAGGTGCTTTGACCTTCAGAAATGGTTTCAATAATGACAAATCGTGGGTGTTGCACCTGAGTCAACATGCGTTTAAACAGCTTTTCCAACGACGTACGTTCGAAAAACTCATTGAAGGGGTCTTTGAAATAGCACAGCGGATGATAGAGCTGTCGAATTTGCCCTAAAGACTCGGTGCTTAGTTGCTCATACCAAGATAATAGTCGCGGTAAAGTACTCATGATTTAGCCTCTATTTGTGCTAACACGGACATTTTTAAGCGATAAGGCAGGCGTTTGATTAGTTGTAGCCACGAGGTAAAACGCTTTGGAAAGTCAATTTCGAATTCGCCAGCGCTGAGGCCAGCAACAATGGCGCTAGCCGCTTCCTTAGGTGAGATAATGGCGGGCATTTTGAAATCATTGTCGGCAGTGAGTGGTGTTTCGACAAAGCCTGGATTAATGACGCTAACGTTGATACCAACGGGATGTAAGTCCAGATACAGGCTTTCACATAAGTTAATCAATGCGGCTTTTGTTGGGCCATAACTGAGTGATTTCGGTAAACCCATATAGCCAGCGACACTGGCAATCATTGCTAATCCGCCGTTGCCTTTTGTCAGCATGTTTGGCAGCACCGTTTCGATGCCTAGTAATGCTCCGCCGTAATTGGTCATCATCATTTGTGACATACGCGCTGCTGAAAACTCCCATGCCCGCATGGCTTGATAGTCAGCTGCACAAAAAATCAGCCAGTCCAGTGTTTGCCAATGATGCATGATAATTTGATAGCTGTTGTGCCATTGTTCAGCATCGTTGACATCCAGCGGCAAAGCCAAGCTATGGTTATGTTGCAAGTGAAAGTCTTCAAGCGCTTGTTGATTCCGAGCGCTCACGGCTACAAATGCACCCGAACTAGCGAGTTGCTGTGCTAACGCATGGCCTATGCCTGAACTGGCGCCGACGACCCAAACGTGTTGGCCGCGCCAGTCTTTAACGGGGGTATTCATACTCATGATGATTTCTTCTTGAAAAACAGGGTAACTTCACCGAGCTTAAAACCAAATTTGGACATGGCCGCACGATTGATCATCGTGGTGTTATCATGCAAATACATCCAATCATCGAACTGTACGTGATAGGTTTTGCC
>CANBZV010000026.1 GCA_947373945.1 Moraxellaceae bacterium
GTGATTAACATTGATTTAGGCGGCATTGGTGGATCGGCGTTGACCGACACCACGATTGATGTCCCTGAAACAGCGAGCGAAGGCATTCCCGTTACCTATGTGCCCGCCCGTAATACCGTATTTTTAGCCTTTGCGTTGGGCTTTGCCGAGGTCGTCAAAGCCGATGCTATTGTTATTGGCGTCAATGCAGTTGATTATTCTGGCTATCCCGATTGTCGTCCCGAATACATTGCAGCTTTTCAACAACTCGCCAATTTAGCAACTAAATCAGGCATTGAAGGCCGACCACTACTCGTTGACACCCCGCTACTGCATTTGTCTAAAGCGGACATTATTCAGCAAGGACTCAAACTTGGTGTTGATTATCGCCTCACTGTCTCGTGTTATCAGGCCGATAGTGAAGGCCGAGCGTGTGGAAAATGTGATAGCTGTCGCTTAAGGCGTGAAGGTTTTATCAATGCTGGCGTTGCCGACCCTACAGATTATTACTAATCTAGCTCGGGTATTACACCAAGGTTTTGTGTTAAATTGCAGACCATCATTTTAAAGAAAATAATTAGGGTTACTCATGGATAATCATTTAGTACTCGCTGCATTAGGTGCCGATAAAACAGGTATTGTTGATGAAATAGCACGGGCTGCCAGCGAATCCAAATGCAGTATTGCCGATAGCCGTATGGTGGTTATGGGGCAAGAGTTTTCGATTATTATGATGGTTTCAGGCACATGGGATGCCATTGCCAAGTTTGAAACACAAATGCCAACGCTGGAACGTCGTTTAGGCTTGTCAATTATTACTAAACGCACTGAGCAACGTGCAGCACAAAAAGAATCCATGCCTTACAATGTTGACGTGATTGCCCTTGATAATCCTGGCATTGTCCACGAAATTGCTAATTTCTTTGCTACTCAAGGTATTAACATTGAATCGCTGGAAACCAGCAATTATGCCGCGCCGCATACTGGCTCACCGATGTTTGCCTTGAGCATGATTGTCAATATTCCGGCAAAAGTTCACTTAGCCAGTTTACGCGAAAGCTTTTTAATGTTTTGCGACGACCGTAATCTAGATGCCATTCTCGAACCGTATAAAAACTAATTATCAGGATATTGATTATGGCTATTCAGCTTGGCGACACTTTTCCGGCGTTAACCGTCCCTGCAACCAGTGGCCAACAACTTGAACTGTCAACATTGATTGGTTCACCCGTAGTCATTTACTTTTACCCTAAAGATGCTACCCCTGGCTGCACAACAGAAGCGCAAGATTTTCGTGATTTAATGCCTGAATTTGCGGCCTTACATTGCAAAATTTTAGGCGTTTCCCGCGATAGTATGAACGCACACGAAAAATTCAAAGCCAACGAATGTTTACCCTTTGAATTAATTAGCGATACCACTGAAACCTTATGCCAAGCCTTTGATGTCATCAAAATGAAAAACATGTATGGCAAACAGGTGATGGGCATCGAACGCAGTACATTCCTATTCAATGCACAAGGTCAGTTGCAACAAGAATGGCGCAAGGTAAAAGCCCAAGGTCATGCGGCAATAGTGCTGGCGGCGGTTAAATCATTGTAGCAGTTTGCCATTTTGGCCTTGATACTTTCTGGCATCAAGGCCTTTTGATCACCATTGACCGATCAATGTTAATTGTTCATCCCTCTTTCTTAATCTCAAAATAGTACTCATCACCCCTTTGCTCTTGCAATAATAATCGGTGCTTAGTCTGCTTCAAAAACACAATAAAATCGCGCTGCGACACCGGATCGGTCGTTGTAACAGATAAAACATCATTTACCGGCAAACTGTGTAATGCCTGCTTCAGTTTCAGCAACGGCAATGGACAACGTAAACCGCGCGCATCTAAATGCATACTCATTCCTGCTTTCAAAGCGATAACTGACTCACATGATAAGAACTTACATCAATATTGCAAAACTGTACTAGTATCACGCTACTATCCACCGCAAAATTGCTCCTTCTTACCGTTTACTAAGGCCGCGTCTATGTTACGTCAGTTCGGTGTTGTACTGTTAGTGTCACTACTGTCTAGTGTGCCTAACGTTTATGCAGCCGAAACCACTGCCGCTGACCTGCCAGACTTTCAACACTCCCGTGCCGATGAACTCGCTGAATATCAATTAGGCCGTCAATTTTTAAGACAGTTACGCGGGACAACGCCTTTATTAGAAGACCCGCTGCTGATCAACTATCTGGAAAATATCAGCTATCGCCTGTCATTCAACAACACGCTCATTAGTCCCGATTTACAAGTCATCCTTATTCCAGATCGACGAATTAATGCGTTTGCAGTACCGGGCGGAGTCATTGGGGTAAATGAAGGTTTATTGTTATATGCCGATAACGAAGCTGAATTAGCCGCAGTCTTGGCTCACGAATTAGGCCATATCAGTCAACATCACTATGAGCGCTCGCAAGAGTCAGGCGCGCACAACACCTTGATTTACTTGGGTGCCATTTTAGCCAGTATTGCTTTATCGAGCGTCAATAGTGATGCCGGACTAGCGCTCGGCATGTCAACACAAGCGGCATTAGCTCAACAACAATTAGCTTACAGCCGACAACAAGAACGCGAGGCCGATCGTGTTGGTATGCAAACGCTGGTTGCCAGTGGTTTTAACCCCGAGGCGATGGCTAACTTTTTTAGCAAAATGGACAAACAAGCTCGACAAGTCGGTTTAATGCCTGAGTTTTTACTTACCCACCCTATTACGCAAGAACGCATAGCTGACAGTACCCTACGCGCTCGTCACTATCCCGACAAGGGCGTGTACGATAGTCTAGACTATCAACTTATTAGAGTGCGTCTATTGGCAATTATGAATCAGGCCGATAGTCAACAAATTCCCGCTTTTCGCCAACAACTCAAAGACAACCCCAATAATCAGGCTGTACGCTTAAGTCTGGCGCTGGCCTTGATGAATAAAGACCAATTTAGCCAAGCACGCAGCGAAACTTCTACTTTATTAGCCAAATTCCCCAATAAAATTGATTACTTAATTGCCAGTGCAGATATTGATATTGCCGATAGTAAACCTGATCAAGCGTTGAAAACACTGGAACAAGGTTTATTAGTTAGCCCAGATAGTGTTGCGTTGCGCTTATATGCCGCTCGAGCAGCCACACTAAATCAGCAAGCAGCGCGCAGCTTGACGTGGCTCGAGCCATTAACCCATCAACGGCCTGAAGACCCGATTGTTTGGCATGCGATGATGGAAGCTTATCAACAACAGAAGGATGCGCTGGGCGTCTTAAGAACAAGGGCTGAATATGTCTTTTTACTTGGCCAAGGCGAAAAAGCCTTGAAAGACTTAGAACAAGCGGCAGAACTCGCTAAAAGTAACTATCCTTTGGCTGCTAAAATCGACCAACGCCGTAGTGAAATGCAAGCAGCCATTGCACTCGAAAAGAAATAAAGTGTATGTTTGGTTTCGCACAGACACCTCTACTACCTAACACTAGTATGAGGAAAACGCATGGAGCTTCAAATGCTCATTAAAACAAGATATCACCTATAAACTTCAACATTTACTTAAGGTTAGTATGATGAGCTCACTACACAATCTCTATCTGAACACCTTGGCGGCAACGCCTAAAAACGGTAAACATTTAATAGACCCCACCCAGTTTCATCGCCAGCTTGCCCATTTCAATAGTAAGCGTCTTTTGCCATCAATCCCTTCACATCATTGGCTAGAAGATTTGCGGTTTGATATTGAATTGAAAATTCAAGAAGGTCATTTCCTTGAACAACTACGAGTCGATGTTGCCTCATTATTGCCACCACCGCTTCAAACAGATGAGTTTGTTGGCTGGTTCGAGTCCTTGCAGATTAATGGACCAGGACAACATCACCCACTATTTAATTGGTTGGCTTCTGATGCCACGCTCGAACAAATGTGCTGGTTTCTAACGCAAGAAGTTGCTGGTGAGGCTGGCTTTGAAGATTTACTCGCCTATACCCAAGTAAAACTACCCACTCAAGCCAAGTTGGAATTTGCTCGTAATTATTGGGACGAAATGGGTCGTGGTAAACAAGGAGCTATGCACGGGCCCTTACTCGAACGTATGGTGCAACAATTACAGTTACAGCCGACGATTAATGCAACTGTCTGGGAGGCATTGGCACTCAACAATACTATGGTGGGATTGGCGCTAACACGCCGTTATGCCTATCAAGCCATTGGCGCATTAGGCATTATTGAATTGACAGCCCCTACCCGTGCCGAAAAAGTCTCGGCAGGCATGAAACGCCTAGGTTTGAACCAACGCGCATACGCCTATTTTGATTTGCATGCTGCTATTGATGTCATCCATGCCCGAGGCTGGATTAACGAAATCATCAAACCATTAATTACCGATGACCCAGATTGCGCCCCATATATTGCTGAAGGGGCACTCATGCGCTTACTGTGTGGCAAACGCTGTTTCGATCGTTATAGCCTAGAACTGTCTGCCAATTTTGTCATGGAAGCCAGCTCATGATTGCTCTATCATCCACCGAACAAGCCCTAGTCACGTTATTGAACTGGCTGGGCAGTGAAGGTTATTACTTTATTACCCCAACACCCCTGACCCACCAACGTATTTGGGCGCGACGACTAAATGAGTCAGCAAAAGATCTTAGAGATATTTTTGGCTGGAATCTGCCTTTTAGCCTTAACTTGTTACCATCCGATATTCTTTCGCTATTACAACAAGCTGAAGTACTACTACCTGTCGATGGTCAATATCGAAGTGCGATTAGGGTATCGAGTATTGATGGCCAATTATTTCTGCACTCGGCGTTTCCAACTACGGCTGAAAATGCCATTTTCTTTGGGCCTGACACTTATCGCTTCGTTAATTTTATTCGACAGCAGTTACGTATACATGAGTTAGGAACAGGACTACGATTGCTGGATGTTGGGTGTGGTAGCGGCGCTGGTGGTTTAATGGCAGTTCAATGCTGCCCTCAAGCCACACTCACGATGCTTGATATTAATCCAGTCGCATTACGCTACACCGCAATTAATGCTAACAGTATCGCCCAACCCATCAAACTCGTATTAAGTGACTGTCTTGCACAAGCTACCCATCACTTTGATTTGATTATTTCCAATCCGCCCTATTTGCATGATGATTTTGCCCGTGTGTATAGACATGGCGGCGACGGCCTTGGTCGGGCGCTGAGTGTTCGTATCGTCAGTGAAGCACTGAATCACCTGGCCATAGACGGACGTTTATTACTGTATACCGGTGTCGCAATTGTTGATGGCCATGATTATTTTCTTGAGGAAATGCGTGCATTACTACCCTATGCCGAATACGAATGGCACTACGAAGAAATTGATCCTGATGTCTTTGGTGAAGAATTAGAACGGCCCATTTATAGTCAAGCTGAACGTATTGCTGCTGTTGGCCTGAGTGTCAAAAAACGTCGACCGTACTATTAAATAAAATAAGATAGAGTTGTTTATGCCTCTTTCAGATGCTATTGCCTATCACCGTCGTAGCGCAATGGAACGCCTGCCCACGTGGGCTATTTGTATTCCTCTAACCATCCAATGGTTATGGCTCGCTCTTCGTTATCGGAGCGCTACTCTACCGTCAGTAGCTAACCCTGCGATCACTGCGGGCGGACTAGTTGGTGAAGGTAAGCTGGAGTATTTTCAGAGTATGGGGGCCATTGCGCGTGCTGCTACCGCCATTCACTGCGCTATAAATACCAGTATTCGTTACACGTTCACTGATCTACATCTGCTTATGGCCGAGTCAAATTTAACCTTTCCTGTCATTGCCAAACCCGACCTTGGTTTATGTGGTTATGGTGTGCGCCTGATTGCCAATATCCATGAGTTAGATGACTATTTATCCGCTTTTCCTACGGGTGAAGTGATTGTTTTACAAGAGTATCTTGCTGAAGATGGTGAAGCGGGTATTTTTTATGCTCGACATCCAGACGAAGCACAAGGTCGTATCATTGGTTTAACGTTACGCCATTATCCACACGTCATTGGTGATGGTGTACATACGGTTGAGCAATTGATTCAAAGCAATCGCCGCGCCAAACGCTTACTGTTGGCACGTAAACACGAATGTAACTATGCGATGGATCATGTGCCAGCCCCAGCACAAGTAATTAGATTAGCGACGATTGGCTCGACCCGTGTCGGCGGGCTGTATCGAGATGGTGCCCAACATATTACACCAGCACTTACAGCTGCCATTGATGCAATTGCCCGTGATATGCCCGACTTTTACTTCGGGCGCTTTGATGTACGCTTTGACACTACCCAAAATCTGAGCGACAACATTCAATTTAAAATTATGGAAATTAATGGCGCTGGCTCTGAGGCCATCCAAGCATGGGACCCAGAAACACCGTTACTGGCGGCATTCGCTATTATCTTTGCCAAACAACGGGAATTATTTGCCATTGGCGCAGCCAATCGAGCCAAGGGTCATCGGCCTATTAGTGTTCGTCAATTGGCAGCGTTGCATTTTCGGCAGAGGAAGTTGATTCGGGAGTATCCACCGTCGAATTAACTCTCTCCACAATCCCCCTAAACTAATACAGTCTCTTATTTAATGGTTCAACAATAGCCTAGATTATGCAATGATATATCAGCAGCTTGAGAGACTTACCCGCTTTGAAATCCGATGTTATCCAATCTATCCCCATGCCCATAGAATCGAAAATACTATCCGTTGCCCCGATGATGGATTGGACTGATCGTCACTGCCGAAACTTTCTCCGACTATTTAACCCGCACGTCCGTCTTTACACCGAAATGGTAACTACTGGCGCACTTCTGCATGGCGACACAGAACGCTTTTTACGCTTCGACAATATTGAGCACCCCATTGCTTTGCAACTCGGTGGCGCTAATCCGCACGATCTTGCTCAATGTAGTAAACTCGCCGAAGATTTTGGCTATGACGAAGTCAATCTGAATGTCGGCTGTCCATCTGATCGTGTTCAGAAAAATAAAATCGGCGCTTGCTTGATGGCCGAACCTGAATTGGTCGCTGAGTGCATTAGCACGATGCAATCCGCCGTGAAGATCCCTGTCACTATTAAACATCGTATTGGCATCGACAATCTCGAAGATTATGACCATCTAACCCATTTTGTTGACACTGTTGCCAAGACTGGTTGCCAAGAATTTATCGTGCATGCGCGGATTGCTATTCTGCAAGGCCTATCGCCCAAAGAAAACCGCGAGATTCCACCGTTACGGTATGACGATGTCTATCGTCTGAAACAAGACTTCCCTCACTTAACCATTCATATTAATGGCGGCATAAAAACAGTGGCGGAAATTGCCGAGCATTGGCAAACTGTTGATGGTGTCATGATGGGTCGTGAGGCGTATCATAATCCCTATGTCTTGGCACAAGCGCTGACGCTTTGGGATGAAGAAGTACCAACACCCCATGAACTCCTCCGCCGTTACCTTCCGTTTATGGAGCAAGAACTCACAGCAGGTGTGCCACTCATGCAAATGACGCGGCATATTCTTGGCTTATTCCAAGGCTTAGCAGGTTCGCGCAAATGGCGACAACATTTAAGTACCTATGCCCATCAAAAACATCAAGGCTTAGCCTTGGTTGAAGAAGCGGCACGTTTTGTTGATGAAAATAATATTTTAAGGACTTCCCATGAATCAACTGCAACAACTTCAATCATTTAGCACAATTGTTGCCGATACTGGCGATATTGCTAGTATTCAACGCCTAAAACCCATTGATGCCACAACTAACCCATCGTTAATCCTAAAAGCAGCAAGCCAGCCTGAATATCAGCATATTATTATCAACGGGCTGGAATCGGCTAAATCACAACCGACACAAGCAGCACAACTGCAAGCCGCGATTGAAGCAATTAGCGTAGGTTTTGGTGTAGAGATTCTAAAAGCGATTCCAGGCTTAGTGTCTACTGAAGTAGATGCACGCGCTTCATTCGATTTACGGGCAACAGTTGAACAAGCACGCCGCGTGATTCAACGTTACCAGCAAGCAGGAATTGGCCGTGAACGTGTACTGGTTAAAATTGCCAGCACATGGGAAGGTATCCAAGCCGCTCGCTTATTGGAACAAGAAGGCATTCATTGTAATTTAACGTTATTGTTTAACTTCGCCCAAGCTCAGGCCTGTGCAGAAGCTGGCATAACCCTGATTTCGCCATTTGTTGGCCGTATTCTCGATTGGCATAAAAAAGCGACTGGTAAAGATTTCGGTGCCGATACTGATCCAGGCGTATTATCGGTAAAAAGCATTTACGACTATTACAAAGCCTGTGACTACCAAACCGTAGTGATGGCCGCCAGCTTCAGAAATACGGGTGAAATTGCTGCACTTGCCGGTTGTGACAAACTGACAATTAGCCCAGCTTTGCTTGATGCCTTAGCGGCAGATCAATCGGTGTTGACCCGTAGTCTGTCGGCAACTGCTTGTGCACCACGTAGCCGCCTGCCTGAACTAACTGAGTCAACATTTCGTTGGCAATTAAACGAAGATGCGATGGCGACAGAGAAATTAGCAGAAGGGATTCGATTATTTTCGGCAGATTTACGCCTTCTGGAACAGAAAGTGTTAGTGATGATGAATTAGATTTTATCTTCGCCGTGCGCTTGTTGCTCCATTTCTAGAGCATCAACCAGGCTTTTGAATGTTGCTTGATTTTGTTCGCTTAAGCCCATCAACACCCGATGGGCTGCAATCACTTTTTCCATCATCTCATGTTCAGAAGGCTCTACTTCGGGTAACTCATTTAAACACTCTTCATTACTTTGACAAGCCAAAATAATAAACACCTGATCGAAACCCATACTTTCAAGCACGCGACTAATATCAGGATTCGTCGACAAAATAATAGGCTTACGCTGGTTGTGCATTTGCAAAAAAACAGATGTCTTGGCTATTAAACCTAGAGCGGTACTATCTATGTAGTTAGTTTCGGTGAGATCAATAAGAATGGCAGATAGATCACCATCGACAAACATTTTATCGAGAAAATTATCCAGTGTGGTGCACATAGGCGCACGGATTTCACCTGTAAACTTTAATACATACGTGCCATTGTGTACGGCAAATAAGATGTGGCCTGAAGGCATACTAAGAAGCTCGGTTAATCACTAGCAACGCAACATCGTCGGGTAACTCTGCATCGTCACTCAAATCCAACAATTTGACAAGATCGTCAACGGTTTGCACAGATGTCGCCATCGTTTCCAACTGTTTCTCTTTATCGCTTGCCGAACCTTTAGGCATAACGTCCAACACACCATCCGAAGTAGCAATCAACGTAAAGTTGGCTGGCAAATCAACAGTATGTTCTTCATGATTTACTTCTTTGAACAAGCCCAAAGGGAGTCCACGTCCTGCCAAAGAAGTTGTATTTCCTGCACTAACCAATAAAGGTGGTGGATAGTGTGCCGCAACACTGTACGTGAGTCGATTGTTTTCGAAATCAATCACGCCACAAAACATGGCTAAATGTTTCCCCATCTTGGTCGCAATCAACTCTTCGTTGATTGCCGCCAAAATTTTGGCAGGAGCAACGAAGTTTACGGTCGTCTTGCGTTCATAATGCTTTTGAATTCGATTGGTAATGGCTTTCAAAAACACGGTTACGAAAGCACTTGCAGCACCATGACCAGAGACATCTGCTAAATAGAATCCTAGTTTACCATCGCCAATCTTAAAATAATCAATAAAATCGCCCGACAAATACAAAGAAGGGAAAATGCGGTGCGTAACGACGCAATGCTCAACAGGTGAAAAAGGAGAAATTGGTAATAATCGATATTGAATTCGCCGGCCTGCTTCTTGATCGGACTGCAACGTTTCCAAGCTACGTTCCAACTCAGCATTAGCGGCTTCTAATTGTTGTTGATATTCACGGTTTTGGCGCAGTAAACGACCACGCTCCAATGCCCGTAAGACCGTATGGGCTAAGACAACAACATCACGATGAATAAAGAAATGATCAACTACGCCATTTTTAAGGGCTTCCAGAACAACTTCCATCGGCACGTCACCGGACACGGTAATAACTGGCGTTTCAGGAGAGTCTTCGGCCAACACGGCTAACAAAGGCAGATTAAGGGTCATATCCGCAATAATGAGATGATGACGATCCAGACGAAATTGTGCAATGCCCTCTTCGATAGAGTCACTGACGGCAACGGTATGGCCAAAAGACATCAATTGATTCGCCAACCAATCACGCACCGCTTGCTCTGGGTGAATTACCAGAATATAGCCGTAGTCGTTGCTCGAAGTCATCATGGTTGTGCTACTAGCGATGAAGATTGAAAGAGTTGAAATAGTTCATGTCTATCATGGTGTCCTGAGTTTTAAGGCGCTGCTGGAGCACTGTTATCATCGTCACCAAAATCCTCCATGAACGTGTCTTTCACTTGCCCATCATGCACTAAAAACTCACGTCGTTGTAAATATACATCGCGTAAAAGCACATACTCATCGCCTTCTATGATTTTTTCTACGGGAATTAAGTCAGCACGGCCATCAATGACTTCAACCGCGTATAGGCCAACCTTCGCTTGATTGCTATCCAATAAGTTACTCGGATGAACAACCGCATCCAAAGGTTTGCCCAATGCATCACGAATACTGCTTGGTCCAAAAAATGGCAACATAACATAAATGCCTGACTTTGCGCCCCACACACCAAAGGTTTGTCCAAAGTCTTCTTCATGTTTGACTAAGCCAATTTTTTGAGCGACATCAGCAAAACCAACACTAGTTACCGTGTTAACAATAAAGCGCCCCATATCACTAGCCGCTTGTTTACCTTTACCTTGCAAACCATTATTCAGTGAGACCAAAGGCTCTTTTAAATTATCGAAGAAGCGGGTAATACCATTATCAACAATTTGGGGAGTAATTGCCCGATAGCCTTTAGCGATTGGTTTTAGAACGTAAGTATCCGCTGCTTTATTAAAGGCATAGATTTTACGATTTGCCTTTTCCCAAGGATCAATATTGTCGCTAGCCCAAAGATTACTTGAAAACGAACCAACAATAAGAAAGAGTGCTATGACTTTAGCGGAACGGCGCAACATACCTTGCTCTATTATGACTATTTGTCAGCCATTTTAAGCAAGAATGCCCTCAAAAAGAATCAGGACTTACACAAAACAATGCTTTATTTTAGCTTTATTGCACACAAACTTAGACCTACGTACTAAAAACAAGCTAACCGCTATCTTTGAGTCAAAAAAAGAGACACTTAAAAGTGTCTCTTTTTTATTTGTACTAGACAATTCAATAAATTAGATTGCCAATACTTGCTGGAACAATGCTTTTTGTTCAGCGCTTGGGCGTGCTGTTTGCAATGCCATTAATTTAGTCATGTCGCCTTCAGCTTTGATTTGACCACTCATGAACGCTTGCATTGCTGCGCTCATATCAAACTCTAGAAAAACCTTTTTCAGGACGTCGCTATTCAAGGTCAATTTAGTAGAGGCCGATGGATTCAAACCTTTTTCTAATTTGCCGCCATTAATAGCCATTTCAACGTTGCCGTTTTCTGTACCAGTAACGACCATATTCAAAACAATGCCAGCCAATGAAGGAGGCAAATTCAAATCGCCCGCTGCTGCCGTTAACTCAGCCACTTTATCAAACCAAGCATCAGATAAAAAACTTGTCATATTTTGCTCCTCAATTAAATAGTTGACTTACACTAGGTCGGCCAAATGAACAGTCACTGCTTGTTTCTGTATTTTGACTCGCTTTATTTGCCTATATGTAAGCCCAAATAAGGCTTTATTTAAGCTCGCGTACCGTAACCGATTGCTTGCTTGGTTGGCAACATGTCAAACCAAATTAAAGCCTATCCCCGAGTTTTATCACTATATGACGGGTAAAAACACACAATAAAGCCACAAGAACGATGCAGAAACGCAAAAAAAACAATAGAATAACAGGCAGTTGGGGATGTTTCCCTTCAAGCTTCATGGCCAAACAGTAAGAATTCTCGCTAAACTCAGCGCTAATAGCCTCTTGAATGCATAAAATCGCTTGCGATAGATATGCCTAAAGTAAGCTCTTAACCGCGAAGTTCTTACTATTACGATGCTTCGGTATCGCAATTAGGATGGCTTTGAGGCTTAGAGTCAGAATAATTCCCCTATTAACCTTGTGGTTTAAGGAGCCATGCATGAGTCACAGCCACACTAGTAACACGCCTGTGGTGTATGAAATGGGAGTAGTTCGACAATTTGCCATCATGACGGTTATATGGGGCATTGTTGGAATGGCCGTGGGGGTGTTTATCGCCGCCGAGTTGGTTTGGCCCGCTCTTAATTTTGATATACCGTGGTTAACGTTTAGCCGCCTTCGTCCTTTACATACGAATGCGGTTATTTTTGCTTTTGGCGGATGCGCTTTATTTGCATCTTCCTATTATATTGCCCAACGTACCTGTCAAACCACGTTGTTTATGCCCAAGTTAGCCAAGTTCACTTTTTGGGGTTGGCAGGCCGTCATTGTTTCAGCAATTATTACTTTGCCACTGGGCTATACCAGCGCTAAAGAATATGCCGAATTAGAGTGGCCGATTGACTTGCTGATCGCCGTGATTTGGATTTGTTACGGCATCGTGTTCTTTGGCACGCTCGCAACGCGTCGTACGTCCCATATCTATGTTGCTAACTGGTTTTTTGGTGCTTTTATCATCACCATCGGCTTGTTGCACATCGTCAACAATATGGAAGTACCGGTTAGCCTGTGGCCAATGAAGTCGTACTCGCTTTACAGTGGGACAACGGATGCCATGATTCAGTGGTGGTATGGCCATAATGCCGTCGGTTTCTTCTTGACCGCAGCGTTTTTGGGCATGATGTACTACTTTATCCCGGTGCAAGTCGGTCGTCCTGTTTACTCCTATCGTTTGTCGATTGTGCATTTCTGGGCATTGATTTCGGTCTACATGTGGGCTGGTGGTCATCACCTGCACTACTCCGCATTACCTGACTGGACGCAATCACTGGCGATGGCCTTCTCCATCGTGCTCTTTGCCCCAAGCTGGGGTGGCATGATTAACGGTATTATGACGTTATCCGGCTCATGGGACAGATTACGTACCGATCCAATCATCCGCTTCTTGGTTGTCGCGTTGTCGTTCTACGGCATGTCAACCTTCGAAGGCCCAATGATGTCGATCAAAACAGTTAATGCGTTGTCACATGACACCGACTGGACTGTTGGTCACGTTCACTCTGGCGCTTTAGGCTGGGTAGGCATGATCACCATTGGCTCTATGTATGTATTAATTCCACGTGTATTTGAACGTGAACGTATGTACAGCATTGGTTTAATCAATCTGCATTTCTGGTTGGCTACTATTGGCGTCGTGTTCTACATCGCTTCCTTGTGGGTATCTGGTATTACTCAAGGCTTGATGTGGCGTGCTGTTAATGACGATGGTTCCTTGACTTACAGCTTTATTGAAGCCGTTTCCGCAAGTCACCCTTATTGGTTTGGCCGTTTTGTTGGTGGTGCATTGTATTTAACAGGGATGATTATTATGGGCTACAACGTTGCCATGACAGTCATGAATAAAACACCTGTTGATGCTGACACTCTTAACCACAAAGCCTAAGCGGGAGACACTGACATGGCTGAACATAACTCAACTGTAAATAAGCATGACCTTGTTGAAAAGAATGTAGGTTTTCTGATGGTGATGATTTGTGTCGCCATCAGTTTTGCGACATTAGTTGAAATCGTTCCCCTCTTTTTCCAAAAAGAATTGAACGAGCCTGTGCCTGGCATGAAACCGCTCACAGCGTTACAACTTGAAGGTCGTGATGTCTATATTCGCGAAGGCTGCCACGTTTGCCACACGCAAATGGTTCGTCCATTACGCGCTGAAACTGAGCGTTATGGTCACTACTCCGTTGCTGGCGAATCAGTTTGGGATCACCCGTTCTTGTGGGGTTCCAAACGTACTGGTCCAGACCTAGCGCGTATTGGTCAAAAATACTCGGACGATTGGCAGCGTGTGCATTTAATGCGCCCACAAGATGTTGTTCCTGAGTCTGTTATGCCAGCTTTCCCTTGGTTAGCTGAAAACAAATTGACGGGCGAGTTGACTGCTAAAAAGATGGAAATTTTCCGTAATTTTGGCGTTCCTTATACCGATGCTGACATCCAGAATGGCCCTGCCAGTGTTAAAGGCAAAACTGAAATGGAAGCGTTAATCGCTTACCTACAACAGTTGGGCACAGTGATGAAACAACGGAGATAGCGATGACTGGCATGGTTCTGCTTTATATCATTGGCACATTCTCAGCGATTTTTGGGTTTGCAGCTGTTTGCTGGTGGGCTTATCGTCCCGCCCACAAAAAGCGATTTGAGCAGGATGCCCAGTTAGCGTTAGAGAGCGACCCTCTCTATCACCGTAAATTAACGGGAGATCAATCAAAATGACCCAAATGCCCGAAATGAGTACGTTTTGGAGTGCTTACATTACCATCCTGTCACTAGGCTGCTTGGCGTTTGTGATTTTTGCGATGTTAATGGCCAATAGTCTCGATGTTCATCACGATCCTGATGGCACAACGGGACATGAATATGACGGCATCAAAGAATATGACAACCCTATGCCACGTTGGTGGCGGGTACTGTTCTGGATGGGCGTCGTGTTTGCGTTCGGCTACTTGGCTTTATACCCAGGTTTAGGCGCATACAAAGGTCTCTTAGGCTGGACGTCTCATGGTGAACATGACAAAGACCAAGCCGCCTATGATGCTAAATATGGTCCTATTTTTGCTGCTTATGCTCAAAAGCCTGTTGAAGAATTGGCACAAGACGCTACAGCAATGAAAGTTGCTGGCCGTTTATTTGCCAATAACTGCGCAGCTTGTCATGGTGCAGACGCTCATGGCGGGAAAGGCTTTCCTAACCTGACTGATGACGATTGGTTATATGGTGGCGAGCCTGACAAATTGGTAGAAACCATTACCAATGGCCGCCCTGCCGTACCCACTGGCACAAAAATGCCAGCATGGGGCGCGACACTAGGTGAGCAAGGTGTTCATGAAGTAGCGGCTTACGTCTTGACCCTGTCTGACCGTAAACTTTCTGATGCCGATGCTAAATTAGCTGAAGCAGGTCAAGCACGCTTTGTTGCTTGTGCTGCTTGTCACGGTCCAGAAGGTCGTGGTAATCAGGCTGTTGGCGCACCTAACTTAACCGATACCATTTGGTTATACGGTGGCAGCAAAACTACCATTGAAGAAACGATTCGTCATGGTCGTAATGGCGCAATGCCTGCTTGGGGCGAGACTTTAGGTAAAGAGAAAGTGCATTTACTTGCTTCTTACGTTTGGTCGCTATCTCACGGCAAGTAATATTTAAAGTTGATATTCCATATCAATTTTAACTGCCATGCTTGTCTGCAATAGTTGTTATATTGCAGACAAGCCCCTCTTACTACTAATCGGTTGATGACCTAGCCATGAGCCAAAAGATTCCTACGCAAGACCAATCTCCTAATCCCGTAAACATCCATCAACCTCAACAACTAGATTTACACGCTAAACGTACTAAAATTCATCCGCGTTCGATTAAAGGTTTTTTTAATAATATTCGTCATACCACGATGACCTTTGTCATCCTATTGTACGGCCTCCTACCTTGGGTTAACTGGGAAGGTCGGCAAGCTCTCTTATTCGATTTAGATCGCCAACAGTTTTTTATTTTTGATTTGACGTTTGCACCACAAGATTTCTTTTTTCTGTCGTGGCTGTTAATGATTGCCGCGTTCGGGCTGTTTTTAGTCACCGTTTTTGCTGGTCGGGTTTTTTGTGGTTATGTCTGCCCACAAAGTACATGGACTGCAATTTATATGTGGATTGAACGCGCTACTGAAGGTGAGCGTAATGCCCGTATGAAGCTCGACAAAGCAAATATTTCGGCCGAGAAAGTGCTTCGGCGTGGCATCAAACACTTTTTGTGGCTATTAATAGCCTTTGGTACTGGTTTTACGTTCGTGGGTTATTTCTCGCCCATTCGTAGTTTAGCGCCCGAATTTTTTACTGGAATTTTAGGCGGTTGGGGCTACTTCTTTATTGGTCTATTTACAGTATTTACTTATATGAATGCGGGTTGGTTGCGCGAGCAAGTCTGTATTCATATGTGCCCTTATGGCCGTTTACAAAGCGTGATGTTTGATAAAGACACCTTGATTGTCTCCTACGATGCCGAACGCGGCGAATCGCGTGGCTCACGTAAGAAAAATACCGACTACAAGGCTGATGGCTTAGGCGACTGTATCGACTGCCAACTCTGCGTCCAAGTGTGTCCAACAGGCATTGATATCCGTGATGGCTTACAAGTGGCTTGTATTCAATGCGCACTGTGTATTGATGCTTGCGATAGTATTATGGATCAAATGAACTATCCGCGTGGGCTAGTACGTTATACCACCGAACATATTCTGGAACACAAATCCAGCTACCATTGGCTGCGCCCGCGTTTAATCGGCTATAGCGCTGTGTTACTGGTATTGATTGGCATGTTTGTTTATACCTTGGCCATGCGTATTCCGCTGACGATTGAGGCGATTCGTGACCGCAACCAGCTCTATCGTGAAAACAACGAAGGTCTGATTGAGAATGTCTATACGCTTAAAGTAATGAACAAATCGCAGCAAATGCAAACCTATCATGTTGAAATCGAAGGTGACGCCGCGATTACCATGACTAAAGTACCGGACTTCTCGTTGGCGGCGGGTGAAGTATCCAATCTGCCTGTAACCCTGCAAGCCGATCCTGAGTCATTGAAGCAGACGAAATATGACATTGAGTTTGAAGTGCACGCCACCAATAACGACGATATGAAAGCGAAAACTGAAAGCCGTTTTTTAGCGCCTACGCATTAATTAGCGACTGATACCGACGGTTTTCACGAATCGTTGGTATCAAGAAACACCATCCGTCAGACAGTCGTCTGGCTATAGCATTAGGGCAAATGAATGACAACGTTACCTCCCGAAAAACCTTGGTATAAACATCCTTGGGTATGGGTATTGATCCTTATTCCTATTGTTTCGGTCATTTTAAGTTTTAGTATGTTATTTACCGCTATTTCTAATAAAGACGCTGAAGTACAGGATGACTGGTACAAAAAAGGTAAAGCCGTTGCCCAAGACTTTGCCCGTGACGACTATGCAACAGCATTAACCATTACCGGTGATCTCACGCTGACTGACAAGAAAGCTCAAATAAATGTCCAGAGCAAATACAATCTCGACGACAAAGCCCGACCAGCAACCTTGCTACTGGAGTTTTCTCATCCTACCGATGACAAGCGCGATTTTTCGGTGACGTTGCAAAAGCAAGCCGATGGCACTTATGCTGGCACGATTAGCAAAGTGTTGACTGGACGTTATTACATCACCATCAGCACTCCTGTTTGGCGTTTAAAAGATATGATCTTTTTACCCCTGACCAAGACTCTTACTATCCAGCCTGAAGCGATCAAGTCGTAATTTATGGTAGCGTGTTTTCATTGTGGTGAAGCTCTCCCAGCACAACCTTTTCACTTTAAGGTGCTGGGGGAAATGCGTCCGATGTGCTGTATGGGCTGTTATGCTGTTGCTGAAACCATCGTTGATGCGGGTCTAGAACATTACTACCAAGAACGAGATGTCATTAGCCCGACGGCGCTAGTGCCTGAAGCCTTGGAAATTCTGCAAGGCTATGACCATCCCGATACCCAACAACAGTTTCTCCATCGTGAGCATGATTTTGCTTGTGCAGAGTTAAGCATTGAAGGCGTTTCCTGTGCCGCTTGTGCTTGGCTGATTGAACGACGTTTGGGGCAAGAACCTAGCGTAAAACAAGCGACCGTAAATCTAAGTAGTCATCGTTTACGGCTGTTATGGGATGATAGCCAAGCGCCACTCAGTCAGTTATTGGCCGACCTTGAACAACTGGGTTATCGCGCCCGCCCTTTCCGCACCGACACTCATGCCAGTCTGCTCAAGCAAGAATCAAAACAACTCTTGATGCGTTTAGGCGTGGCGGCACTCGGCTCCATGCAAGCGATGATGTATGCCGGCAGCTTGTATTTTGCTACTGACATGGAAGTACAGTACCGCGATTATTTTCGTTGGACATCATTAGTCGTCACGACACCGATTTTCTTTTATTCCGGTTTTCCATTTTATCGTTCAGCTTGGTATGCGTTAAAAGCGCGTACCCTGAATATGGATAGCTCGGTTTCAATTGCCTTAATTATCAGTTTTTTTGCCAGCATTTACGCCACACTCACTGGCGCACCGCATGTCTATTTTGACTCGGTGAGTATGTTTAT
>CANBZV010000027.1 GCA_947373945.1 Moraxellaceae bacterium
GGGCAGGGAATGAGGTCGCTGATTTGTGTCATTTCTAAGCCTTGATAGCCGCAAGGGTTAATAAGGGTAAAAGGCTCTAAGTTCATATCAATATTTAGTGCAAAGCCATGATAGCTACAGCCTTTACGGATGCGTAGGCCTAATGACGCAATTTTTTTATCGCCAATATAAACGCCATGCGCGTCACGATTTGCCCATGCTGCTAGTTGATATTTTTCTAACACGTTAACTAAAGAGTCTTCGAGCCCTTCAACCAACTCACGAACACCAATGCCTAACCGTTTAACATCGAATAAACAATAACCGACTAATTGGCCCGGCCCATGATAAGTTACTTGACCACCGCGATCTGTTTTGACAATGGGAATATCTCCAGCTGCCAAAATATGTTCGGGCTTTCCTGCTTGCCCTAAGGTAAAAACAGCGGGATGTTCGAGTAACCATAGTTCATCGGCAGTGTCGGGCGTGCGAGTGTCGGTAAACTCGCGCATTTGTTGCCAGACACTTGTGAAGTCTTGTTGACCAAGAAATTTAACAATCAACATTAGTAGACTAGTTTGATTTCTGGCGCACTATTAAAGTCCGCATATAAGCTGTTAATTTGTTCATGTCGTTCTAAATAGACATCAATAGTGACTGACAGATATTTGCCGCCGCTAGAAGCACGCATGGTAATCGTACTGGCATCAAACGACGGGCAGTGACGACTAGCAATAGCGGCAACGACCTGAGCAAGAGGGTATTGGGTTTCGCCAAGCACTTTAAAGGTGTGAGTACGCGGCAACTCCCAGGCCTCGATGTTTTGGACAGTCATTGGATTGGCAGTAGTCATAGTAAGGAGTCTCGGGTGTTACGGCGGAAATACATAAGCCTGATATATAAATGAGGCGTAATAGCTGATATTCAAGGTTAAGGGAAATTATAACGGTTTGACAATGCTTAGGGTAGGCGCAGAAAAAAGGGCCAGCATGAGGAATGATGGCCCAAAAAACAAATTAGTACGTTGTGCTATATCAGCAAGTATGTCCTGAAATGGCGGTGTTACTGTTTCGCGAATTGAGTCGCGACCTCAACAATACGTGCGCCAAACAATTTGGCCGTTTCTAAGTCACCTGGTAAAGGGCCTTCTTCAGGAGAGGCATCTGAAGGAGATTGTGCTAATGCACCGCCAAAACCCGCCAGATAGTTAATATCGTTACGTGTTGATTCTTTTTTGTTGGCTGGCATCATGCCTGTACCTACCCAAATCATGCCGTGCTGCATGGCCAGCGTCCATAAATACTGAATAGAGGCGTATTTGTCGCCATTCATGGAGGCCGAGTTGGTAAAACCTGCGGCAATTTTATTTTTCCATTTTTGGCTAAACCAAGGCTTGGATGTGGCGTCAGCAAAAACTTTAAAGACTCCAGATACGTTTCCCATGTAGGTGGGTGCCCCAAAAATAATAGCATCAGCGGCATCCAATGTTGCCCAGTCAGCTTCAGTAATATCGGCAACAGAAATCAGGCTCACGTCAGCACCTGCGGCTTGTGCGCCCGCAGCAACCGCTTCTGCTTGTTTTTTGGTATGGCCGTAACCGCTATGGTAGGCAATGGCAACAGTAGTCATTTTTTATTCCTCAGTATTTAAGAGCTGATTGTGCTCGGTATGAGGATGATACTAATGACTCACATGAGGCGAGAGAAGGTAGGGCTTTGGCAATAGACTGTTCTTGAAATGGAAACGGTAGGCCTCTGTTCATTAAAATGCACAGAGGCCTAATAGGGTAAATTAAAACAAATTACTGAAAAAGCGCTTAATGCCGTGCCACATACGGACAAAGAAATTAGCTTCTTCAACAGGCTCTAACGCCACTAATGCTTGTTCAGCAACGGTTTGGCCATTTAAGGTGGCAATAATTTTACCCACTTCCTGACCTTGCTTCAGTGGCGCATCTAATGACTTCGCTAATTGTAGACTGATTTGTAATTTGTCTTTTTCGCCACGCGGCAAAGTGACGCTCAAGTCAGAGGCTAAACCAACGGAAACATGATCCGCTTTGCCAAACCATACAACAGGTTTACCTAACTCTTGGTTTTTAGGACGAATTAAGGCTGTTTCGTAATTGCTGAAGCCCCAGTTAAATAAGGCGCGAGTTTGATCTGCACGCGCTTGCATATTGTTTGTTCCCATCACGACGGAAATTAAACGCATAGGCCCGCGTTTGCTGGAGGCTGTTAAACAGTAGCCAGCTTCGTCGGTGTGGCCTGTTTTTAAGCCGTCAACGGTGGGGTCTGTGTACAACAAAGCATTGCGATTGCCTTGCTTGATGTTGTTAAAGGTAAATTCTTTTTCTGAGTAGATGGGATAGTATTTGCTGCTGTCGTGAATAATGGCTCTTGCCAAAGTCGCCAAGTCGGCAGCAGAAGAGTAATGATTAGGATCGGAGAGACCGGTGGCATTGGCAAAGTTAGTATCTTTCATGCCTAAGGTTTTGGCTTCACCATTCATCACTTCAGCAAAGGCTGTTTCACTGCCGGCAACATGCTCGGCAAGCGCTTTAGAGGCATCATTACCCGATTGAATAATCACACCGCGCAACATGTCCAGCACCGATGCATAACTATTCAGAGGCACATACATACACGATTCAGCACTGGTGCCATGACACCATGCTGATTGGCTCATTAATACTTGGTCAGTTTCTTTGAGCGTACCTTTAAGTAGTTTCTGTTCAACGATGAAGCTGGTCATCATTTTGGTTAGTGACGCGGGTGCTAAATGAGCGTGAGCGTTTGATTCAGCCAAAATCTTGCCCGAATCATAATCCATCAAAATATAGGCTTTATTTTCTAAAACAGGTGGGGCTGGAATAACAGTTGCGGCATGCACAGGCGCAACAATAACAGCGGCAAACGCTAATACAGTAGAAAAACGCGACATCATTCGGTTCATCCTAATTGTTAAGGAAATAATTGACGCGGAGTTTAACACCCTCTATTTCAACAGTATGTATAACTTGCTTGACAAAAAACAGAATAATAGCCCTGAGCAGACATTGGTCTGCTGATGCTGAGGGCAGTTTTAACATGGCGGCGGGCTAGATGGTGGTGATGTTGCCGGACTCTTTGACTGAGTCACGAATAACGTCCTGGGCGATACGGGTTTCCTCTACAGTCATGGTTTGAACAACGAGTACCACGCTGTCTTTGGCAATGGCATCTTCAATCAAGTCGGCTAGTTGTTTGTCTTTACCATCGGCTTCAGTAAGGTTAACCATTGCGCCAGCGGCAGCACCGAGTAGTCCACCAATGCTAGCGCCCCAACCGAGCATAATGAGTGGCCCAAGTATGGGACTGGCGACAAACAGACTAATATTGGCTCCCACTAAGGCAATATGCCCTATGCCAAAAGCGCCGGCTCCCAACGCTGTGCCTGCTGCGCCATCCGTGAGGACTTCTTTAAGTACCTTGTCGCTTTGGCTTTGATCTACGGCTTCTAGCGTAGACTCAATAATCTGCATTTGATCCGGTTGTAAGCCCTTGTCAATCATTAGCGCGAGCGCTTTGTGGGCATCTTCGTTGTGACGGTAAATTCCAGAAACGCTATGGTTATAGTTAGCCATCATCATTCTCTTTTGCTAGTAGCTTGATTAAGAGACGTTACGATGATTGGACAGCACAGGTCTGTACGTTGACCTACATAACAGAGGGTTTCCGTTTTAGTTTTTGCCGTGGGTGTGCTTCGCCGCGATTACTTTAGCCACAACGCTAAGATAATAAGATTCAAGATCAGTAATAGCACACTAGTGAGTTGCCAGAATAATAAGGGGTTTTGCTCTAGCCACGGTTTGGTTTTGAGCGTGAGATGAGTATTGGGTCGTTCCAGATCGATTAGAAATTCGCTTAATTCTGGGTAGCGATGTTCTGGGTTAAAACTTAATGCCCGTGCCAGTGCCGCATCCAACCATAGTGGAACATGAGGATTGTGACTACACGCGCTGGTGTAACGCAGCTTGCGAAATTGCAATGGGGTTCTAGCGGCTACATACTGTTCGCCATAGGGGTAATGGCCTGTAAGTAATTCATATAAAGTGACGGCTAAACTGAATTGGTCGGCACGACCATCACGAGCAATCCCTAATGCATATTCGGGAGCGGCATACTCGGCAGCTCCCGGACGTAAGGTCATGTTCTCATTCAAACTGCCAACGCTGGCACTGCCAAAATCAATGAGTTTGAGCTGGCCGTCGTTGGTAATGAAAAAGTTATCGGGTTTGACATCTTGATGCAGCGTTTCTCGGCGATGTAGGGCGCGTAAGGCTTTGATCGCAGGTTTGGCAAACGCAATAATCGTTTCTACAGGGGCATCAGGATGGTTTTTGCGCCAAACGCGTAAGCTGTTACCTTCTAGATATTCTTGAATTAAATATAAATAATGCCGTGGTCGGTTAGGGCTAAAGGTTCTAACAATATCAGGGTGATGAAAGCGCTGACCAATCCAGTCTTCACGTTGAAAAGCACGTAAAGCATCAATATCGTCAGAAATATTGACTGACGGTGTTTTCAGGATATAACGCTGACCGTCGTCTTTGTCGCGTACTTGATAAACGTGACTACGGGCATTGACCTGAATTTCTGCCTCAATAATATAGCAATCCAACATATTGCCAACGGTAAGTTCGGGGGGCAGTGGTGCTAGATGGTTAAGCTCTAGGGTGTGTGCGTCGGCAGGGGGCAAGTCAACGACTTCAAGCAATTGGCAGGAGCGATTGTCGTCACTGTGATGAGCTTCGGCGCAGGCTAGTAGTTCGTCGCAACGAGCTTCCAGCGTTTCACTACGCATGCCGATAATTGCTTTTAATTCCTTATCAGAGATAAAACCATGAATGCCGTCGGTGCTGAGGAGATAAAAGTCGCCTACCTGCACATCAATCTCGTGATAATCAATATCAACCCGCCAATCCATGCCCAATGCCCGCGTTAGTTGATTGCCGTTGCGGGTAATCAAAGCGTGGTCTTTAGTCAGGCACTCCCAGTCATCTTCGCGCAAACGCCATAAACGGCTATCGCCTACATGAAAGATATGACCGGTCTGACCGCGAATTATCAGCGCCGTAAAAGTAGTCAAATAACCTTGGTGACTATGGTGATAGTGTTGGCCCTGACCATGTAACCAGCGATTCGACGCCGCTAATACTTTTAAACCTGCGGTTTTGATCGACCAACTAGAAGGAGTAGCAAAAAAGTCATTAAGAAAGTTAGTGACACTGGTTTCAGCGGCGATACGCCCCCCCTCGGCACTACTTACCCCATCGGCAATAGCCGCAGCGGCGGTATGACTAGTGACTCCATGGCCTTGGGGTAAATGTAGACCGATAGCGTCTTCATTGATGGTTTTTGGGCCAGTATGGGAGATTTGCGCGGCGTTGATGCGGAGAGTATGTGCCATCTATCCTTACCTGTCTGATGTCGCTTTTTTGCAGATATTCTTTATTGGGAAAACATCTGCAAAAAATGCCTCCCGAAGGAGGCATGATTAGTAGAGGGATTATTCCACGGCAATCAGGTGAACATTCCCATGTTCATCTTTTTCAACCATGTGGCCTTTAGGTTCACTCAAGAATAATGAGCCTAAGAACGCCAGTGAAGAAATGCCAGCCAAGACACAGAAGAAGCTGGTTGGGCTGACGAAACTTAACACGGTTAAAAATACGACACCACCGACATTACCGTAGGCGCCAGCCATGCCCGCAATTTGGCCAGTCATACGACGTTGAATTAACGGCACAATCGAATAAACCGCACCACATGCGCCTTGGACAAAGACCGATGTAGCAAGAACTGAGGCCACGGCAATGGCTAATGACCAAGTGCTATCCATTTGCGACATCAAACCATAACCGACAGTTTGACCGATCAAGCAAATCATCAGAATTTTACGACGGCCATAGGCATCGGAGAACAAACCGCCGCTTGGACGCGCAAACAAGTTCATCACCGCGAAACAACCCGCCGTCATACCGGCATACACTGCGCTGATATGGAAGGTGTCGATAAAAAACATCGGCAACATCGAGACAACGGCCAATTCAGAACCAAAACACGCCATGTACGCAATATTCAAAATAGCGACTTGCTTAAAGTGATAACGCGGTGCAGCAGGGTGGTCGGCCGTAAACAAGTGTTTGTTAACATGCCAGATTTTTAACCATTGATAGACTGCCAATGCTGCAATGACGCCATAAGCAATCAGCGCGCCTTCAGCTGACAGTAGCTTCAAGCCAGCAGGGGACAAACGCCATGTTAACAACACCAAGGCTAAATACAGTGGAATGTTCATCAAGGCGTAGAACACAAAGTCGCCTTTAGTGGTGACTTCTAAGCCGCCCGCTTTTTGTGGTTTGAAATAAGTAGAGCCTTCTGGCGTGTCACGCACACCACGATAAAAGATAAAGCTGTAAATGATGGCAATGACACCGGTAGAGCCAATGGCATAACGCCAGCCGTCATCACCGCCAAAAGCTAAGGCGAGTAATGGCATGGTCATCGACGCGACCGCAGCACCAAAGTTACCCCAGCCGCCGTAAATGCCTTCGGCGATGCCGACTTCACGGGCAGGAAACCATTCGCTAACCAAACGGATACCAATCACAAAGCCAGCGCCAACAAAACCGAGCAGGAAGCGCATGATCGCCAGCCACTCAAACGACTGGGCCGCGGCAAACAGCAAACACAACACGCCGCAGAAGGCCAATAAGAAGCTGTAGCTTTTCCGTGGGCCAAATTTATCGACCAACACGCCAATTAGAATCCGTGCAGGAATGGTAATAGCAACGTTGAGCATTAACAGCGCTTTGACTTGGGCAGGGGTTAAATGAAAATAGTCTTTTAACACCGGCATTAATGGCGCATGGGCAAACCAAATCAAAAAGGTAATAAAGAAAGCCAGCCAAGTGTAATGCAGAGTGCGAATACGTGGTTCGCTCCATTTAAAAATGGGAATGGTTTTTAAAGACATCATAGCCTCGCAACGGTAGATAAAAATCAACATGCTGGATTGAGATGCAATCACAGCTTTCAATAACAGGAGTGGAATGAGCGCTCCGTTGCGTCAAACCTGAACTGATTTCGTTTATGCAAGGGTCATGCCAAGCATTTTCAGGGCTTGAGCGGCTTAGAGTTGATGGCAAAAGCTTATATAAGGCCTTTGTAAGTTCTTGGTGCGTATTTCGCGTTTTTGTGGTGCGGTGATGTTTTCTGGTGCATGGCTGTTTTGTAATGGATCAATACGGTGAGCAGATAACTAAATGTGAGCTAAATCTTCAATCTCGCTCTCCCAAGGACGCTTTAGGGTGTCGTTAACTAGAGCTAATACGAATTTTTGAGTAGGAAAAGTCGATGGTTTAGTGTTGAGTTATTAATAATAGTCTTTTGTTGGCATATTTTTTGCTTTAGCGACTTCAAAGTGTTGCCGCAAAAGGCTAGTGACGATGAAAAAGCAAAAACTGGTAGTAATTGGTAATGGCATGGCGGGCATGCGTACGGTAGAAGAGCTACTTAGGCTTGCCCCCGACTTGTATGACATTACTGTCATTGGTAAAGAGCCTTACGGTAATTACAATAGAATCATGTTGTCACCTGTATTGGCGGGTGAAAAGAACTTCGATGATATCGTTTTGCATACACCAGAGTGGTATATCGAACATGGTATTGAGCTGATTGCTGGGCAGTTGGTGGTTGATGTTGATCGTCGGCATCGGCAAGTCATTACCGACCAAGGTCTATCAATTCCCTATGATCGCTTGCTGTTAGCAACGGGTTCAGTGCCGTTTATTGTGCCTGTACCCGGCCATAATCATCCTTGTGTGCTCAGTTTTCGTGATATTCAAGATGTGGAAGCGATGTTGGCGGTCACCACCGATAAAAAACGCGTTGCTGTGATCGGTGGCGGTTTGTTGGGTTTGGAAGCCGCTAATGGGTTGCTGAAGCGTGGTGTAGATGTCACTGTTATTCACGATATGTCGTGTTTAATGAATCGCCAATTGGATGGCGAAGCGGCGCATTTGCTGCAAAAGCAGTTGGAAAACAATGGCATGAAGTTCCGCATGAGCGTGATGACTAAAGAAATTGTCGCCCAAGATGCCGAGCATTTAAGTCATATAGTTTTTAAGGAAGGCGAAGATTTAGTTGCTGATGTCGTCATTATGGCCGTAGGCATTCGTCCGAATGTCGCGTTAGCCAAGCAAATTGGCCTGCAAGTTGAAAAAGCTATTTTGGTTAATGACACCATGCAAACCTTTGATCCGCGCGTTTATGCCGTTGGTGAATGTGTTCAGCATCGTGGTGCTTTATTTGGTTTGGTCGCGCCTTTGTATGATCAAGCCAAAGTCTGTGCAACGCATTTAGCGCGCTTTGGTATTGGTCGTTATGAACAAAAAGCGACGGCAACAACCCTCAAAGTCAGTGGTGTTAATTTATTCTCCGCAGGTGATTTTTCTGGTGCTAATGCTGAAGTGATTGTACTCAGAGATACCTCGGTAGGAGTTTATAAGCGATTGTTTATCAAAGAAAATAAATTGGTTGGTGCAGTGCTTTTTGGTGATGTACAAGATGGAAATTGGTATTTTGATTTAATTCGCCAGCAGCAAGATGTAGCGCATCTGCGTGATGATTTATTGTTTGGCAAACCGTTGGAGCTGGCTGATGCAATCTGAATTTGAAGTAAAACATACCACCTGTGCTTATTGTGGTGTCGGCTGCGGCATCAAAGCAACGGTCACCGATGCAGCTAAGCGGATTGTGACCATTCAGGGGGATACCGAGCATCCTGCCAACTTTGGTCGTTTGTGTTCCAAAGGTTCTTCATTGGGCGAAACCATTAGCTTGGAAGGGCGTTTATTACAGCCCACGATAAACGGTCAAGCCGTGAGTTGGCCAACAGCCATTAGTAAAGTAGCTACTGATTTTAAGCGGATTATTGCTGAGCATGGCCCTGACGCGGTAGCATTTTATGTCTCTGGTCAATTGTTGACGGAAGATTATTATGTCGCCAACAAGTTGATGAAAGGCTATATGGGTTCGGGCAATATCGACACGAATTCGCGTTTGTGTATGTCGTCAGCGGTTGCAGGTCATAAACGTGCGTTTGGTGCTGATACTGTGCCGGCCAGTTATGAGGATTTTGACTTTGCTGATTTGATCGTTTTGGTTGGCTCGAATACGGCATGGTGCCATCCTATTGTTTTTCAACGAATTAAAGCAATTAAAGCTGAGCGACCTGCGTTAAAAATAGTTGTTATTGATCCAAGAGAAACAGCGACCAATGAGATTGCTGATTTACATCTGCCGATCAAAGCGGGCACCGATGTGTTGCTGTTTAATGCTTTGTTAGCTGATATCGCCGCAAAAGGTGTGACTGATAGTGATTTTATTAATCAACATACTAAAGGCTGGTCGGAGACGCTCACTGCCGCTAAAAAAGATGTCGGTGATAGTCGTACCGTTGCTCAGCGTTTAGGTGTCGATGCCGATAAATTGGCGACATTTATGGACTGGTTTGCACAAACGCCTCGGACGTTAACCTTGTTTTCGCAAGGCGTGAATCAATCTAGTTCGGGCACCGACAAAGTCAATGCCATTATCAATTGTCATCTGGCGACCGGACGCATTGGTAAAGCGGGAGCGGCACCGTTTTCGTTGACGGGGCAGCCGAATGCTATGGGTGGACGTGAAGTGGGCGGCTTGGCGAATCAGCTCGCCGCGCATATGGATATTGATAATCCTGTTCATCAAAATCTGGTGCAACGCTTTTGGCAATCGCCGCACATTCCCACTAAAGCAGGTTCAAAAGCCGTTGATCTTTTTGATGCTATTCATGATGGCAAAATCAAAGCGGTGTGGATCATGGCCACGAATCCCGTTGTGTCATTACCGAATGCCGATAAAGTCCGTGCCGCCCTAGAGAAGTGTGAGTTGGTAGTGGTTTCTGACTGTATTGCCGATACCGATACCACTCGTTTGGCGCATGTCCTGTTACCTAGCTTGGGCTGGGGCGAAAAAGACGGCACTGTGACTAATTCCGATCGCCGTATTTCTCGTCAACGCAGCTTTTTAGCCGCGCCCGAACAAGCTAAAGCCGATTGGTGGGCGATGGCGCAAGTCGCGCAGGCTATGGGTTTTGCTGACGATTTTAATTTTCAAAATGCCGCTGATGTCTTTGCTGAACATGCCGCTTTATCGGCCTTTGAAAACTCATCACTAGGGATTGTTCGTGATTTTGATATTGGTGCTTTAGCCAAGCTGACAGCGCGTGAATACGAACAATTGCAACCAGTGCAATGGCCATTACCGCAGGGCGCAAGCCAAGGTACGGTGCGGATGTTTGCCGATGGCAAATTCTTTACTGCCGATGGTTTGGCGCGGTTGGTGCCGGTGGTCAGTCGTTTGCCACAGAATGTGCCGACAGAAAGCTATCCTTTTGTCCTCAATACTGGCCGAATTCGTGATCAATGGCACACGATGACTCGTACCGGACTCACTTCTCGGCTGTTGCAACATATTGGTGAGCCATTTGCGGAGCTGCACCCAAATGACGCAAAAAAACTGCATATTTCTGATGATGATTTAGTGGTTTTGCGTTCGGCATGGGGTGAAGCCACGGCTCGGGCGCAAATTACGGCGGGTCAGCAAGAAGGTGCGGTATTTATGCCGATGCACTGGACGGGTGTCTTAAGTAGTCATTCTCGGGTTGGTGCTGTTGTTAATCCGGCGGTTGATCCTATTTCGGGACAACCGGAGAATAAACATACGCCGGTGCACATTAAGCGTTTCGACGCGGCGTGGTATGGCTATTTACTCAGTGAAAAGCCGCTAACGCTGCCGAAATGTGATTATGCCGTGGCGATACGCCTCGAGAACGGCTGGCGCTACGAGTTGGCGCATCATCAAAAGCCGAACGACTGGATTGATTGGGCGAGTGTCTGGCTCAACGAGCCTCAAGGTGAGCGCCTAGAGTACCAAGACACCACGCATGGTGTGCAGCGTTATGCTTGGCTGGATGACGGTAAGTTAACGGCGTTGGCGTTCTTTGGTTCAGAAACGTTGTTGCCGCCCCGAGCATGGCTGATGACTTTATTAGGCAAGCCTTTGGATAAGTTAAGCCGTCGAGCGTTGTTATCTGGCAAACCTGCTGATCCGAATGCTGATGTTGGTCGAATTATCTGCGCCTGTTTTGGTGTGGGTGAAAAAACCATTGTTCGTGCCATTGAACAGCAAAGTCTGTGTAGCGTGGCAGCGATTGGTCAATGCTTAAAAGCAGGGACTAATTGCGGCTCTTGCCAACCAGAGTTGAAAAAATTACTGGTAACTCAAGCGGTTAAAGCGGCTTAAGAAATCCCCCTCGGTCCCCCTTTAATTAAAAGAGGATGAAAAGCGGGGGGAATTGTTGAATGTCTACTATATGCCAACGTCGGCATCTCTATCTCAAGTTGTAATCCCTTGCAAACAACGCCGTTTGCACTTCTAAGCACAAAGTCTGTTCTTTGGATTTACGTATGCACAATCACTTGCGCGTAATCCTAAAAGTTGGCACGACTTTTGTATTAAATGGTTTAAGTTTAGCAAGACTGCAATGAGCAGGAGACAACAATGCGTATCGTCATGATTGGTCACGGAATGGTTGGCCACCGTTTTTTAGAAAGCCTAGCAAAGAATGCTCCAGAGCAACACGAAGTGATTGTGCTGGCTGAAGAACCACGTCCAGCTTATGACCGTGTGCAATTGTCCGCTTTCTTCAATGGCAAAACGGCGGAAGATTTAAGTGTTACACCACATGACTTCTTTTCCAATACCGGTTACGGCTTACAACTGAATACCCGCGCAACTGGCATTGATACCGTTACTAAAATCGTCACCACTCAAAATGGCGATACCTTTCATTATGACAAACTGATTTTAGCCACAGGCTCCTATCCTTTTGTGCCACCTGTTTCGGGCAACAACCGCGAAGGCTGTTTGGTCTATCGGACCATTGAAGACTTACATGCGATTCGTGACACCGCTGCCGGTTCCAAAGTTGGCGTCGTTGTCGGTGGCGGTTTGTTAGGTTTGGAAGCGGCTAAAGCATTAAAAGATTTAGGTCTGGAAACGCACGTCGTCGAGTTCGCGCCACGGTTGATGGCGGTGCAAGTGGACGAGGGCGGCGGTCGTGTCTTGCGGAAAAAGATTGCTGATTTAGGTGTTGGCATTCATACCGAACGCAACACCGTTGAAATTACCGATGGTGAAAAATGCCGTCACGTGATGAAGTTCTCTGACGGCACTAGTCTCGAAACTGACATGATCTTGTTCTCGGCGGGTATTCGTCCACGTGATGATATCGCCAAGAATAACGGCATTGCCATTGGTCCTCGTGGCGGTATCGTTGTCGATAACTATTGCCGTACCAGCGCGCCAGATGTCTACGCGATTGGTGAGTGTGCGTTGTGGGAAGGCAAAATCTACGGTCTAGTTGCTCCTGGTTATCAAATGGCGGAAGTGGCCTGTACCCATGTTGTCGGTGGCGCAGATAAGCAATTCCTTGGCGCTGACATGAGCACCAAGCTGAAATTGATGGGCGTAGATGTCGCGTCGATTGGCGATGCTCACGGCACAACCGCTGGCAGCCTGAACTACAGCTATGTTGATGAACGTACGCAAACCTATAAAAAGATTGTCGTGTCTGCCGACGGCAAAAAACTGTTAGGCGCGGTGTTGATTGGTGATGTTGAAGCTTACGGTGATTTGCTGCAACTAAAACTCAACGACATGAACTTGCCTGATAAGCCAGAAGGCTTGATTCTACCAGCATCCGACGGCAGCAAGCCTGTTGGCCTAGGCGTAGATGCCTTGCCGATGACGGCACAAATTTGCTCTTGTAACAATGTGTCCAAGGCTGATCTCTGTGCGGCTATTGAAGGTGGCGTTAGAGAGCTAGGCGAGCTGAAAAGCTGCACGAAAGCCGGTACTAGCTGTGGTGGTTGTGCCGCACTAGTCGGTCAAGTATTGAAGTGCGAACTCGGCAAACTTGGTGTCGAAGTCAAAAAAGATATTTGCGAGCATTTTGCATACTCGCGTCAAGAAATGTATCACTTGGCGAAAATCGGCAACATCCGTTCGTTTGACGACATGATCGCCAAACACGGCAAAGGTGATGGCTGTGATATCTGTAAGCCAACCACCGCGTCGATTTTGTCCTCGCTCTGGAATGAACATATTCTGAAAAAACCGTTGGCGGGTTTGCAAGATACTAACGATTATTTCCTCGCCAACATGCAAAAAGACGGTACGTACTCCATCGTCCCGCGTATTCCGGGTGGCGAAATCACGCCTGATGGTTTGATTGTGATTGGCGAAGTGGCGAAAAAATACAAGCTCTACACCAAAATCACTGGCGGTCAACGTATCGACTTATTTGGTGCGCGTGTTGAGCAATTGCCAGTCATTTGGAAAGAGTTGGTTGATGCTGGTTTTGAATCTGGCCATGCCTACGGCAAATCCCTGCGTACTGTGAAGTCTTGTGTCGGTTCGACATGGTGTCGTTATGGCGTGCAAGATTCTGTTGGTTTCGCCATCGACTTAGAGAATCGCTATCGCGGCCTGCGTAGCCCGCACAAACTGAAATTTGGTGTTAGCGGCTGTACCCGTGAATGTGCCGAAGCACAAAGCAAAGACGTCGGTATTATCGCGACAGAAAGAGGCTGGAACTTATACGTTTGTGGTAACGGCGGTATGAAACCTCGTCATGCCGAATTGTTGGCGAGTGACTTGGATAGCGAAACGCTGATCAAATACGTTGACCGTTTCTTGATGTTCTATGTTCGTACAGCTGACCGTTTACAACGTACCAGTGTTTGGCGTGACAACCTCGAAGGTGGTTTGGATTACCTGAAAGCGGTTGTTATCGACGACTCTTTAGGCATTGCCGAAGAGATGGAAGCGCAAATGAAGCACGTCGTTGACACTTTCTCTTGTGAATGGAAAGACGCCATCAACGATCCAGAAACCTTGAAGCGTTTCCGTTCTTTCGTCAACAGCGATGAAGTAGATAACAACGTAGTTTTTGTTGAAGAGCGTGGTCAAATCCGTCCAGCTACCGTTCAAGAAAAAGCAGGCCGTATCGCTGTCGCTGAAGTGTGATTGTCGGGGGCGGATTTATCCGCCCTATAAAACGAATTGTGTTGAGGCGGACTCATCCGCTAGCTGTAAACCGAACTAACGAGAAACATCATGACTAACTTAGTAAAAGTTTGCCCAGTCGCTGAATTGCCTGTCAATTTGGGTGTAGGCGCTCTGGTAAAAGGCCAGCAAGTGGCTGTTTTTAAATTAAAAACGGGCGATATCTATGCGGTCGGCAATTTCGATCCGTTTTCCGAGGCTAATGTAATTTCTCGCGGTCTCGTCGGTGATTTGCAAGGCCATAAGGTTGTTGCTTCGCCGATTTATAAACACCACTACAATCTGGCGACAGGTGAATGTCTTGAAGACGAAAGTGTCAAGATTCCGGCTTACTCTGTGGTTGTGCAGGACGAGTACGTTTATATCGTTGCTTAATCTACCATTGGGGCGAGTTTATTCGCCATAGTAAGAAGGGCGAGCCTGTGGGTTCGCCTTTTTTATGGGTGGTGATCAGAATGTGGCGCAATAAGCATGACATTGGCGGCTATAGCATGGTTGTAGTTGATGTAATGGCAATGTCTTATCCCTAAGGGTTTTCGACATTCCGTCATCATCAAGCAATCATCGCGTGGTGATGTGTCATTTGGCTTGACTCAGGTTGCCTCTATGTCGCCGCATCATTACATTAAACTGTCACTGGTATTATTGGTGGCCTCAGTCGCCCTTGAAATAACCTTATTGGCTGGGCTATTTCGCCTTAGTGATGTTTGCTATCACGGCATTCATTTATTACTTATAGCGGTATTAGTCGCTTCGCAATTGACGCTGTTTTTGACGGCAGACAAACAATATGCTGGGTTGAAATATGCATTTTGGTTTGCTTTGGCCACCACATTTACCGCAGTAGGTGATTACGTCAATAGTGCGCTTAGTGCAGTGCAGCCTGTTGCTTTAAAATTGACTTGGGCGCTATTTTTATTCGGTGCGGGTTATGCTATTTACTGTTTTGCTTTCTGGCAATTCAATAAAGCGAGTCTGCAACAACAGCGTAAGTCACGCTTTTCGGGCTTGCAATATCTAGTCGCTTTGCCGATTTTGCTGGTGAATATTCTGTCGTGGTTGCAACATGTAGAGCTGCTTTTACACGGTATGGCTGTTCTTTATTATGGTTCGTTTGTTTTTAATGCCACGATTTATGTGATGATGCCGTTGTTCGCAATTTGGTTTTTCCATAGTTCGAAATACAGTACCGGAAGTTTGCTCGTGTTACTTGGCGCATTGCTTATTCCTTATTCTGATTTGGTTTTATTTGCCACTTGGCTACCTAATAACCCCGCTGTGCCGAGTTTTCAGTATTATTCCTATAACTGGATTTTATATTTTTCCGGGCAGGCGTTAATCACGCAATTTCCAGCGTGGGTGATGACCGCTGAGCATCAGGCTAACGTAGCGTAGGAGATAGTGTATGAGTACTCAATTAGTGGTGGCTGGTGTGCCTGTCTATATTGATGGTAGTGGCGACGAAACCATCGTGATGATACATGGCTGGCCTGATACTCATCGTATTTGGAGTCATCAGGTTCGTTTCTTTAGTCCAAATTACCGTTGTGTCACATTTTCGCTACCAGGCTTTGGTGACCTGCCGCAGAAAAAAGGTTATTCGTTGGACGAAGTGATTGAGACCATACGTCAAGTTGTTGACGCCGTGAGTCCTGACAAAAAAGTCATATTGATGATTCATGATTGGGGTTGTATCTACGGTTATCAGTTTGCAATGTTGTATCCCGATCGCGTGGCCCGTTTGATTGCTATTGATATTGGCGACTCCAATTCGCGTGATTTGGAAAAATCGTTGTCGATTGCGGCTAAAGGCATGATTTTTAGTTATCAACTAACACTGGCCATGGCGTGGCAAGTCGGTGGTTTTGTCGGTGATTACATCACGAGGGGCGTGGCGAAGGGTTTGCAATGTAAAGCCGAGCCTAAACATATTCATGCCCGTATGAATTATCCGTATGCTATTCGTTGGCTGCGTGTGTTAGGGACATTCGATGGGTTACAGCAGGTTAATCCACCGTGTCCATTTTTTTATGCCTATGGCCGTAAAAAGCCATTTATGTTTCATTCGTCAACGTGGCTAGAAAAAATGAGTGTACGACCACACAATATGGTGCGTGAGTTTAATAGCGGTCATTGGGTGATGGTTGATAAAGCCGATGAGTTTAATAACGCGGTTAGCTCTTGGTTGGCAGAAATACGTTATTAAGTTGGCGTCAGTCAGTTATCCGTACACGTAAAGCCGTCGGCGTTTTGCCAGTGCAACGTTTAAAGGCACGGGCAAACGACGCGGCATCTTTAAAGCCGACAGCATAGGCTATTTGCGCGATGTTTTTATCTGTTTCCAGCAGTAATAGTTCGGCGTATTCAATCCCAACCTCTGCTTGTAATTGTGGCAAGGTGTAGCCTTCAATTTGTAGTCTGCGGCTGAGAGTACGTGCAGACATCGCCATCAAACTAGCCATCGTTTGTGCATCCAATACGCGGTTTTCGCGCAGGGCTTTTTGTAGTTGGCGTTTGACTTCCTGCATTACCGGTCGACCAGCCAACTGTGTTCGACTTTGTTGCTCAAGCGCTGACTTCACCATCAGGTGTGAGGTGGGGCTGGGCGCAAGTAGTGGAATGTTTAAATCCTCTTTAGCGAGTACGACTTTGTTTTGACGACTATTGAAAATAAACTTAGCGTCGAATGCTTGCTCATAATCAGCAGCTAGTCCAATGGGTGCATGGGTAAAGTGTATCTCAGGTCGTTGTGAGGGAGGGGTGCTGACAAAGGGACGGATTTGCAGAAAGGCAACAACAACGGTTTCGGTAAAAAAATGATTGATTGCACCAAAGTCATAGCGCAGATCGAAGATGATATGCACCTGATCACGCAAGTCATAACGTTGTATGCTGTAGGCTGGCATCATCAACGTAGCGTAATCAAGAGAGCACTGTAACGCATCGCCTAAGGTCTGAGCGGTAATGGCCAACATACCAACGGCACCGTGACTGGTGACAGGAAAGTGAGCCATAAATGTCACTATGGGCGCGGTGCCGATAGGGCAGATTTTAAGCATCCACTCGTTTGAGCGTTGAATTTGCTTGCCATTGATGGTTGCCCACGGCGCTTTTTGGCGGGGAAAACTGACATCGCAATAGCGATAGTAGTCGGCGATATCCAAATTTAGTGAGCGCGTTAGCACTTCGCCAACTTCTAAATATTGAGCGGGAAAATGCAGGCCTTTGAGGGTGCGATCCGAACTGGGCATAATGATAGTGGCAAGTTAAGAGCGAGAATAGCTAGCTTTGTAGGAAAAATAGGTGTGCTAGCCGTTGTCCAGTAATGAGCCCTCAGCATTTGCCTACGGGCGAAGCGGCTCATTCGTCGTTCAGACCAGTATGGCGTAATGGACTTAACTCGTAAAGTAGTCAGCGCGTTTGGCCGTTATAGGATTGCGACAGCCGTTTGCACCATGCACAATGCCAACATTCATCACTCGTTACAAGGATGCCCACCATGAACTACCTTCGCACCCCCGATGACCGTTTTGCCAACTTGCCCGATTATAATTTCGCCCCACATTATCTAATGGTCGATGACACCGAAGGCGGGCAGTTACGTCTACATTATCTCGACGAAGGCTCACCAAACGCGCCGGTGGTGTTGATGCTGCATGGCGAACCGAGCTGGAGTTATCTCTATCGAAAAATGATTCCTATTGTTGTACAGGCTGGCTATCGTGTTATTGCCCCCGATTTGATTGGTTTTGGCCGTTCCGATAAACCAACCGAGCAGGGCGATTATAGTCATGTCCGTCATGTGCAGTGGATTGGCTCAGTGCTGACGCAGTTGCAGCTAAAAGATATAACGCTGGTGTGTCAGGATTGGGGTGGCTTGATTGGCTTACGTCTAGTTGCCGAACGTCCTGATGATTTTGCAGCGGTGGTGGCGGGTAATACCATGTTGCCGGGTTTTCCGCTCAAGCATCCGAATTTGAAAGCTGCTTTCAGTTCATTCGATAAATTACGCGCAACCGCCGGTTTTGGTTTGTGGTACAGTTTTTCTCAGTTGGTTCCGCGCTGGACGGCTGGTTTTGTCCTGCA
>CANBZV010000028.1 GCA_947373945.1 Moraxellaceae bacterium
GGCAACCATGGTGCCCATATAACCTTCAGGGCTGCCCTGCCAAATCTCGGCCATTGTTTTGCCGCTACGACCGCGCACATGTTTAGCAATTGGCGGCGCCGTAATTTCAAAACCTGTGCCTAAAATAATGGCATCAACTTCATGCTCAGAACCATCATCAGCAACAATGGTTTGGCTGCGAATTTCTTGTACACCACTGGCAATGACATCAACATTAGGCTGAATTAGTGCGGGATACCATTCGTTCGATTGCAGCACTCGTTTGCAACCAATAATAAAATTAGGCAGCAGCTTTTGGCGCATTGCCGAATCTTTCACTGTACTCTCTAAATTAAACTTGGCTAAACGCTGAAACTGTTGCATGACTTTGGGATGGTGCATACCGCCATTCAACACTTCAAAGACGCTGAAAACCGCGCCACGCATCGCTAACTGGCTAATGGGTAAGCGTTTAAATACGGCTTGAATAATCGGCGGTAACGATTGATCCATCTTGGGTAATACCCATTGTGGTGTGCGCTGGAACACCGTCAGCTTAGCCACTTGCGGTTGAATTTTAGGGACAAACTGGATCGCTGATGCCCCCGTACCAATGACGGCAACACGCTTACCACGCAAATCATAATCATGGTTCCAGCGCGCCGAATGAAATATCGTCCCTTTAAAATCCTTTAGCCCTTTAATATTGGGATATACCGGCTCGTGCATAGGCCCACAAGCCATCAACACAAAACGGGCATAATACGTCCCAGCATTGGTGGTAATCACCCACAGCTTTAATTCGTTATTCCACGCTGTCTCCAGCATCTCGTGCTGAAAACGCACATGCGCCATCACGCCGTAACGCGCCGCCGTACTTTGCAAATACGCTTTGATTTCTGTTTGCTCGGCAAATACCCGACTCCAGTTAGGATTTGGCGCAAACGAATAGGAATACAACGCCGAAGGTACATCACATGCACAGCCCGGATAGGTATTTTCGCGCCAGACACCGCCTAACTCGGATGCTTTTTCTAACAACAGAAAATTCATGATCCCCGCTTCGCGCAGTTTGATGGCTGCACCAACACCGGCAAAACCACCACCAATAACAATGATTTGCTGTATGGACTCTGGGGGTATCGCTTGTTGTTGTGAGTTTTCTTGGTTTTTCACTTTAGCATTCATGATGATTTATCTCGGCAGTAATGGCGTCATAACTAGAGCATCCACGGGCATTTCCTGAAAAGCTGGGCCTTCAAATGTCCGTAGGAGTGTCCTGATCAAGGGTCAACGTAAACCAACCGCCAGCGATATGCTTATGGGTCCAGACACCAAGCAACACGACTTTGCCGTCTTGATCAGTCAGCAATTTGAAATAGTCCTTCCACGGTTGGTGGTCATAGTTCATGGTGGCCGTCGTCTCACCACGCCAGCGAATATCGGTCATGCCAACATTGCCCCAGAACGGAATGGGCGTATAAATCCTGCTCTTCCAGTTAAGCAACAAAGGGTCACCTTTTTCTGCGGTGCGGTAGCGTTTGCCCCAGCCCAGCCCAAGCTTGGTCAACGGCCGTACCAACGCCCATTCCGCAATATCAAGTACCGAATGATTAGTTCGCAGAATCTTACCTTTCCAAGTGCGCCCGATGAGATCATCACTGGCACTGACTGCGGGCAGCGAGTCGTAAAGACGAACCAAATCCTGCTCGTGATAGGCAATGTCAGCTTGGTTCACTATCTGCCACTTTAGCTCCTCCAGTGACTTGGCGGTGCCACTGACATCTTGAGTTTGAAAGTCGTGATCATTCCACACGGACTTCTTCGGCTGCAGGTAACACAATCCACCAATAGCATAGTTGAGCGGAAACAACAGGAGTTGAGTCAGGTCATACATTACTAGTGGAAAAAATAGCACAACTCGATTGTTGGAAATTAGCATGAAACATCACTCCTATTCGTAATATCGCTTGCAGTTATCAATTCAATACTGAGCTTACAAGTCATAGCTGACGATGACTTTTCAGGCATAGCAGCGGCAATAGGAATAAATTGTCACAAACGGAACGTAATGTCAACTTTAAAAATCACTGCTATCTGTTACATTAGTTAATGTAGTAATAACAGCAAATCAACCTAGCACTTTACTAGGCGCTGCGCAGTCTAAATGTCATAATAAACCGCGTTGGACGAGCCGTTTGCGCTTAAACAAGACATCATCTAACCCTATACTTTTGCTGTTCTTTGAGATTACTTTGTTGACCATGAGCGAATCACCCTCCCTTAGTCGTGCCGAACGCAATCGACTGCAATTACGCGCTGATATTATTCAGGCGGCGTTTATTGAGTTCTCGGCACGGGGTTATCATCAAACGGCGATTGCCGATATTGCCAAGCGCTTAGGTATTGGTCATGGCACTTTTTATCGCCATTTTGAAAACAAACGCGATATCCTCGATCACGTCATTGATGATGTCTCTGCAAAAATTATGGCGACTTTGGTGGCTGAAAATGCTCCTTCTGCTGCCGCTTCGTTAGCAGAATACCGCGAACAATGTGCGCGCATCGCGAAACGTTTGGTGGGAATTTTTGCCGAAAATCCGGCGATGGCGCGACTAATGCTTTTTGAAGCGACCTCTATCGACCAACAGATGACTGACCGGATGATGAATCTACTCGATTGGGGTGGCAAGTTGGTTGCCGCCTATATGAGCAATGGTTTGAAGCTGGGCTTTTTCCGTGCAGATCTTGATGTTGAAGCCACTGGTCATGCGATTGTCGGCATGATTTTAATTAGTGCCTTACGCTTTTTAACCCATCCAGATGACAAGCAAGAACAGCAACGACTGGCGAACGCTATACAACTGTTACTGGTTGATGGTGTGGCGAATCGTACTTTGTCGTCAACAGCAACGACACCCTCGTCCTAACACCTATAATTTAGATTATTTTAATTAATACTCTCATTTGCAAAAGGACAATGAATGACGACTATCGTCATCGCCGAAAAACCCTCGGTTGCCAATGAGCTGGCCAAATATTTAGGTCATGCGCAACGCGCGGATGGCTATATTAGCGTCGGTAATTATCGAGTGACGTGGTGTTTTGGCCATTTGCTGACGTTGGCCGAACCTCATGTCTACGATGAGCGTTATAAAAAATGGCACGCTGCTGATCTGCCAATTTTGCCTAGCGCCATCAAAATCATCGCTAAAGACGACAAAGGCGTACGTAAACAATTAAAAGTGATTGGCGACTTACTCAAACAGGCCGATGACGTCATTCACGCAGGCGACCCCGACCGTGAAGGGCAATTATTGGTCGATTGGGTGTTGCAACACCACCGTAATCGTAAACCTGTGCAACGGTTATGGTTGGCCGCTCAAGACAGTGCTTCTATCCAAAAAGCCTTACGCAGCCTAAAAAGTAATTTGTACTATGCGCCCTTGTTTAAGGCAGCACAAACGCGCTCCGTCGCCGACTGGTTGGTAGGTATCAATCTATCACGAGCATTTACTTTAGCCGCACAAAAAAACGGTTATCGCGGCGTCGTCAGTATTGGTCGGGTACAAACACCGACGTTGGCGTTAATCGCCATGCGCGATCACGAAATCGAAACCTTTGTCAGCAAAACCTATTATGTGCCAATGGTACAGGTTGGCGTTGCTGCGGGTAGTTTTTGGGCAACGTGGATCGCACCGGAAAACCTTAAAGAGCGCTATACCGATGGTCGTATTACCGATCTTGATTTTGCTAATGCCATTTTGCAATTACCTGACACTGGCATTATTAGTTTATTAGAAAAGAAGCATTTACAGACTGCACCGCCATTGCCTTATCGCCTGTCACGACTACAAAAAGATGCCAGCGCGCGCTTTGGCCTGAAAGCCGATGAGGTGCTGACCATTTGCCAAAGCCTGTATGAAGACTACAAACTTACGTCTTATCCGCGTACGGATTGCGATTATTTACCTGAGTCTCAACACAGCGAAGCGCGGGATATTTTGGCGGCTTTAGCACAGATTTATCCTAACCTTGCGCCCTTTATTCAACAGGCGAATCCGGCGTTAAAGTCGAGCGCATGGAACGATAAAAAAGTGACCGCCCATCACGCTATTATTCCGGTGCGTGGCAATGGCGCAACGTATGCGCAATTAAAAGACAAAGAACAAAAAGTCTATGATTTGATTGCCCGAGCCTATCTCGGTCAATTTTTTCCTGCCTATGAATTTGAAAAAACCGAAGTCGAAACGACATTTGGCTCACAGCGTTTTAAAGCCATAGGCAACATCCCGCTCAAAGAAGGCTGGAAAGTGCTCTATCCGCCCCAAAAGGCCAAAAGTAAAAACGAAGACGGTCTTAAAGCTGAACTTGAAGATAAGGAGCCTGAACAGGCATTACCACCCATTATTTTAGGTGAAACAGCACATAAACTGGCGACGGAAGCACGCCAAAAACAAACCCATCCTCCTAAAGCCTATACCGATGGCACGCTGATTAGCGACATGGAAAGTGTGCATCGTGTCGTTGCCGCTAAAACCAAAGACATAGACAATAAATGGCTAAAGCTACTCAGAGAAAATGCGGGTTTAGGCACAGAAGCGACGCGCGCAGGCATTTTACAAACCTTAGTTGATAGAGGTTTTATTGAACGTACCGGTAAAAACATCAACGCCACCACCACGGGTCGCGAGCTGATCCGAGCCTTGCCTAAAGAAGTAAAAAGCCCGATTGCAACAGCAATGATGGAGCAAGAATTAGCTGCGATTGAAAAAGAAGGACTAGATCCTGACCTCTTTTTAGACAAACAACGGCAAAGTATAGAGAAGTTGGTTGCCCTTGCGGCGAATTCCACCATCATACTCAGTACACCCGAAGGGCAACGTAACGCGCCAGCTAAACCTAAAACAAGACGTAATGTAAAAGCTAAAACTGCAACAAGCAAAACAACGACCACGACAAAAAAACCACGCGCTAAAGCAGTAAGTAAAGACACTACAGCATCAACGGCAGCAAAAACATGCTCACAGTGTCAAAAACCCATGATTTTACGAGCACGTAAAAATGATGGTCAGGCTTTTTGGGGATGTTCGGGATTTCCAAGTTGTCGGCATGTTGAGCAGGCAGACTAATCATTTGCTATTAGCTTTTACCGAACTTAAAACGCATCAGGCAAGCTAGAAGATACCGATGTCCTAATTTGTTTATGCCATGTCTCTTGCTGCTACTGTAGTCCATTCATGGTTTCGTTACTCTGCCCACACCCAAACACAAGATGCTTAACACTGACTTCCCGCTGGCATCTTGATGTATTCCAACAATAATAGAGGTAGCGGCAATGAAGTTTATTTTATCCCGAATGATGCTTAGTACTGGTCTTTTGGCTTCGGCAGTAGCCAATGCCAGCAATATTACGCTGTGTGACACTACAGGCTGCCGTACTGGCGGTAGTGTCTCAGCAACATCAAACTATGCCCAAACCAAATTCCCTATTGTCCTAGCACATGGAATGGCCGGCTTTTCCAAAATTGGCCCTATTGACTACTGGTATGGCATTCCTCAAGATTTAACGGCTAATGGCAGCACCGTTTTCGTCACCCAAATGTCATCGTTTAACTCATCTGAAGTTCGTGGCGAACAACTGTTAAATCAAGTCCAACAAATTTTGGCGATTACTGGCGCACAAAAAGTTAATTTGATTGGTCATAGCCACGGTGCGCAGTCTATTCGTTATGTCGCTGGGTTAATACCGACTCGCATCGCATCGGCGACCTCCGTCGGCGGCCCTAATACTGGCTCTCCTGTTGCCGATGCTATTTCTGGTGTGACCACCATTCCAGGTGTAGGCCCCATCGCCGCATCGACGTTATCAAGTATCGTCAATGGCTTTGGTGCATTGATTGGCATGGTGTCGGGACAAAAATATGATCAAGACTCGCTAGCTGGACTCGCTTCGCTCACCACTAAGGGTGCGGCTGCTTTCAACGCCAAATTTCCAGCTGGTATGCCGACTGCTGCGAATCCCTGTGGTCAAGGCGCGGCTGAAGTGAATGGTGTTCATTATTACTCCTGGGGCGGCACTTCAACAATGACTAATGTGTTAGATCCTGTTGATTACGCACTGTTATTAACCCAAGCGGCTTTTGGTGGCAAAGCCAATGATGGTCTGGTGCCTCAATGCTCCAGCCATTTGGGTATGGTCATTCGCGACAACTACGGCATGAACCACTTGGATGAAGTCAATCAAGTTTTTGGCTTAGTGAATATCTTTGAAAGCAATCCAGTCTCGGTATTTAGACAGCAAGCTAATCGCTTAAAAGTAGCTGGCTTGTAATAGGCAAGCGCTAGCTTTTTGCTAATGGCAGCTTCGGCTGCCATTTTTTGTGCTGAATTTAGGTTAAAAAACAATGTCTCGGTAATAACGATTATAAACTTACTCGCTTTTTTTATGTATTCTAGGACGATGTAAAATAATTAGAACAATAATGACAAACGATAACCTAGACTCGGGTGATACCGTACTCACTGGACTTGTGCAACACATTATCACCAGTGCCTCAGCCAGCGGCTTACCAGCCAATATCCTGCTAACAGCCTCTGGCCTAAATGCAGACCAGCTAAGCAACCTCACCGGCCGAGTTCCTGCCCTGTGTTTGGAGCGCTTAGTCTGTGTCAGTGCTGAAATCAGCCAAGATCCACTTATCGGCCTGCATATGTCTGAAAAAGCTGATGCCGCAGGTTTTGGTGTCCTCGGTTATATTCGGCAAGCTTGCAGTACGCTGCTAGAAGTCATCGAAATGACTATCCGCTATGAACGTTTGGTCAGTGATATTGGTCATACTCGGCTGTTATATGAACCGGGTGTCGCGCTTTGGTGCTGGGACGGCAAAACCGACAACTACCTTTTCAAACGTCATGCCACTGAATATTTATTGGGCTGCTGGCTAACCATTCAAATTCGGCAAATCAAAGGTTCGCCTTCACCTATACGTGCCGTATACCTTGAGCATGGGCCACCATCACAATCCGAATTGATGGCGGAATATCAACGAGTGTACGGCTGCCCTGTCTATTTCAACCAGAAAGTCTCGGCCTTGGTATTATCCGCTGACAACCTGAAATCACCCTTAGCTTATCCTGACCCAGCACTACAGGGAGTGCTTGAGCAACACGCATTACAATTAATCGAAAAGCGCGAACAGTCCGCCTCTTTTTTAGAAAAAGCACGCGCACAATTGCGTAAATTATTGCATCAAGGTACTGCCTCTCGAGAATTATTAGCTGATACATTAGGCATGAGTAGTCGTCATCTCCATCGCCAATTTGAACGTGAAGCATACAGTTATCGCCAGCTACTGGATGAGCTACGTCTAGAGCTTGCCTGCCGTTATTTGGGCGAAACCAATGAAAAGATTGATACCGTAGCCATCCGCCTTAAATTTACCGAAAGCCAGTCTTTTATCCGCTGGTTCAGACAACACTCAGGGCAAACGCCTGGGCAATATCGACGTAGCGCTAAACCTGAGCTTTAGCCGCAACAGAATAAAGGGCAAATAATCGCGATGTGCTATGATTCATCTACTTTCCTGCATGACTGAGCAATTCAACGATGGCGACTTTGACGACGCTTAACTTTGATAATACTTTTGCTAATTTACCCAAAACCCTATTTAGCCTAGTCACTCCCACCGCCATTAAATCGCCATTTTTAGTTCACTTTAATCCTGCCGCCGCGTTACTACTGGACTTAGAGACTCCAACAGCAACAGAGCTAAGCCAGTACTTTGGCGGACATGCATTTCTGCCAAAGAGCACACCATTAGCGATGACCTATAGCGGCCATCAATTTGGTATGTATAACCCCCAACTTGGTGATGGCAGAGGCTTACTATTAGGCGAAGTCGTCAACGCAAAAGGCGAGCGCTGGGATATTCATTTAAAAGGTGCAGGCCGGACACCGTATTCTCGTTTTGGCGATGGTCGCGCGGTATTACGCTCCTCAATCCGCGAGTATTTATGCAGTGAAGCTATTCATGCCCTTGGTATTCCTACCACACGAGCACTATGCATTATTGGTTCAAAAGAACCTGTTCAACGGGAAACAATGGAAACGGCTGCTACCCTAGTTCGTGTCGCTGATAGCCACATCCGCTTTGGTCATTTTGAATGGATTTTTCATAATCAGCCCAACCAACTAAAAGCCTTTGCCGATTATGTCATTCAACGTCATTACCCTGACTGTGCTAATGCAGATCAGCCTTATGCCGCTTTGCTAAATGCCATTGTTAATCGTACAGCGACATTAATGGCGCAATGGCAATTAGTGGGTTTTGCTCATGGTGTCATGAACACCGATAATTTTTCCATTACGGGCTGTACTTTTGATTATGGTCCTTATGGTTTTTTAGATGTCTATAAACCAGGCTTTATCTGCAATCACTCCGATAACACCGGTCGTTATGCGTGGAACCAGCAGCCGAGCATTGGCTTATGGAATTTGAATGCGTTGGCGTATGCCCTATCCCCATTGATTGATAAAGAAGACATCATGGCGGCATTGCATCGCTATGAAGGGGTTTTGGTCGATTATTATTATCAAGGTATGAAAGCCAAACTAGGGCTAACAACCGATGAAACTGACGACAATGATTTAGCCTTTAAGCTGCTCGATATTTTAATGAAAAACAATATGGACTACACGCGCAGTTTTAGAGCGTTAAGCCAGGTAGAAAAAACTGACACCACATGCTCCTTACGAGATGATTGTTTAGATCGTGCAACATTTGACCTTTGGTTTGACCAGTATCGCGCACGTTTACGGCGTGAAAGCCTGTCCGACGAGCAGCGGCAACAACAGATGCGCGCTATCAACCCAAAGTTCATTTTGCGTAATTATTTAGCACAAACGGCTATAGAAAAAGCGGAAAAAGGCGATTTTAGCGAGATGGATATGTTGCTAAAGCTGTTGCAAAGTCCTTACGATGAACATCCAGAATACGAACGTTATGCTGATTTGCCACCCGACTGGGGACAACATCTGGAGATTAGTTGTTCGTCTTGAGGATTTTTTTGGTTTGTCATTCCCGTGAAAGCGGGAATCCATTTATTGTAAAGTACTGCTGTATCGACAGATTGACGAATGGTAATCGGTTTTATGTTGCATCAACAAAAAATGGTTCTAAATAGTCAACAAAGCCTTGAAGCTCTTCAATATTCAGACTGGGAATAAGTTTTTTAATGGCCGCCTGAGATGCTTTATTGATCGTCACACCTCCTAAATCGGCGATTTTACGGGTGATCAAACCTAGTTTTAATGGCCGAATCGATTCCACATAAAAATAATGATTTGCTAATGTCGAAAACTCTAACATCGCCTCCATTAACTGAGGTCGCGCGCTAATATCGCCTTGGCGAATCGCAATAAAACTATGACGATAACGTTGCGCTAAGTCGCTAGGAACAGGAAAACTTATATATTCTTGATCAGCAAGTATAAGTTTACGCGCCCTGATTTGCGCAGCTAACGGCGCCATCTCCTGATTTTTCATCTTATGCAAGACTTGTTTAATCAGTGTATGCGCCGTCGCTTTAATGACGCTGGCTACATTATTCAGCACTTTTGCCGCGATACTCGTTTGGTCTAATAATTCACTATTACCGAGAATCATCACTTCAATAACTTTGTCGGTGTAGTCATTCGCCACGGCAATCAATAATTGATTTTGTGGCTCTGTAACACCCTGCTCAAAATTATGCACGAGCTTCGCAAAGTTTTCACGTAATCCATCAGGACACGGAATTGCATAATAAGTAGCCATAGAAATAATTAACGCTCAACCAACATCGCTTTGAAATAAGCCGAAAAGTCTTTTAACTGCTCATCGGTTAATGATGGAATCAGCTTTTTAATCGTGCTGTGGCTTTCTTTATGAATACCAGAACGGGTCACACTCGCCATCTTACGATTAATCATGCCTAAGTTTAAGCCACTGATAAAATCATCGAAGAAATATACTAATGACAAATCACTAAACATTAGCATCGTTTTAGTGAGTTCTTCGGTAAAGTTTTTACCATTACCGGCATCAACTTCTCTAAAACAGTGTTGGAAATGATCATAAACGTCTTGTGGCAATTCAAAACCTAAACGTGTTTTGTCATTTGGCAATTGTAATAAACGCTTACGCAAAAAATCAGCGCGTTTATTTACTTCGGCATTATCACACTTACCAAGCATAACCTTTAATGCACCATGCATAACGGTCTTTAAAAATCCACCGAGGAATTTTAACATCCCGCTGCCTTCGCCATCGCCATGATTCTGCATAACACCGACGAGGTTCAATAATAAATTATCAATGACTTCATCGGTAAATACTTTAGAAATTTCACTCGACAAATGATATTGAGGTTCAGGTACTTTTTTAGCCAAGTTCGCCAAAATAGTTTCAATATCATTTTTTAAGCCTTCACTAGGCTCAAAACCAAAGTATGCGGTCATAAAAACTCCCTAAGTTAACGTTATGATCAGTGTTGTTCAGTGCAACCTACAAACCGCCACTCCCCGCTTTAACGGGAGGTCATACCACAAAATATGCCGGGTGGAATGCCGTATACAATTAGAGGACTGAACAGCCCTGCGTTGTTATCGATCAAAGACCGAATGATTGTGGCGATTGTAGAAAAGCTTGGCAAGCCATTCTTGCGGACTTACGCCAAAGACCGTTTATTTATTCATCTTGTGCCATAAGACGAATGTCCATGGGAATGTTTATTTCTTCGTTAAGTCGCGCTTGACTACTGTCTAACCAAACGTTGTAAAGACGGCAACTGTTCATAGTTAGAACGGAACGGATTAATATCTAGTCCGCCACGACGGGTGTAATACGCTTGCACCGTCAGTTTTTCGGGCTGGCACAGGCGCATGATGTCGGCAAAGACCCGCTCAACACACTGTTCGTGAAAGTCATTATGTTCGCGAAACGACACGATATAGCGCAGCAATCCCTCGTGATCTATCGCCCGTCCCTTATAGCTAATGTGCAAACTCCCCCAATCGGGTTGATTAGTCACAGGGCAATTACTACGCAATAAATGTGAATATACTACTTCACTGACATATTCGGATGTTTCATGACAGCACAAATAATCCGGATTTAATTGAAAGTTATTAAATTCAATATCCAGCTCATCCAAACAAATACCTGTCAAACGGTGTACATCTGCAGCATCCTCAACGGATATTAACTTAATCGTCACCTCAACACCCGCCGCTTGCGATAAATCACGAGTCAGCAATGCAGTAAAATCACTTTTTGAATCAAATTTCTTAAAGTTCAGTGAGTTAAAGTACAATTTCAAAGACTTAGACTCAATTAAACATGGCGACTCGGCCGGAAACAGCATTTGTACAATGGCCACTTCGGGCTTTCCTTTGGCATTTAACCAGGACGCTTCATAGTTATGCCAAATATCCACGCCATAAAAAGGCAAATTATCAACAACTAAGCCTAATTGCTCGCGCCCTTCTGCCCGCTGTAATGGGCATAACAAGTCCGGATTATAGCTTTGGCCATAATCTGTTATTTTACCCAGTTCTGTTTTTTCATACCATGACATGGTTACTTACTCCTTCATGCCTCGACCACTTTGCAGTAATTTGAGCGAGTAAATATATAAAGCGACCGTTGTTAAGGTAATCAGAATCAGTGAAAAATAGATATTGACATCACTGACGCCTAAAATTCCATAACGGAAAGAATTAACCATATAGACAATAGGATTAAACAACGAAATTGTTTGAAATAAGGGCGGTAAATTATCAATAGAATAAAATACGCCACCCAAATAAGTTAACGGCGTTAAAATGAAAGTCGGGACAATTGAAACATCATCAAATGATTTGGCAAAAACGGCATTAACAAAACCACCTAAGGAAAATAATGCCGACGTCATTAATACCGAATACATAATAATAAATAAATGATGGACATGAAGATTAGTAAAAAAAAGTGACAGTAACGTCACAATAATACCTACTAATAAGCCACGAACTATGCCACCAATAACAAAGCCAGACAAAATAATATGATAAGGCACCGGGGAAACAACTAACTCCTCGATACTGCGTTGGAATTTTGCACCATAAAAACTGGACACGACATTGGAGTAGGAGTTGGTTATCACCGACATCATGATCAAACCGGGGACAATATATTGCATATAGTCGAAGCCGCCCATTTGCCCAACACGACGACCCACAATATTGCCGAAAATAACAAAATACAGGCACATGGTAATGGCAGGCGGTAGCAGCGTTTGCACCCAAATGCGCATAAAGCGGCGAATTTCTTTGGTGACGATCGTTTCTAACGCAATGTAGGTTTGCTGATTATTCATGGATAAACTCAATAATTAAGTTGCTACAGGTGTTTTGTCGAGGTTCTTTTCCACCATCGTCACAAACAACTCTTCGAGACGATTGGTTTTATTACGCAAACTCAAGACATCAATCCCTTGGCTATTTAAGGCAACAAAAACCTGATTAATCGACTGAGATTTTGGTACGGCAATTTCTAACGTGCGCTCATCAAGGAGCTTGACGGGAATACCATCAATCACCGGCGCTGCGGTCATTGGCTGACGTAAATCGAGTAAGAAGTGCTCAACATCAAGTGTGGCCAACAACGACTTCATATCGGTATCTTTCACAATATGGCCTTTATCAATAATGGCAATATGACGACACAAAGTTTCGGCTTCTTCGAGATAATGAGTGGTCAAAATAATCGTTGTGCCTTGCTGATTAAGCTCGGTCAAAAACTCCCACATCGAGCGCCGTAACTCAATATCTACACCTGCCGTTGGTTCATCCAAAATCAACAACTTTGGTTCGTGTACCATAGCGCGCGCAATCATTAAGCGGCGTTTCATACCGCCAGACAACATTCGTGCTTGTTGATCTTTTTTGTCCCAGATACCCAATTTCTTCAGGTATTTTTCCGCACGTTCATTAGCAATACTTTTTTCGATACCGTAATAGCCCGCTTGGGTGGCAACAATATCAAATACTTTCTCAAACTGGCCAAAATTGAACTCTTGAGGCACAACGCCTAGTTGTTGTTTCGCTGACGATAAATCTGTATCAAGGTCGTAATCGAAAACACGGACTGAGCCGGATGTCTTTTTCACCAGGGAGCTAACAATACCAATGGTGGTGGATTTTCCTGCACCGTTTGGCCCTAGCAAAGCATAAAAATCACCTTGTTCAACGGTAAGGTTGATGCCCTTTAACGCTTGAAAACCATTTTTATAGGTTTTAGTTAAGTCACGAATGACTAAAGCTGTTGTCATAGTTTGCTCTTTAAATCCAAATAATTTGCTAGGTCAACTTGCCCTAACGTACCGCGCCATAACCAATATAGGGACGAATTATCAAACCACAACCATGCACCCTCCATCATCCACGGCCAATCATGCTCATCAATGGTCGTTTGTTGAGCTAAATGATAAATAAAAGCCGCCAGAATCGTGTCGTGAGTGACATGAATAACAAGACTACCCGCCTGAGCCTGCTCTTGACTGGTATACAAATGCTGAATGAGCTTACTCGCTCCATCTTTTGGACTCAGTATGCCATCCATTGCATGAGACAAATGATGATTAGCAAATGCCAATGGCCCCATTTGCACAAATAACGGCCCAACCTGGCGAATACTATGCACATAACAACCAGGCTCAACTAGTGTTGTCATTTGTTCAATCGGCAGAACTAACCCAGCACCACGACTCATCGCTTTAGCCGTATCAACACAACGTCCCACAGGACTGGAATACAGAGCATGAATTGGGCGATCCAGTCGTTTACCCCACTGCTCCGCTAAAACAATTCCTTCGGGCGTTAAGGGCAAATCATACGATGGCAGGGTGTTATGGGCTGCCTGTTCCCGTATTGAATGGCGCGTCAGTAACAGCACAGGTTTATCACTCGGCAATAACGCCAACGCAGGCTCTAAGCTTGGATGCAGCATAAGTCTATGTTCCTCGGTGAAGCCATAGCTTACCCCGATGTGGCTTTAAACAAAAAAATTTTTGCATCCAATAACCCATGCGCTGCGTACTTAAAGGTAACAAAGCCAGTTCATCGGGACAAATCGCCTCTGATCAAGTGCAATTATGCTGTTTAATTTTCTCTTAAGCATACCGGAGTGATGATTAATCATCGGATGCTTTTCTTGTCCCACTTTTGTCCAATGTTGATGTGGCGTTATTGCTTTATCTTAATGTTTTGTATCAGACAAACATAACTTCCAGCGATTTTTGTTTAACCCGTTTTTTATTTTACTTAAACTTTTGACAGTGCCAACTATGAAAATTGCCGTTATCGGTTCAGGAATTTCTGGTCTCAGTGCCGCGTGGTTGTTGGCACTGAAGCACCATGTAACTGTATTCGAAGCTAATGATTATGTTGGTGGTCATAGTAACGCCGTTGATGTCAATTTAGATGGTTTGACGTTTCCCGTTGATACTGGTTTTTTGGTATTTAACGAAAAAACGTATCCCAATTTGATTCAACTTTTTGCGTTATTGGGGGTTGAAACCGCAAATACCGATATGGGTTTTAGTGTGCGCTTGCCTTATGAACAGATTGAATGGGCTGGCAGCACATTAGGCAGTTTATTTGCCCAAAAACGTAATCTACTCAAGCCAAAATTCTGGCAGATGATTATTGATATCATCCGTTTTAATAAAGAAGCCTCGTCACTATTAGCCGTTGCCCGTATCGAAAAACCGACGTTGGGTCAGCTGTTGCGGGCTGGCAAATACAGCAAAGCGTTTTGCGAATGGTATTTACTACCGATGGGTGCCGCTATTTGGTCGATGGCTCCGGCAGAAATGGAAGACTTTCCTGCTGAATCTTTTTTGCAGTTTTGCTTAAACCACGGGTTGCTACAAATTAACAATCGCCCTCAATGGTTAACTGTCAAAAACAGCTCGCGTGAATACGTCAAAAAACTTTGTGCTGGGATTGGTGATGTTCGTGTCAACACTCCGGCCTTAAAAATCACACGCGACACAGATGGTGTCATCGTTGATTATGCCCACGGCAGTGATCTTTATGATGCCGTCATTATGGCAACGCATAGCGATCAAACGCTGGCGCTGTTAAGCGATGCTAGTGCTGACGAAAATGACATATTGTCCGCTATTCGCTATGCCCCCAATAAAGCCTATTTACACACTGATGCCAGTATCATGCCTGAAAACAAAACGGCATGGGCAGCATGGAACTACTACACCGCCAGCACGCCTGACCCCTATCGCCCGGTGGCTGTGACCTACTGGCTGAATAAATTACAACCGCTACCGTTTAACACGCCGTTATTTGTCACGCTGAACCCTCCGGAAGCACTTAACGACACCTTGATTTTGGCGGAATTAGATTATGCGCATCCACAACTTGATGCCAGCGCCTATCGAGCGCAACAACAGCTCAATCTTATTCAAGGTAAAAATCGTGTTTATTTTTGCGGCGCATGGGCTGGTTACGGTTTCCATGAAGATGGTCTTAAATCGGGTATGCGCGTAGCGCAATTATTGGGGGCCGATATTCCTTGGCCTGCTGTGTGGGCATAATGATGAAATCAATGACTAAACCTTGGTTATATCTAGGTACCGTTGCTCACAAGCGTTTAGGCCATGCTGCCCATGGATTTCAATACCCTGCACTTTTTTTATGCTTTCCGTTGTCGGCACGAACACAACTTTCAAGTTCGCTCTTTGGTTATAACCGTTTTAATTTACTCGGTTTTTATGAACGTGACTATGGCAATGGCCAAGATGCCGAGGCGTGGATACGCGGCATATTAAACGACCATCAATTGACTGATTGCATTGATGGCGACATTTGGCTGCACACTCAACCACGTATTTTAGGCTTTGTCTTTAACCCCGTAAATTTTTGGTATTGCTACGATCAAGAACAGCAATTACGTGTGGTGTTATGCGAGGTCAACAACACCTTCGGTGAACGTCATTGCTATTTACTGACCCCACCAGAGAGGGGTGTTATAGACCAACACAGCGAACTACAGTGCCAAAAGATCTTTCATGTCTCGCCCTTTTTTGACGTTAAGGGGGAATACCGATTTCGTTTTTACCAACAACCCGGCAAACGCACTGTGTCCATCAATTATTGGGTAGACCAACAATTGCAATTAAAAACAGTGGTCACTGGTACGGCTGCCCCACTTTCGACAACAAACATCATCAAAACCATCGCCAGCTTTGGTTGGTCAACCGTCTTAGTCGTTATTCGTATTCATTGGCAAGCCCTCAAACTTTGGCGAAAAGGCGCGACCTTTTATCGCAAACCCACCCCGCCGCGCATGGAGATTAGCTTATGACGATCAATTATCCCGCTTCCCTAGGGGCTGGTTTGCCTTTCAAAGCAATTTTATTCTGCAAAATGTTAGAGCGGCTTAATTCTGGCTCCATGACACTGAGTTTGCCTAATGGCGAAGACTATGTGTTTAAAGGAAAAAAAGCGGGTGTAGATGCCGCTTTGGTCATCAAGAACTGGGCGGCAATTGGCAAAATCATGCAGAGTGGCGATATTGGCTTCGCTGAAGCTTATCGCGATGGCTGGATTGACAGCCCGAATATGCTCGACGTGTTGCTGCTGGCATTAAAAAATGAACAGGCATTAGACAGTGCCGTTTACGGCAATTTCTTTGGCACGATTTTTTATCGTTTACGTCATTTGTTAAACCGTAATACGCGTAGCAACAGTAAAAAGAACATTCATGCCCACTACGATATTGGCAATGCGTTTTATCGGTTATGGCTTGATGAATCCATGACCTATTCATCTGCCGTTTTTGAGTTTCCGCATCAGGACCTAATCGCCGCGCAATACGCCAAATATGATCGTTTATTAAAACAACTCGGCGTTAAAGCAGGCGATCATATTCTCGAAATTGGCTGTGGTTGGGGCGCATTTGCTGAATATGCTGCTTGTCAATACGGCTGTATTGTTACCGGCATTTCTTTGTCAACAGAACAATTAGCGTATGCCAACCAACGCATTATCAATACCCCTGCCGAAGGCAAAGTTAAATTCGAGTTTCGCGACTATCGGGATATTACTGGCCAATATGACGCCATTGTCTCTATCGAAATGCTAGAGGCCGTGGGTGAAGAATGGTGGCCAACTTATTTTGCCAAAATCGCCAGCAGTCTGCGCTCGGGCGCTAAAGCGGCTATTCAAACTATCACGATTGCTAATGAGCGTTTTCAAGACTATCGCTCTAAAACTGATTTCATCCAACAATACATTTTCCCCGGCGGCATGTTGCCTTCACCAAATATTTTAGCGCAACAGACTCAAGCAGCACATTTGCAAATTAAAGACACCTTTAACTTTGGCCTTGACTACGCCGAAACCCTCAAACAATGGCGGCATCATTTTGATAACAAACTGGCCGACATTCGTCACCAAGGTTTTGATGAAGCATTTATCCGTTTGTGGCGTTTTTATTATTGGTATTGCGAAGCGGGCTTTTTAACGCAACGTACCGATGTCTGCCAATTATTGCTGCAAAGAGACTAAGCCATGAACAAGATCTATCTGTGCGTGCTCATTGAATTGCTCAGTGCCTGTTCCTCAAACAGTGTTGAGCAGTATCAACCATTGACCCCATCGCTAGATCTCAAACAGTTTTTGAATGGTGAACTAGAGGCATGGGGACAATTTCAGGATCGCTCGGGCACCTTGGTCAAACGCTTTCATGTCGCAATGACGGGTACTTGGCACGGCAATCACGGTGAGTTAGTCGAAAATTTTGTTTATGACGATGGCTCCAAACAACAACGTATCTGGCATTTGCTTGATCAAGGCAATGGTCATTACGAAGGTCGAGCCGATGATGTTGTTGGTGTCGCCCAAGGGCAAATTGCCGGCTCGGTACTGAACTGGCATTACACGATG
>CANBZV010000029.1 GCA_947373945.1 Moraxellaceae bacterium
GACCAAATTGTCGCGTTAGTACGTCGTCACTTTGACTTACGTCCTTATGCCATTACTAAGATGCTAGATTTGTTGCACCCAATGTACTTGCCAACGGCGGCTTACGGCCACTTTGGTCGTACACCTGAAGTGATCACCGTTGGTGATGATACGTTTACAACGTTTACTTGGGAAAAAACGGATCGTGCTGAGGCTTTAAAAGCTGATGCTGGTTTATAAGCTCTTAGTCGTCGATACCACTCTCTTCTGATAATCAGGAGAGAGTTCTCCAACGCCGCGACTTTTCGGCCCTCACCGTGCTTATCTTTTAGGTTGACGTTTTAGCCAACGCTCTAAAATCACTGACAACTCTTTCCGCTTAAAAGGCTTCGCTAAAATATCGTCCATACCGCAGGCCAAACACGCGGCGCGCTCATCGCTAAGCACACTAGCGGTTACAGCAACGATAGGAATGCGCGCCAAGAAATGTTCTTTTTCATAATGGCGATACAATCTTGTCGCCTCAAAACCATCCATTTCTGGCATCTGACAATCCATTAGCACTAAGTCGTAATGCGAGTTCTTCAGCACATCAAATGCTTCTTTACCATTCACAACAATATCGACATCACAACCTAATGCCGACAGCATGGCTTTCATTACGTCTTGGTTGGTGGGGGTATCTTCTGCCAACAGAATATGCGTACCCTGCCAAGACGTCCTTAATGACTGCATACTGACGGCACTGACGGCTTGATCAGCCTCAGTACCCACAGCAGGTGCAAAACAGACGGCAAACTCAAGACAACTGCCTTGTCCCAATTCGCTCTGGATAGTAATTTTACCGCCCATTAACTCAACCAATTGCTTAACAATCGCCAATCCCAAGCCCGTACCGCCAAATCGACGGGCATGTGAGCTATCTGCTTGAATAAAGGGCTGGAACAGTCGCGTTTGTACATCAGGCTTGATGCCAATGCCCGTATCAGTCACTTTAAAATCTAAGGCCGCTTCTTTAGATTTACCTTTACAAACATTGATATTGACTTGCCCCTGCTCGGTAAATTTCAGCGCATTACCCACTAAATTCAATAAAATTTGCCGTAAGCGATTCGGGTCGCCATTCATATACAAGGGAATTTCTGGATCAACCTGACAGGTAAGCACCAAGCCTTTACGATGCGCTTGTTCAGAGAGCAAACTGACGACATCCTGCACAATCACTTTAGGACTAAAATCAACAGACTCAAGCACTAAACGCCCTGCTTCAATTTTGGAAAAGTCCAGAATATCATTAATAATCAATAATAATGCTTCGCCTGAACCATGAACGGTTTCAACATATCGGCGCTGCCTAGAGTCTAACGCCGTGCCGAGCAATAACTCGGACATGCCCAAAATACCATTCATCGGCGTGCGAATTTCATGGCTCATGGTCGCTAAAAATTGTGACTTTGCCAAACTTGCAGCTTCGGCGGCATCTTTGGCGACATTTAACTCACGCGTTCTTTGCTCAACCAACAGCTCCAAGCCTTCACGATGCTGCTTCAACTCTGTTTCACGTTGTTCAATTTGAAAAAGCATCTCATTAAAACGATCAACTAAATGGCCAATTTCGTCGGTTCCACTGCCCATTGCTCGCAAAGAATAATTTTTTTGCACCGAGACGACTTCCGCCATCGTGGCCAGATTCAAAATGGGCTCTGTTAAATACTTGCCGAGTTTCAAGCCTAAAAAAGCGGCTAAAAACAATGCCAACAATAACAACATGCCTAAGGCTGATAGATATAGGACCAATGTCAGTAGCAAGGGCTTCATGTCGATATCAATATGCAAATAGCCAATCAGTTCATCTTCAAGATAAATAGGCTCTTTAATATGCAAATGATTAATCAACCATTGCTCACGATTATCGTCTTGATTCGTACAAACGGCTGCGGAAGGTGTTTTTAGGGGTTTGTGCCATTCAGCAAAAACTTGCCCAGAGGCTCTAATTACACAGGCATAGACGATATTGGGATCACTACGTAACGAACTTAAGACATTTGTGGTTTCTTTAGGATCATCAAAGGTTAGTGCAGCCTGACTATTAAACGCTGTCACTTGCGCCAATGTCGCCACCCGTTGATTGGTATCCTGATGCAATTTAACTACGGACGTCACCGCAAAGGTCAACCAGGCAAGTAGTAATGCCGATCCAGCACTAGTCAGGAGAATTCGACGAAGCTTTTGATGGAGGGATAAATGGCCAAATCTTGTCATATCCATCTCCTAGTGTGGGATACGAGCAAGCTGGAGCATGCGCGCACTGAGTTTAAGGCCATTGTTGTGAGTAGCAGTCTGATTAATTGAAAACTGCACCCGCTGAGCCTCAACATACAGGCTAATCATTCCTCCTTGTTTAACAAACTCAATATTGTCGGCTACCGTAAGTACTGGGCTATTTTCCAGCTCAGCCAATATCTCCTCTTGTCTCGTCTCCTCACTACTGGCAATAAACAAAATATGGCAGTGAACACTTTTTAAACTTTCTTTAGTATTAGATAAAACGCTTATATGCAACTGGCGGCCCTGCACTTCTCGTTGTTCTAATAGTTGTAATGCAGCGCCTACTTTATCTTTACCAACGATACATAACACCATAGGTTCATCTTTAGCCTCGAACGCGGTTTCTGGCCACTCAACAAATTTAGCAAAATTATAGACGAACGCCGCCTTTACCTGATCTTCACCGGGCTCACCTCGCGCAAATAGGTTTAGGCTTAAAACACACAGTAAGCCTAGTAATATCCCTCTTATCACCGTCGTGTGACGATGCCCCATACCGTTTCTCCTAAGAGCGACATTTTCTTGTTATTTCGTCTAGCTCATTAGTGATACTAGGGAGCTTTGCCATTTACTGTCAAACAAATTACCGTCGTCTACATTGCCAAACATGACTATGTTTGAGTTCAGCTCAAATCAGATAAAAGTCCGATAAAATAATTGTAAGACCTACATGAAATAATTACTGCTTTGTAAGTCCTTTTTCTTACCCAAAATCACTAAAAAGTCATCAAATTCAACACTTGTTTGAAAATAGCCCTCCAACCGCCCCTACAAATGTAACCAAATATTTACACAACTCGTCTTTCATTCATCATTGGTCGTGGTTATAACAGCTTATCTCAATTCTTACGCACCGTTAAGGAGCATTTCCATGAAAGCCCAATATGCCTTGCTATTCGCGTTAGCGACCACGGGTTCAGCATTTGCTGACAGTTTATCTTTAGACCTTAACAATGATGCGTTACGCGTAAATTATCAACATGCGCTGAATGAAAACTATCAAGCAGATGTTGCCTGGATCCATGTTCAAGACCTTGGCAATACCTTTACGGGTGGTTTAACACTGACGCAAAAGTTCAATAACGACCTCAGCGCTCAACTCGGCGGCAAAGCGGTTTTCCAACAACACGATACGCTGCCAGATGGCACCGCTATTGCTGTTGGTGGCACTGTGCGTGTCACGCCTGCGGCTGACAAAAAATTTGCGCTGGCGTTAACGGGTTATTTTGCGCCTAACGTCTTGTCTTTTGGCGATATGGATAATTATCGTGAGCTTGAAGTCCGTGGCGAATATAATGTCAGCGAACAACTGACTGCTTATGTTGGCTACCGTAACAATCGCGCTGATTATGAAAATAGCAGCGTCAAAGCTAATGGCGTCAAGCTGTATGATGGCATGATGGTTGGTGGTGAATTCCACTTCTAAGACTAAAAGCAGTATGGGGGAAACCATTAGGTATTCCCCATATGACAATATCTTTACACTTGTTTCTTTTTACGATATTCAATAGGCGTTAAATTCGTCCAGCGTTTAAACGCGCGATAAAACGTACTCGGCTCAGAAAACCCCGTCAAATAAACAATTTGCTCAATACTTTCTCTCGTATGTGCAAGCAAACGCTTCGCCAAACGGCAGCGGTAGTCGGCTAAGACCTGATTAAAACTCGTACCTGCTTCGGTCAGTTGACTGCGTAAGCGCCGCGGAGGAACATTTAAGCGTTTGGCGACTGTTTCTAGACTGGTGTTACCGCTTTCTAAGGATTCACCAATGGCCCGACGAACCTCAGCTACCAAGTCAAAACGTGCTAGCTCTTGCAGTTTTTCATGTGCCAACTGCTCATGAAAACGCAATAACTCCGGTTCCGCCTGCCAAATACGACAGTTCAATACTTCAGGTTTAAAATACAAACGAATTTCTTCGGCACCCAACACCACAGGACAACCATAAATACGTTCATAGTCTTCAGGATTAGCGCCTTCGGCATGGGTAAAATAAATCATTAGTGGCTGAAACTGGCCTTCGGAAACGAAGCGAAAAAAGCGGAGTACCGCGACCATGATACATTCGGTGGTGTGACGAAACGTGGCGTCGTTGAGCATATTAGCTAAATAGCATTCATCTTCAGTCACCACTAACTGCGCTTGCAACATATCGCTAATCAAACGCTGATAGGCCAATACTCGCTTTAAGCCTTCGCCAAACGTCGAGCTACTTAAAAACAGATATTCGAGTACCTGTCCACGATACAACGGCAAATGCTCGCCTAAATGCAGGCCAATGTGACGATTGCCAGACACTTGTTCTGCCGACTGCCAAAAGGCGACTTGTGCAGCAGAAGGCGTACGGGCATTGGTATCTAAATGATTGAGTCCAACGCCTGCCCCCATCAGTACTTTTTCGGCAGGCAACCCTGCGTTACGCATAGCTTGAAAAACAAAACGCAAAACTATCGCAGAATCAGTACGTTCTGACATGATACCCATCCTCATGACCCACAGTTTGGACTGACCATCAACAACCAGCCACAGAGAGCGGTATTTTTATGATGACTTTGGCCTTAAGTAAAGCATTATCTCTGTAATAATCAAGGCTTTAGTATTTCTCTATTGGCCGCCAAGCCTTAGATAGCCAATAACTTAACCACATCATAAGCGGGTTCTTCATAAGGATGACTGGCTTTTAGTGCAGCAATGGCACGGTACACTGCTTCTGCCGTACACACCATTTCCACTTTAAATTCAGCGACCTGCTCGACGACACCGACGTCACCTAAAAAAGGTTTTGCTCCTGCTAATGGCCGAAACTGCCCCACGCCTAGCACTTGCCAAGCGCAGCTATCATAGTCGCCAATACGTCCAGCGCCAGCGGCAAACATAGCGCTCTTGACCTTCTCGACATGAGTTACAGGGATGTAGCAGGTAATTTTGTAGAGATCATCTTCAACCATAACAACCCCAGGATGCCGGCCATGACTGACGCCAGCATGATAGCAATTTTAGACGCGACGATCAGCGCCGGATCATCGAAGGCCAGTAAGGTAATAAATATCGACATAGTAAAACCGATACCGCCCAACATACCTGCACCCATCACTTGTGACCAGCGAATATCCGCAGGCAGTTTTGACCAACCTAAAGACACAGCCAACGCGCTGAATAAAACAATGCCGACAGGCTTACCAACGACTAAACCAAGCATAATGCCTAGGCTATTCGCCGACAGTAACTGTTGCGCCCAAGCGCTAGGGATAGCTATCGCCGTATTCGCCAACGCGAAGATCGGCAAAATTGCATAAGCCACAACACCTGTTAATTGATGTTCCAGACGATGCGACGGTGACTTTTCATCGCCATTACCAAACGGAATCAAAAATGCTAGCACCACGCCGGTAATGGTCGCATGAACACCAGAATGGAGCATGCAATACCATGCTACTGCTCCCAACAGTAAATACGGCCACAGAACATAAACCCGTAATCTATTCAACAGCCCCAACAAAGCAAAAATGGCTATTGCGGCGCCCAAATATCCCCACGCCAAGCCTTTGCTATAAAACAAGGCAATCACCAAAATCGCCCCTAAATCATCAATAATCGCTAGGGCCGTTAAAAACACTTTTAGACTCAGCGGCACTCGTTTACCCAGCAGCATTAACACGCCAAGGGCAAAGGCAATATCAGTGGCCATGGGAATACCCGCACCGCCTTGCGCTGCTGTACCACCATTGAACAACCAATGAATCAACGCTGGACAAACCATGCCGCCCAGCGCCGCAAAAATGGGCAATAACGCCGCTTTAATATCGGCTAACTCGCCAATGTAAATTTCGCGCTCCAGCTCTAAACCCACCAGCAAAAAGAAAATAGCCATCAAGCCATCATTAACGGCATGCTCAACCGTGAAGCCACCAATCTGTAAATGCCAAATGGATAAATACTGCTCTGCGAGTGGTGAGTTCGCCAACAGCAACGAAATCAATGTGCAGATAATCAAGATCACACCCGCTTTACTTTCACTTTGCAAAAAACGTTGCAATAACGACGTTAATGGCCAGCTTGTTTTTGCTACTTGTGGCTTGGTCACGCCCAATTCTCCTTAATATTAGAATAGATACCGTCAGCGCATTGGCTAAACTACGCGATAAATATATCTGGTTTTATTGGCTTTTTTGCTATTGTTTCGTCATCACACATCAACAATCAGTACATTCAGGAATAATCCCTATTATGCGTATGCAGCTTAGTAATCCTCATCTCACTATCGCCATCGACAGTCTTGGAGCCGAACTAAAAAGCGTCAAAAATCCATCTAACAACATGGAATATATGTGGCGCGCCGACCCAGAGTTTTGGAACAGAACCTCACCCGTGCTATTTCCCATCGTCGGCCGTTTAACTAACAATACCACGCTGATCAACAACCAGGCTTATGAGCTGCCCCAACATGGTTTTGTTCGTGATATGGCGTTTAGTTGCATCGAACAAACAGCCACCACACTGCGCTTTTTAGCACACTCAAGTGCAGAAACAAAAGTTAGCTATCCTTTTGATTTTGAATTATATATTACTTATATTTTGCAAGATAACACTGTTGTAGTTCAGTGGCAGGTCAATAACACTAATGAAGTAACTATGCCTTTTTCCATCGGTGCCCACCCTGCTTTTTCGACTCAATTACAGGCCGATGACCAGTTTGAAGATTACGACATTCGCTTTGATCAACATCAGCAATACCACTTATGGCAACTCAATGAAGCAATGCAATTAGTCAATAAAAAGGTTCTTTTTCAACAACCACTGCAACAATTTCCACTGAGTTATCATTATTTTGAGATCGACGCTTTGGTGTTTCCTCATCAACAAATTAATACCATTCGCCTCAGCAATCGCCATCATGGTCATGGCGTCAACGTTGACTTTACCGGCTTTCCTGAAGTGGCGTTGTGGACTGCCGATGGCCAGCACAAACGCTCGCCCTTTTTATGTATTGAACCGTGGTTTGGTTATGCTGATTTGGCAGATAGCCAACCAGAGTTGATCAACAAAGCGGGCATACAACTTTTGGCAGCAGGTGAAAGTTTTCGCGCCGAATATCGGATGACATTTTTTTAGAGTGCATCTCGATATTCACGAGCAAGCGCCCGAAACGACTCACTGATTCGAGCATCCTCACTGATTAGCTGCCAATAGGCTTTCGCCCACTTACTGACAACAGGCCAAATACTTTGGGTTAATGGCGTCGGCTGGGCTATTTTTACGGCTCTAGTGACCACCTCGCCATGAACGGTGGGCGCAAAACGCATCGGTAACATATCGTAGACAGGCGCTAGAGTTAGCGAAAAATCATCGGCAAGAAAAAAGCTCAAATTACCGTTATGCATATCTTCGTTGGCAATCAAACGACCAAAGGCATAGATGTATAAAATGGCTTGATAGTCTTGCTCTGAGATTTTACCCAGCGCTAATAACGATTGCGCCTGTTCATCCCAATCTTTTTTATGGCCAACAAATTCATTGCTGACCGCTTCCAGCGAGACCATGCCCCGTCGTCCTAAACACGCAGCACGATCAAAACGAATGACCTCTAAAAACGTGCGGCCACTGATTTGCACGATTTCACTACTCGCTGTCGCAATACCCGCATAGCTAAGCGTTTGTAAAGCCAGATGCTCGGCGCGTAATAAATCTGACCAGCGTTGGCCATTCGGCGTGTTGATCGGCGGACTGAACTTGATCAGCAGTTCGACAATTTGCTGGCGCTCTTTGATTAACAAACTGAATTTAGGCTGCATACCCGCCGCTGATGAGGCAGGCGCTTCTTGTTTAATAGTACGATCAACATGAAAAGGATACACACTTCGCATCGTCTCTCTATCGCCATTGACCAAACGCAATACGAATTGACGCTCCTCATCAAAGTCCAAACGACTCTGCTCTCCGATCAGCCAATGGCTCGCCAACACTGAACTATCACGCAGTATCGCAGCCATGACATCATCATCATTCCAATCCTCCAAGCGCGCTGGGAGTGCTAAATCTTGATGTTCCTGATTGAAAATTCGCCCCATAAAACCTTGCGGCCGTACATCCCACAAAAACCACGGCAAACTCTCGTACACGTTATCTTGCCCTGTTAACGCATCACGCCAGACAAAATAATGCGGATAAATAGCAATCATTTGCCCTGCTAAATGTACGTGGGCTTGACCTGTAACACGATAAACAGGCCACTGCTGACCCAGATTCCGTATCGGTCTTTTTAATGCATAACGGGTGGCGCGCGCTTTGCCTATTTTAACAATGCGATTGGTTTGATTTTTTAGAAGGCGAGACAAAGTTGGCTGCGATATATGCAGCGCTTGTATTAATGCTTTAGCGGTTTGTGGCTCCCGAGCAAGAAGCGTGTCTAGACTGGCATGACTCATAGTGTGAATAGATATTTTTATAATAATTTGAGTCTAAGCGATATTTTTATTCAGGCGAAGTGTTTTTATGAATAGATTTTTGGACGAATCTAGCCTGTAGAAAGTTACATGGACCAATATCACACGGGATGTCTGGCAGTGAATCGGGGACACAATCGCCAATATCACTACAATCACAATTATCTCTTAATGACTTACAGTTATTGCGCTGGCCTAGGCGTTTACGCCGTCTATTTTTGCGCTTCTTGTCCTCATCATTATCTTGCTGCAAGGCGTCATAAGCCAATCGACAGTCTTGAAGCTGTTTACAAATCAATGGCCAACCCGTGATTAGCCCCTTTTCAGCGATAATTTTTTTCACCGCGCTAGAACAAGACAGACTGTTGTGATAACAGGCATAGGCACATTTAAAGCCTTTATGGCGTGAAAGGTATTTTTGAGGAAGATGAAGAAATGGCGCATTACTTTCCGTTGATGGTGTGACTCGCCACAGAATATACAGCATAAAAAAGGGCGGATAAATCCGCCCCTCTCACATCAACCAACAAACACCCGCGCATTTCTAAACATACGCATCCACGCGCCATCATCTTGCCATTGCTGTGGCTGCCATGAGTTTTGCACAGCACGGAATACACGCTCAGGGTGCGGCATAAGAATCGTCGACCGACCATCAACGCTAGTGACACTGGTAATACCAAACGGCGAACCATTCGGATTTAACGGATAGCTTTCGGTTTCTGCGCCCGTAGCATCAGCAAAACGTAACGCCACTAAACCACTGGCATTTAATGTCGTCACTTCAGGGTGCAACACGCGCCCTTCACCATGCGCCACAGCAATCGGCATCACCGAACCTTCCATACCACTAAAGAATAACGAGGGTGATTTTTCCACCTTCATCAACGCGGTACGCGCTTCAAACGACTCGCTGGTATTACGAACAAAACGCGGCCACAAATCGGCACCCGGAATCAAGTCTTTTAACTGCGACAACATTTGACAGCCGTTACAGACACCCAAGCTAAAGGTTTCTGGGCGAGCAAAAAACGCGGCAAACTCATCACGAGCGCGGTTATTAAACAACACCGACTTCGCCCAACCGCCACCCGCACCTAACACATCACCATAAGAGAAGCCGCCACAGGCCACTAAACCGACAAACTGACGCAGACTGACCCGCCCCGACAGAATATCGCTCATGTGAACATCAACACTGGTAAAGCCTGCCTTATCAAAAGCAGCAGCCATTTCAAGTTGGCCATTAACACCTTGCTCACGCAATATCGCTACCCGTGGACGTACGCCCGTGGCAATAAAAGGTGCCGCAACATCAACATTCAAATCATAACTGAGTTCGGCGATTAAACCAGCCTTGCGCTCATCGGCAATCAGGGCAAACTCTTCACTGGCACAGTCGGCATTATCACGCAGCGCTTGAATCTTGTAGCTGGTTTCGGCCCACAATTGTTGCCACTCAGCACGTGTGCCTTGTAACACTACGGCACCGTTATAACTAAAGTTAAGCTGTTGTTGAGTGTTGATTGCGCCTAAGACGCTGGCAGTGACTGTTGTCGCGGCAAAGGCGGCTTGCACAGCGGCTAAGTCACCCGCACGCACTTGAATCACGGCACCAAGCTCTTCATTAAACAACACGGCCGCCAAGTCTTGCTTAGTTGCTGCTAGTGCTGACAAATCAATATCCAAACCCACCCGACCTGCAAACGCCATTTCGGCCAATGCTGCGATTAAACCACCGTCACTACGGTCATGGTATGCCAATAACTTACTGTCTGTGTTGAGTTGCTGAATGACATTAAAGAAGTCTTTTAACAGTTGTGGGCTGTCTAGATCAGGCGCGACGTTACCTAACTGACTATACGCTTGCGCCAGAATCGAGCCGCCCAACCGGTTTTGACCTTGCCCTAAATCTATCAACAACAACACACTCTCTGTGTCGGCTTGCAACTCCGGCGTTACCGTTTTACGGATATCAACCACAGGGGCAAACGACGTGACAATTAACGACATCGGCGAAGTCACGGCTTTGTTGTCATCACCGTCTTTCCAGACAGTACGCATCGACAACGAGTCTTTACCCACCGGAATAGCAATATCCAATGCTGGACATAACTCCATACCCACGGCTTTGACCGCTTCAAACAGATTTTGGTCTTCCATGCCGTAGCCAGCAGCAGCCATCCAGTTCGCTGATAATTTAATATCACCTAACTGGGCAATGTTGGCGCAAGCAATGTTAGTAATTGCTTCACCAACGGCCATACGCGCCGACGCAGCGGCATCAATTAATGCCAATGGTGTACGCTCACCCATCGCCATCGCTTCGCCAGTGTAACTATGGAAACCACTAGCGGTGACCGCACAATCAGCAACGGGCACTTGATAACGGCCAACCATTTGCTCACGCGCCACCAAGCCAGTTACCGAACGGTCGCCAATAGTTATCAGGAACGATTTAGACGCGACTGTCGGGACTTGTAAGACACGTTTTGTCGCTTCCAGCAAATCAATACCGGAGGTATCAAATGCAGCATGTGCAACTGTTTGGCTATCAAACTGGCGTGACATTTTTGGCGTTTTGCCTAGCAGCACTTGCATCGGCATATCAACGGCATGATTGTCAAAATGACTGTCTTTGACTTCCAAATGACGCACCTGAGTTGCTTGACCCAACACTGCAAACGGGCAACGTTCACGCGCACAAATGGCTTCAAAGTCAGCTAAACGATTCGGACGCACCGCGAGCACATAACGCTCTTGCGCTTCATTACACCAAATCTCACGTGGACTCATACCGCGCTCTAAATTGGGAATGTTACGCAACTCTAAAATCGCGCCGAGATCATGTTCATGAACAAGCTCAGGCATGGCATTCGACAACCCACCCGCGCCGACATCATGCACGGAAACAAAAGGATTGTTATCGCCCATCGCCCAACAAACGTCGATAACCTCTTGGCAACGACGCTCCATTTCTGGGTTGTCACGTTGTACAGACGCAAAATCCAAATTCTCGGCGCTCGCACCACTGGCCATACTGGACGCCGCACCGCCACCCAAACCAATCAACAAGGCTGGGCCGCCAAGGACGATCAAACAGTCGCCATCCTGAATGCTATTTTTTTGCACATGGTCAGCACGAATATTACCCATGCCGCCAGCAATCATAATCGGCTTGTGATAACCACGGACTTCTTGACCGTTGATGCCATTAGCTGCCAATTCAAAACTACGGAAATAACCACATAAATTCGGGCGACCAAACTCGTTGTTAAACGCCGCGCCACCCAATGGGCCGTCGATCATGATATCGAGCGCGGAAACAATACGATTGGGTTTGCCATACGGCGTTTCCCATGGCTGCATAAAATTCGGGATCTGTAAATTTGATACAGTAAAACCAGTTAAACCTGCTTTCGGTTTACCACCACGACCCGTTGCGCCTTCATCACGAATTTCGCCGCCTGCTCCCGTCGCCGCACCCGCAAACGGAGAAATTGCCGTTGGATGATTATGTGTTTCCACTTTCATCAGGATATGGACAGGCTCATTGCTGTAACCGTAGGTATGACTGGCGGGATCAGGATAAAAACGATCAGCTTGATGGCCAACAATCACTGAAGCGTTATCTTTATAAGCAGAAAGAATATTGGCTGGCGCATGGTTATAGGTGTTTTTAATCATGCCAAACAGTGATTTTTCAACTTTGACACCATCAACTGTCCAATCGGCATTAAAGATTTTATGGCGACAATGTTCGGAGTTCGCTTGCGCAAACATCATCAGCTCAACATCATGCGGATTACGGCCAATTTGCTGAAAGCTGTCAACGAGATAATCAATTTCATCGGCAGAAAGCGCAAAACCAAACTCTTGATTAGCCTGTACCAAGGCGTCGCGACCACCAGCCAAAATATCAATACGCTGCAACGGTTGCGGCTCATGCGTACTGAATAATGCTTCGGCGGCTTCAATGTCGTCGATAACACTTTGCGTCATACGATCATGAATTTTATCGGCGACGAGCTGTCGTTGCTCATCACTTAAATCATCGTTGGTTTGCAACCAATACGCAGTCACGCGTTCAATACGCAGGACTTTATTAAGACCACTGTTATGAGCAATATCGGTTGCTTTGGAAGACCACGGGGAAATCGTGCCAAAACGAGGGGTGACAAAAAATACGGCGTCAAACTCGGCCTCGCCAAAGCCTTGGCCATTAAAATCTTCACCGTAATGTAGCAGCTCGTGGAGCTGTTGATCTTCATGCTTGGTTAAATCAGCATCTAAGGCAACTAAATGTAAAAAGCGTGCACTTAAGCCCACGATACAAGGAACAGACGCTTGCAAATCGGCCAAGAGGCGTTGGCTTTTAAATAACGATAACGCCTCAGCACCACTCACAATCAGCATGACAGACTCACTCATCAGCAAAAAACAGAGGCCGATATAATACCCGAATTACGTGCTAGATTGGGGAATTAACGACGCTACTTGCTTTTTCCAACCTAAATCCGAGACCTCAAAACCATCTTAATGCCATGCTTTCTTATTTATAAATACCCGCTCTGTCACCATCTCACAAAAACTAGTCGACAATTGCCAATCCTTTTCAGTGATCAAAGTTCATACTAATCACAGGTCATAAATTCGCCACAATTTGATACAAATTGTCCGACAAATGGACGTCACTGGGCTGCTTTTACTCGACATTTGCTAGAGTAGGCTTTAAAGTTCGCCACCACAGACTACTTTTTAGTCAACAATACAGGGGGTAACATCTCAAGAAAACGCGAAAACGACTGATATTTCAGCAGCTTATATGGAATAGCAGTTGCCTAAACGAAACTCTGAGAGGTGCTAACGCATGTCAGGCAAAATGGCCTTGCCAGCCAAAAACGTGTTCCTACACATAAACGATAAAATTGGGCGCTTATTTACTGCTGCCCTATTGTTGGTAGCCATTATTGGACTACAACCATCAACTTACAACACACTAGATGAAGTAACTCAACGAGGCACTCTCCGTGTTATTGGTGTTGCTGGGCCCACCACTTTTTTACCTCATGGCGAAGATAGTGCCAGAGGTTTGCAATATGAACTGCTGCGCAAGTTTGCCAACCAACTCAATGTCACGTTAATTATTGAGCAAGCTCCCAATGCGGAGTCTGTTGTGCGGGCATTAGCTACGGGTGATGCCGACATTGGTATTACTGGGCTATCTAGTCACGATCCACGTTTAGCCAAAGTGCAAGTCAGCGAACCGTATCTAGAAGTGAATCAGCAGCTTATTGAACGCATTAATACACCTGAAGCCAATCCTAGCGAAGCACGTATTGCTGTCAGCAAAAACAGTGCCGAAGGCAAAGAATTAAAGCTCGACAGCCCTGATGCCGACATCGTCGAAATGCGTAACGCTACCCCCGATAAATTACTGCAACAAGTATCTGATGGCGATGTTGATTATGCGATCGTCAATGATGCCGAATTTGCTGCTCGCCGTGCAGCGTTCCCGCAATTAAAAGCCTCTAGCCAATTAGAAACAGTACAACTCGCTTGGGCCGTTCGCCCGTACGACAAACCACTCTTGAAGCTCGCTAATCGCTTTTTACGTGATGCCGGTGAAGATGGCACCTTACAACGCTTGACCGCGTTTTATGGCCAAGGCAATACGTTTAATACGCTTGGGGTAAAGAACTTTCAACGCGACATGCTCGCTCGTTTGCCTCTGTATAAATCACAATTTCAGCGCCAAGCCAGCAAACAAGATATGGACTGGCGTTTATTAGCCGCCATTGGCTATCAAGAGTCAAAATGGGACTCCGCTGCGGTATCACCGACAGGTGTTTCTGGTTTGATGATGTTGACACAAGGCACTGCAAAAGAAATGGGCGTAACCAACCGTAATAACCCCAGCCAAAGCATTCAAGCAGGTGCGGCATATTACACCATTATTGCCGACAAACTGCCGACGACTGTTCACGAACCTGATCGTACTTGGATGGCCTTAGCCGCTTACAACATGGGCCCTGCGCATGTATTAAAAGCCCGTAAAATTGCAGCCGCTCATGGCGATGACCCCGACAAATGGCTAGACGTTAGCCGCCACTTAAAACAGTTACCGCGTGCGGGTCAAGCATTGGTCTATGTGCAAGAAGTACGTCGTTATTACGATGCCTTGTTAATGACGACCTCACAAGATAGCTGGATCGCCAGTGTCGATAGAAAATGGGTCGTGACCCAATAATTCGTGCTGCCAGAATAGACGCCTAAACACTGTTTAATAATGATGTTAGGCGTTTGTGTAATATGCATTGCCTTTGTTGTGTTTATCAATAAACCAGTTAAAATCGCTATTCACTAAAGAGTAACGTATAAGAACTAATACTGGCCTTCCGCTCAGTCACTCATAGTGAGTCTCACGCTCAACACGACCTAAAACGATGTCTTGTGCGTTGCTAATACTTAATTATAAAAAGGATTGCGTTATGCACCTGTTCCGTTTTTCCGCATTGGCTATTGCTATCAGTGTCATTCTGTCAGGGTGCGGCAGTAACCAATCCAGCAACACCAGTAAAACGACTACCACGACCGACACGACAACCACCACACCGACAACTCCGGCCACATTCACAACATTGAATGGTGTGGTCGCCGACGGTTATATCCAAGGCGCAATTGTCTGTTTAGACAAAAATACCAACTTGCTCTGCGATACCGGCGAAACTCAAGCCGTTACCAACACCAAAGGTGAATTCACCCTAAAAGACGTCAATACTAACGATGTCGCCAACTTCCCAGTCATCGCGATTGTGCCCGTGGGTGCGATTGATCAAGACGATCCGGCAAATCCCATTACCAAGTCATACACATTGACAGCGCCCATTGGTAAACATGCGTTTATTAGCCCAATTACCTCACTCGTGAAAGCACATCAAGATTACAGTGCGCTAAGCTTGGATGAAGCCAGCCAAGAAGTGGCCAGCCAATTAGCGACCACTGACAGTGAATTATTTACTGACTATGCGGGCAGTACCAGTAGCCGCGAACAAAAACGTCTTCATAATTTAGCAAAACTAGCTGCAAAAGCATTCCAGGACACAACGCAGGCATTGACTGGACATGCAGAATACACGGCAAAAATACGGCAAACCATTGCGGTTCGTGGCTTTCTACTGCAAGTCAACTCATTGCTAACCGATGTGAGTGCCGATGGTTATAGTTCGGTCTTGCCTACACTTAACGTCATTGCGGACTCCGCAAATAGCGACTTGCTTAAATTAAGCACCCTACCCCGAGCAAAAGCACCTGCTCGTAATGTATTGCTTAATAACAACTCCACTTTTGCACTACAAACAATTATTGAACCAACAAATTGCACAGATGGCCCTACTCCCACATGCTCTGGTTATTCCCCTCGTGCTTTTGTATATGCCACTACAACCATCACGCAACCCAAAACTGACACTTATTTTACCCAAAACAGTGGAAGCATCTTGGATTTGCAAACTGGCGGTACTGACAACCTCAATCCGTCTGCTCTCATGATTTTAGGTACTAATGGCTGGGTCGCACTGCCCACTAGCAATGATGATTCGGTGACATTCTCCGACAATATGGCCGTACATCAATCATTGACAACGCCTCGTAGCTATAACGAAACCATTGTTGCCGGTCCCGTCGACAATCTTTCTATACACCACGTTCTGACAATTGCAAGCCATTCACTGCTCAATAATCAGTCGAATTTTTTTGATCTATTACCTGTTACGAATGCCAACTTCCCTAAAGGCTCTATTAGCTATACTTACTCCACTACATTAAATGTCGACGAATACGTGCTCAGTGATACAAACATCACTGACTCATCGTTTACCGCACCGTTAGTAACCGATATTCATAACCCCGAACAGACATTCACAACACTAAATGCGACACAAACTTACTTCAGCAATAATTGGCTCAAGCCCACTAACGATGTTTACAATACCGAAATTTTGCTCGCTGCTGATGGCTCATTCAACATTCGTAAAACAGCGTTTACCGACGGTCAACCTGTTGTTATTAACATGACAGATAAAGGGGCTTGGGATCAAAGAACGGTTAATGGTCAAACATTAACCGTACTGCACTTTCCTAAACACTTGAACCCTTTCAATGGCGCTGACTTATTTTGGACAGTACAAAATGGCCAAGTCGTGCAAGGTTTTTTTTCGCCTAAAGGCCGCATTATCCAAAATATTGCTTTCAACAAAATTGCCTTTGATGCTTTAAAAGCTGCGATTGTTTTAACTCCCGCCCCTTGATCTATTGGGAGGTGTCAAAACACACCTCCCTTTCTTCATGCACACTATTAATCACTGCCAAAGGACTGCTCTGAATGAAGCTGTTTCGCTATTCCGCTATTTTTATATCCATTAGTTTGAGTCTTACGGGCTGTGGAGGAAATAGCTCCAGCTCTGCCACCAACGCCAATACCGTGTCTTTAACTGGCGTAGTGATCGTTGATGGATATGTACAGGGGGCGACGGTTTGTTTAGACAAAAACAACAACTTGTTCTGTGAGTCCTCAGAACCTCAAGCCATTACAAATGCTCAAGGGCAATATAAGCTGAACAATATCACCACCAGCGACAGCACCAGTTATCCTGTTATTGCGGCAGTGCCTGTTG
>CANBZV010000030.1 GCA_947373945.1 Moraxellaceae bacterium
TAAGCGAGCAACCAAAAAGCGACCAATAAAACCTGTACCACCTGTGACAAAATAATTCATCGTCTTTACCCTCGGTCATTTGTAAAACCATATAAAGATTATGGCTTTGTGTTTGTTGCAACGATTATAGGTGACGAGGTTGTAGAATAAGTATTCTAATCTTCTGTTTTTTAAGCAATTAAATGTAAGAAGTCGTGACTGAAAATAGAGCAAAAAGACTAAATAAAAGCATTGGCCAGATAGGGTGTGGCCGTTACAATCGCTGCCATTAAAAACAATCATTAATGATCATAGAGGCTACAGCATGAGGCGTGTCGTTTTTAACCAAAAGGGTGGCGTGGGTAAGTCGAGTATCACCGTGAACTTGGCGGCGGCAAGTGCGAGTCAGGGCTTTAAAACGCTGGTGCTAGATTTGGATCCTCAATGTAATGCGACACAATATTTATTAGGTGAATTGGCCGATTACGCGCCCGATAAGCCCGAGTTGCAACCGAATATTGGCCAGTTCTTTGCGCAAACGCTGAGCTTAAAAGGTCGTGAAAAGCCGTTATCAGAATATGTTCATCCGACACCATATGAAAACTTGCATGTCGTGCCTTCCAACCCTGAATTGGGCGAGATTGAACATCTGTTGCAAAGTAAGCATAAAATTTACAAATTGGCCGCTGCGCTCAAAGAAATTAGTCGCCAATACGATAATGTTTTTATTGATACACCTCCTGCGTTTAATTTTTATACCTTGTCGGCATTGATTGCTGCTGAGCGTTGTTTAATCCCATTTGATTGTGATGCCTTTTCGCGTCGGGCGTTATATACCCTGCTCGAAAATGTCGGTGAAACTCGCGCTGACCATAATGCCGATTTAGAAGTGGAGGGTGTAATTGTCAACCAGTTTCAGCCGCGTGCTTCTTTACCGGTGCAATTGGTCGCCGAATTACGCGCTGAGGGCTTGCCAATTATGCAAACGCATCTCGGCTCATCGGTAATTATGAAGGAGTCACACCAAAAGAGTATGCCGTTGGTGTATTTGGCACCGCAGCATAAGTTGACCGAGCAATATATGGCGTTATTTGCGGAGTTGGGTGACGAGTAATATAACATTATAAAAACAGGAACATGGTGGGATGGGTAGAGGAACGAAACCCATCAACCGTGTCTAGCAAGGAAATCAACGATGGGTTTCCTTCGTCAACCCATCCTACGCAACTGGGCGAAGGCTGGGTTAGAGGGAATTTAATTCATACTCAACTGCTGACTACCACCATAAAGCTTGTTATAGCGGCCAAGAACACGTCGGACATAGTCTTGCGTTTCGGCAAAAGGTGGAATGCCATTATATTTGTCGACATTGCCTTCGCCTGCGTTATAGGCAGCCAAGGTTAATTCAATATTGTTCTGAAAACGATTCAACAAAAAGCTTAAATACTGCGTGCCACCTTTAATATTCTGGGCGGGGTCATAGACATCGTTTACGGCAAAGCGGCGGGCAGTAGCAGGCATTAATTGCATTAGCCCTTTAGCGCCAGGGCCAGAGCGAGCATTTGGATTAAAACCCGACTCAGTATGAATAACAGCTTTGACTAGGCCTTTATCAACACCAAAGGTATTGGCGGCAGAGGCAATAAGACTGTCGTAAGCATCTTTGTTTTTACTAAAGCTAGGGCGAACGGCACTTTCGTCACTGCCCCAGTTACGGTATTTGTGGACGTTGGTATCAGCAAACCAAGTGACTTTTTCGAGTTTGGTATATTGATGAAAGTCGTCGCCACGTGGTTTCTGCCGACCATCTACAACGTTGGTAAATAAGATATTTCCTTCTGCATCGCGAAATTTATAGATATTACCTGCCTGAACAGAGAGGCTGGAAAGCGCGAGAAGTGCAGCTAAAAGTCGTCCTGTCATATTGATAATCTTATGTTTATTTACTTCCTATTGTCTCTCACGTTCTGCCATTCGACAAGTTTTTTAATTTTCCAGAAACGCTGCAATTCTAGACATATTTATTTTAAATAAGTGATCAAAAAACGTACAGTAAAAAATAGAAATCTATTGACAGCTAAATGGTCAAGCGCTTTTAGCTAAATAGTGTTCAGTCGTTTGAAATTTTTTGATTGTGACACTATTGTAAAAATTAAGTTATTGATTATAAACAGGTTATTTAATGTGTTTAAAAAATGATCAATTCGTCGCTAGCCCTTGTCGTAGCTAGTTTTGTTGCTGTTCGAGGGGTACTTACCAACACAGTTATCCACAGATTTTGTGGAAAACTTTTCTGATTTTAATTGATCAACTACTTGCTTGATTAGTCAGCATTTATTGCCAAGTTTTGTGATTGATAGTCCGCTTTGTGGTCGATTAACGGTTGACAGAGCCGTGTCTATAGCTGTTTTTGAAATTAACGCCATGTTTTTTTATTGCGATGGTGGCAGTCACATGGCAATCTGAGTGGCCACATTTTTATTTTTATTTTTTGTTCGGATTTTTTCTTATGCTCAATCGTCTGTGGCCTAGTCTTTTTTTATTGGCTTTTTTTAGTTGTTTGTACCAGGCCATTGTTGGACATCCTGAAGTACTTGCGGCGACGATTGAAGCCAGTTTTAAGACCGCCAAATCAGCAGTGGAAATTTCTATTGGTCTGGTCGGTGTGCTGTGTTTTTGGTTAGGATTATTTCAAATTGCCGAGAAGAGCGGTTTGACCGATAAGTTGGCGTGGGTGTTGACGCCTTTGTTTCGTCGTTTGATGCCTGAGGTGCCATCGGGTCATCCTGCAATTGGTTCGGTGACGCTTAATATGGCTGCCAATATGCTGGGTTTGGATAATGCAGCGACACCCATGGGTTTAAAAGCGATGAGGGATTTACAAACGCTCAATCCTAATCCTGATACCGCCACTAATGCTCAGATCTTGTTTCTTGTCATTAATACGTCATCGGTAACGTTAATTCCCGTCAGTATCTTTATGTATCGGGCGCAGTTTCATGCACCGAATCCCGCGAGTGTCTTTTTACCTATTTTATTGGCCACTAGCGCTTCCACGATTGCAGGTATCTTGTCAGTCGCGTGGCTACAAAAATTGAAACTATTAGATAAGGTTGTATTAGCCTATGCCGCTGGTTTTACCGTGTTGATGGCGGGCTTAATTAGTTTGATTGTGGGTTTGCCTGCTGTGGCACTCAGTGAGCGTTCGGCGTTAATTGGCAACTTGGCTTTATTTGGCATTATTGCGCTTTTTCTATTAGCGGGCTGGCGTAAAAAAGTTGCGTTGTATGATGAGTTTATTACCGGAGCCAAACAAGGTTTTGACTTGGCGGTGGGCTTGATTCCTTTTTTGGTGGCAATGCTAGTAGCCGTGTCCATGTTGCGCGCTAGTGGCGTTCTAACAACGGTTTTGGATTTGCTGGCTAAAGGCTTTAGCTTGTTGGGCGTGAATACAGACTTTGTGCCTGCGTTAACGACGGCGTTAATTAAACCTTTTTCGGGAAGTGGCGCGCGGGCAATGATGCTGGAAACTATGCAGACTTATGGTGTTGATTCTTTTCAAGCACTCACGGCGGCTGTGATTCAAGGCTCAAGTGAAACCACATTTTATGTGCTGGCAGTGTATTTTGGCTCGGTAGGTATTCGCCATGAGCGTCATGCGCTGGCGTGTGGCCTCTTTGCAGATTTTGTTGGCGCTGCCGCTGCTATTTTAGCGGCGTATTGGTTTTTTCATTAATATCGTCGCTAGATAATAACAAAATAAGCCAAGTAAAAAGGGCGAAGGACACCGTACATGCGTATACATCTGCCGCCCTTATTTAATCATCAGTTATACCCGCAAGCCTTGCAGGCGGAGCTTCTTGCGTTAGGTGTCAGTCAATCTCGACCGCATTTATCAATCCTCGTCGCTACGCTTGTGGTTTTTATCAGTTGGTCAACTCTTTCAATATCTTTGGCATTAACGTGGTTGGCAGGTGCAATCATCACCGCCATTATTGGCTTTAGTTTTAAATGGCGTTATCAGCACAGCGATCAAATTGCCATCACGCCATTGCAGCTCAGACAAGGTGAATGGTTTGGTTTGTTTTACAGTGGCTCGGTAGGTTTGTTATGGGGTTGTAGTAGCCAGTTAATGTTACCCGGCCAGTTCGATCATAATTTAATTATCACCATGATGTATTTGGGCGTATGTGCTGGTGCGGGCTCTATCGCCATTTTTGGACTTGGCCATTTGTTAATGGGCTCGATCATTTCCGCTGGATTTTTTATTGGCCGCTTCCCTGAGTTGTTTCCGCAACATTGGCTGTCGTTGGCGGTGATGTTTTCGCTTTATCATTTTGTCATTTTGCGTACCGCATGGGAGCGCAGCAAAATCATTGTCGCCAATATTGTCTTGCGCAAAGAAAAAGAACTTTTGCTAGAGCAGCAGCGTTTGGAAGTTGCCCGCGTTTTACAGGCCAATCAGGATAAGTCGGCGTTTTTGGCAGCAGCTAGTCATGATTTGCGTCAACCAGTTCATGCGTTAATGTTATTGGGTCATGCGTTACGTTTGCGTTTGCCCACAGGGGAAGCAGGAATGTTGGTTGAGCGTATTTTAGAGGCTGGCCAAGCATTATCAGATCAGTTTAATAATTTAATGGATTTATCGCGCCTCGAAGGAGGGGCATATCGCTTGAATTATAGTCATATTGCACTTGAAGATTTTATGCAGCGTTTGTGTGCTGCCCATCGACAAGTTGCCGCAGCAAAAAACATCACCCTCAAACTCAGATTCAGACGCGACTTACAACAACAAGCAGTCTATAGCGATGTGGGCTTACTGGGTCGCATTTTGGATAACCTCATTGCCAATGCGATTAAGTTTTCTACAGCAAATAGCCGCATAGTGGTGACGGCGCGCCAAGTTTCGGGTCTCTTATGTTTGGGCGTACATGATCAGGGCTTTGGTATACCTGAAGAGCAGCAGCAAAATATCTTTAAGCCATATGTTCAGTTGGATAATCCTAGTCGTGATCGCGCCAAAGGGATTGGCTTGGGGCTTAGTATTGTTTATGAGGCCACGAATTTGCTTGGCGCGCAATTAACGGTAACGTCCAAAGTAGGCCACGGCAGCCACTTTGTTTTGCATTTATCTGCTGACATGCTCGTAGCTAAACAAAACGCTGACTCAGTGATGCCGCCTCGGGTATTTCCGAATGTCACTAATTTACAAGGGCGTCGTTTGCTATTGGTAGAAGATGATCCAATGGCTGCAAGTGCGTTAATCACATGGGCGCAAAATTGGGGTTTAATTGTTGAGCATTATGCAGTGCCTACAGCGGTCATCAACGCTCAGCAACCCGATTTGATTTTATGTGATATTCGTTTACCGGATGAGCGTGATGGAATTGATTGGTTAACTGATTGGTTGATGGAGTGGCCAGATGCCCGTGGTTTACTGTTGTCGGGGGAATTGTTGACAGAAACACATCAACGTGCAGAACAAGAAGGCTTGTTATTGTTATCGAAGCCGGTTGATCCCGATATGTTGCTGCAAACTTTATCGGGAATGTTGCGATAACCCCCCAATGGAGGGGCACGCAGTCCAGAGGTGAGTCTATATAGTATAAGCAACTAACGTCTTTGTGCTTGGCCGTTAGTGAAAAGGCAGTGTTCTCCGAGCTGCCGCAATCTTCAATAGCAATAAAAACTCACGATGGAAATAGGTATGCGCCTACTGATTATTGATGACCATCCCATGACTTGTGCAGGCTTAAAAAGCTTATTACAAGCATGTTATCCCTGTGTACAAATTGATGCGCGTCATACCGTTGTAGGGTTGTCTGATTTGGCTAAATTAGCCGATTATATTTTTTTGGATATGCATTTGCCCGATGCCAGCTTTTTAAGTGTGTTGGAAACGTTAGCTGCCCATATGAATCGGGTCATTCTGATATCGGCCGCCCCTGAAGCAGGCGCTGTGGCTCAAGCTCGAAGCCGAGGCGCACGCGGCTTATTGCTAAAAAATGCTGATGTTTCCCACGTTCTAGACGGCTTTAAACGTATACAGACGGGCGAGTTGGTTTTTGATGATGTTGAAACAGACGGTGATTGGAATGCACCCATGCTCACCGAGCGTCAGCGTAGTGTCTTTGATGCACTATTAGTAGGACTGTCCAATAAGCAAATCGCCCGTACTTTGGGTATTAGTGAATATACCGTCAAAGAACACGTAACGGCTATTTTGTCGATTTTTGGCGTACGTAATCGGCTGGAGTTGGTGCTGAGACAACAGCTAAAGAATTAGTATTATACCCCCTCGTTAGAGGGGCATAACCGATGGCTATACCTGTTTATACTAGCAAAATTCAACTACATCCAAGCTGTTTATGACGAGGGAAGGGATATGTTTCAGCCGCGTGTTTTAACAATAGCCATCATTGCTGCTACTCTAGGGGTCGCAGGCTGTAACTCCAATGATGATGATGGATCACAACGATTCTCCGCCGGTACAAGCGCTCCAACGATGACGACAATTACCGTGACGCCATCATTAGGGAAAATTCGTAATGCCAAGGTCATTTTACGAAGTGCTAAAACTAATCAGGAGTTAGCCCCCGCTAAACTATTAAGCGAAACCACTGGCACAGCTCAGTTCTCAGTACCAATCAGCAAATTAGCCGAACCTATTATTGCGAGTGTATTACCCAATGATACGGGCGATGTACAGTATTTTGATGAAGCCACGAATCAGTTAACGACGATTGCTATTACCACAGCGAATCGCGATACCCCAATTTTACGTGCCGCCGCCACAGTCGGTCCCAATGCCAATATGGGGGTAACTGCGTTAACAGAGGCTGCTGTGCAAACAGCTGAAGCGAAATCGGGGGGCTTATCGGTTAATATTGATAGCATCAATGCCCTTATTAAAGCCGAATTGAAATTAGCCTATAGTATTTTGCAAGCACCAGTGGTTATTGGTGAGTTAACTCAATATAGCCAGTTGGCTAATGCCTCACTGGCAGAAAATCAACGCGCTTATGCTGCGTATTTGGCTAATCTCGCCAAACAAGCGGCGCTATTAAATCCTAGTAGCAGTCAACCAGCATTTGATATTGTTAAGACGTTATCTGCGGATTTTAAAGATGACTCTCAGTTAAACGCCAGTTTTGACGCTCAACAATTCATTATTGCCTACAATGCCGCATTTGCAACGGCATGGGCTGACGTGGCGAATGCGTTAATTGCCGCCCTGAAAAACTTACCAGCCAATACCACTAATTTTGATGCCTTTTTTAATACCGTTGGTGAGAGTGTTCCTGTTGCGACACCAATTCGTGTAGTTGATGGCGTGGCTGAATACGCGTGTGCTGACGAAGATAAACTGCGTTCCAGTAACGGCACTCAGTCGATTAATATTGATTTTATTAATCAATCAGGTAGTAATCTCAATATTTTTTGGCTGAATTATGCTGGCCAGCGTACCAGCTATAAACAAGGCTTAGCCACGACACAAACACATTCGCAACAGACCTTTGTCACTCATCCCTGGGTTGTTACTGATGCGGCTGGGTTATGTAAAGGCATTTTCCGCCCACTGACGCAAACGAACAAAACGTTAACCTTTAACGTCAATGGCACCACAACGATTGGCTCAACACCACCGCCAACGAGTACTCAAATTCTGCATCCTGCGATGGTGCGAACTTACTTCGGTAAGATTTGGCATACGACTGGCACAGGCATTCCAGCGCGTACCCCTTGCTCTATCAGTTTGACTGAGGCAGGTGAGTTGTCAATGAATGTTGCCAGTGTTCGCTACAGTGTCACGATTCCCGATCAAATCATTGATGCGGATAGTGATATGACCAAAGACAACAACCATATTAACTCTGTGGGTAGCTACACAACCACATGGACAGGTCGCGCTCATGTTGGTGGTTATGGCATGGGTTGGGCGCATTATACTAGCTCTAATTTAGCCGATGGCCCGATTTCTGTAGATACACTGCCGTATGCAAATGGTAGTTACGGTACAACACCGCAAATCGTTTGTGATACCTATTCCACTACGGGTGGCGCGGCATCCTTAGGGGATGGTGTAGCGGGTGCTGCTGAAATCGGTTCGGATGGCTCATTTAAAGCGGCTACTGTGATCGCTAAAGCGCAGACTAATTCACGTGTGCAAACGTGGACTGATCCAGCCTATGGTGAAATTAGTGTGACCTATGGTCTGAACAGTAAAGCGATTTCTAATATTTCCGTCAAACGTACCGTGGGCAGTGCTAAAACATTTGACTGCTCAGGTAATAGCTGTGCGGGTGCAGGTTTTAGTGGCGTAAACAAGGTCCCATCATTGGTATTAAACAACGTCACTGTCACAGGGGCTTCGACGCAAATCTTAAATGGTGTGTTGTTGGAGTCACCAGATGCCAATAATCCACCTGTTGATAATAGTAATACGTGTAGCTCACAAGGGGCAGATGACAAGCTGGGCTTTACAAATGCGCCTACCGATTTCTGTAGCTTTAGCAAAATATCTTCAACTGCTATTAGCGCACCGGATATTTATACCTTTGTGAATGGCACTGCAAATGTCAAAGTCACGGTCGAAAATGGCATTGTCAGTAACGTATTAGCGGAAAATAACACCTATGCATTTGCGTGCGGTGCGGGTGGCACTAATCCCGCGTGTTCGGGGATAACTTTCCATAACACTGCAAGCTATAAAGAGTTTGTCTTTAGCAATACGACCTTAGCGCCATTGTCAGGTACTGGCCAGGCGATTACGGTTCAAAATGGTTCCTTGATCCATCAGACGCCAGTGACAGGTGGAACGACGATAGGTGGTAGCCCTTCATTTACGCAAGGGACATCATTCGGTGGTAGTGCTGTTGTGCCAACAACGGGAGCGAATAACTTCAAACTGGTTATTTTGACAGATGGCATCCCACCCTATGGCCATGCCAGCAAAATTGCTTTTAGTGGCACTCATAGCAGTAATGTTAAATCGACGACTGTAGTAGGCTTTGCTACTAAGGCGGATCAAGATGCCCTTAGTGCGACTCAGTATGTCATTAATGGCTATTCTGTTGATGTCGTTGGCCAAGAGTTACAGATTAATATCGGCGGCTATCGTTGTAGTTTTGATGCCAATAAGCCGTTCGCGGTCTATGGTAACTCGACAAACGGTGTGGCGGTGAGTTATCAAACTCCGTTTGGGCTGGATGCAAATTGCAATGTACAGCTGACATTTGGTCTCGATAATGTATTGACTAACATCACCATGACTCAAATCAACGCAACTCCAAACGCGGCTACGCCATACTCTATTACCGCAGGCCTAAATGCCTTGTAATATGGACTAGTCATTGGCAAACATGGACTACATCCAATCGCCAACATGAAACAGGATGCTAACCCCATCCTGTTTTTTGTTTTGCCGTGATATCGGTTAAAATAGCGCACTTTTTTTGTTGCTACAGTTACACCATCATGACGCTAGAAATTTTTACTCCCGAATCTTTCCCTCAAGCCAAGCCTGCACCGCTAGATGCGTCATTGGTGGCTGATCCTAAATCGCGTACCGAATTTAATAAGCTGCAAAAACGTCTGCGTCGCGGTGTGGGTCAGGCAATAGCCGATTACAACATGATTGAAGAGGGCGACAAAATCATGGTTTGCGTGTCAGGTGGCAAAGACAGCTATACCATGCTGGACATTTTGCTAAATCTGCAAATGAGCGCACCGATCAAGTTCGATATTGTTGCCGTCAATATGGATCAGAAGCAGCCAGATTTTCCTGAAGATATCTTGCCTAAGTATTTGACTGAAAATAATATTCCGTTTTATATCCTCGAAAAAGATACCTATAGTATTGTTAAAGAACTTACGCCTGAAGGTAAGACGTTTTGTGCTGTTTGTTCGCGCTTACGTCGAGGCAGTTTGTATGGGTTTGCTCAGGAAATTGGTGCGACTAAAATCGCCTTAGGTCATCATCGTGATGACATTATGGCAACTTTGTTTTTGAATATGTTTCATGGTGGCAAGCTAAAAGCGATGCCGCCAAAGTTATTATCCGATGACGGCAAAAATATCGTGATTCGTCCATTGGCGTATTGCGAAGAAAAAGACATCATCGAGTATGCCCGTTTGAAAGCATTTCCTATCATTCCCTGTAATTTGTGCGGCTCGCAAGAAAATTTGCAACGCGCGATGATTAACGAAATGTTGCGTGAATGGGGCAAAAAATATAACGGTCGGTTGGACAGCATTTTTACCGCGATACAAAATGTCGCACCATCACAACTGGCTGATCGCGAGTTATTTAATTTTGCCAGTTTAAAAACGACCCCTGCGGAAGAGCGTAGTGCAGTCAAAGACGACAAACGACTCAATTTGGTCAATTTGATGATTTAATGCCGCAGGATTAAGGTATGGCAGCGTAATAAACGTGTTTTGTTGAATATAAAACCGTTAGAGTTGGGCACAATAATAGGCATTGGAGAGCTAGCGTGTCAGATAAACCTAAAGCGCGTAAAAAAAATCTGCTCAATCGTACGCTAAATGCTGCTAATAAAGCATCAGAGGTTGCTAAAGATATTGTCGATATGGCGCAAGAAACAGCAAAGTCAGTGGTTGAAACGGCGGTTGAAGTCGCTAGTGATACCGCGCGTAATACCTTGCAGTTTACTGCGGATAGTGCTCAGGCTGTTGCTCAATTCGCGGGTGGCGGCGCTAAAATGACGGTTCATATTGCCACGGAAACAGCAAAGGCGGCAACACTGTTGGCGCAAGAAGCCGCGCTGCAAATGGCGCAGACCTATTTTAGCAAGTCGACATTGACAATTGCTTTGTCAGAAAGCCAAATCAATAAACAACTGCGGCAAATGTCCGAGGGTAAACCCTATTTGGATTATATTACCGTTTCATGCGGTGATGATCGGCTAACGGTGGCGCTTGATGGCCACCACAAACGCCTTGTTTATACCTTGAGTCTGGATTTTGATGTACTGGAATGCAAAGTCTCGCATGACGAGCAGTTTTTAATTCTGCGCCAAGTTGATACCGGCCTAGACCTGCAATTACGCCAAGCACGAACATTATCTAATTTTGCCTTACGACGCGCCGCTCATGGTGTGGCCTTTGTTGCCAAACGAATGCCGTCTTATATTACGCCAGCCAATTTGTTGCTACAGCAGATTCCTGGGGTAACTGAAGAAGGGCCAAACCTTTGGCGAGTAGCTTTGCATAAAAACCTCATGTTAGAGCTGCTGCATAATCGTTCATGGATCGTCGATAAACTGCTGACTTTGACCGATCTGAGTGTGATTCCAGGTTTATCTTTGTTAATCGACAGCGAAGAAATGTTATTCAAACTGGTGAATCAGTTTGAAATTCGCTCAATGCGCGTATTGCCAGGGCGCTTAGAACTGCTGATTGGTATTAATACGTAATGAAGTAGATCGGACTTTAGTCTGGCATACCATAATGTTATGTTGCTGCATATGGTCGGGCTTAGACTCAACCGACAAGCCCCCCCCAAAAAAGAGAATGTTTATGGCCAGTACCGATAGTTCAGGAATTAGCTTTACCGCCTACTATACCGGTGAAGTATGGCGGCAGCATGGCCTATCTTCGGAGGTGTTTAATACCACTCAGGGCAAAACCTTATATTATTTAGGCCAGCCTTTTGAAAAAGTAGCTCGTGCAGTAGCTGGGTTTTCGACGCAAACGACATTACTGCAACGTCACCACATGATTGATGAAGTGGTCAGAAAAGCGATTACTGAGCAGGGTGTCACTCAAATTGTTGAAATCGCCTGTGGTCTTTCGCCGCGTGGAGTACGTTTTTGCCAAGAGTTCCCCGATTTACACTATGTCGAGGCCGATTTGCCCGGGATGTTAGCTCATAAAGAAAAACTGCTAGCGGCGCATGGTTTATTAACAGATAAGCATCGAGTGGCGGGCATTAATATCCTTGAAGAACATACTCCAGATGCTTTGGCTGTTGTTTTTAAACGCGAACTAGATCCTACTCGCAAAACCTTGGTGATTACTGAAGGCTTAATAAATTACTTTGATTATCAAACCATTAGTGTCTTTTGGCGTAACTTGGCGCAGGAACTCAAGCAATTTCCTGCTGGAGCCTATGTCACCGATTTATACCCTAATTTTGCGTGGCATCCGATGAACCGTTTGATCAGCACTTTTATTCACGGTTTGGCCTTGGCGACCCAAAGTAGGGTCACACTACATTTTAAAAGTCAGCAAGCGATTGTTGAAGGCTTTCAGCAATTGGGTTTTACCAAGACAATGGTGCATATTCCAGAGGCTTACTACGGCGTATTGCCAATACCCACACAGCGGATGGCGAGTTTGGTGCGTGTTGTAGAAAGTTGGGTTTAGCCTTTTTAAAATCAGAAGTCTCTTTATCAGAGGCTTTTGATCATTGTAATCATAGATACTACGTACAGTTGCTTCTTCACCTCAGTAAAACGTTGGGCCTTAATGTGTCTTTATAGACGCTATCATCTTCACCAATGCAATATATCAACAAACATAAAACTTCATTTGGATAAATTATGTTCTCGTGGTTCGAAAAGAGACTAGACCCTTACCCTCAAACTCAAGCAACCCAACCGAAAATGGGCTTATTGCCCTTCATGTATTCCTGCACAACAGGTTTGCGTGGATGGATTATAGGTTTAATGCTGGTCACTGCTTTTACGGGGGCTTTTGAAGCTTATTTATTTAGTATGATGGGCACGGTTGTTGATTGGCTCAATTCCTATAAACCTAATGAGCTCTGGCAGCAAAAGCATACACACATCACTTGGATGTTAGGGTTAATTGCTCTAAGCCCGTTGATGGTTTTTTTGCAAGCACTCATTAAATTTCAAACCTTACAAGGCAATTTCCCGATGCGTTTGCGCTGGAACTTTCATCGCTTAATGCTCGATCATAGTTTAGGTTTTTATCAGGATGAATTTGCTGGGCGGGTGTCGGCAAAAGTGATGCAGACGGCGTTGGCGGTGCGTGATGCCATTATGACCATGACCAATATGGTAATGTTTATTCTCATTTATTTCATTACCTGCGGTGTGGTGTTACAGAATTTTGATGCGTGGTTATTAGTGCCCTTTGCTGGTTGGATTGTGCTGTTTGGCATCGCGCTCTACTATTTTATTCCTCGCCTTGGTAAAACTGCCGAAAATCAAGCGGATGCCCGTTCGTTAATGACCGGACGCATCACCGATGCCTATTCTAATATCAGTACCGTTAAATTGTTTTCTTATAGCCAGCGCGAGTCAGCGTATGCCAAAAGTGCCATGCAGGAATTTATGGTTACTGTGCATCAACAAATGCGCTTGGTATCGCAGTTTGAAACGGTTAATCAAGCGGTCAATATGGCCTTGGTCGCATCTACGGCAGTATTAGCATTATGGCTATGGTCAAATGGCCATGCGTCAGTGGGGGCGGTGGCGGCATCAACAGCAATGGCGTTACGCTTAAATGGCATCTCACATTGGGTCATGTGGGAGCTAGCGCAGTTATTTGAGCATATAGGCACTGTCCGCGATGGTATGGGCACATTGTCGTTGCCGCATAAGATTATTGATGCGCCCGATGCAGCCCCACTGGTTATTAAGCGGGGTGAAATTAATTTCGAGCATATAAATTTTGCTTATACGTCGAACAAGCCGGTATTAAAAGACTTTAATTTGCATATTCAAGCGGGCGAAAAAATGGGTGTTGTCGGTCGCTCAGGGGCGGGTAAAAGCACCTTGGTGAATTTACTGTTGCGCTTTTATGAGTTAAATCAAGGCCAAATCACCATTGATGGTCAGAATATTGCCGCCATTACTCAAGATTCCCTGCGCGCTAACATTGGCATGGTGACGCAAGATACCTCGCTGCTGCATCGTTCGGTGCGTGACAATTTATTGTACGGACGGCCAACTGCTAGTGATGCCGAGATGATCCAAGCGACAAGTAAAGCGCAAGCATTAGACTTTATTCAAAGTTTGAAAGATGCTCAAGGGCGTAGTGGCTTTGATGCCCATGTCGGTGAGCGTGGTGTCAAGCTATCGGGTGGGCAACGTCAGCGTATTGCTATTGCGCGGGTGATGTTGAAGGATGCACCGATTTTGTTGCTCGATGAAGCGACTAGCGCGTTGGATTCGGAAGTAGAAGCAGCGATTCAAACTAGCCTTTATCAATTGATGGAAGGGAAAACGGTAATTGCCATTGCTCATCGTTTATCAACTATTGCCGCTATGGATCGCTTGATAGTTGTCGATGAAGGGCGAATTATTGAGCAAGGTACTCATGCTGAATTGCTAGCACAACAAGGATTGTATGCACGGTTGTGGGCTAGGCAAAGTGGTGGCTTTTTAGGGGAGTTGTAGACGTAATGCAATTTAATAGCTGTCTGGTTGACTACTACCAAGTTAGACTGATAGCGTGCCAATACAGATGGCTGCTTGAAAATAGCATTGACGTTTTGAATGTGACGGGCAAGTATAATTTTCATCTCTATAGCAATAATAAGGAGTGAGTTTGTGAATGATTCTGCTCACAATAATAAAGAGCTGGCGCTAGAACTTAAAGCCGCTAATGAATTTATCAAAAACTTGCTCAATTCAATGCAGGATGGTTTTGTGCTGCTCGATGAGCATGGCCGTTTTGCCAAAACCAATCCCGCTTTTTGCCACATGGTAGATTTAACGGAAGCCGAGTTAATTGGCCAAACAGTGCCGTTCTCCTTTTGGCCTCCCGAAGAAATTGCCAATATCAATGCTGCATTTCAAATGATGCTGGATGGAAAGAGTGCCACTTTTGATTTGGTGTTTATGCGCAAAAACGGCGAACGTTTTCCGGCGTTGATTGCGCCATCCGAAGTCAAAGACGATGCAGGCAACATCACGGGTTATGTAACGACAGTCAAGGATATTACCGAACGCAAGCAGGCCGAGCTTGAAATCATCAACCTCAACGCCTGTCTTGAACAGCGTGTACAGGAGCGCACCAACGATCTTCAGGAGCGCGAGGCATGGTTAAGGTCGGCACAGCGTGTGGCTCGAATAGGAAATTGGCATTGGAATGCCATCACCGACGCTATTTGGTGGTCGGACGAACTGTATCGTATTTATGACCGTCTACCGAGTGCCAAGCCTCCTACCTACGAACAAGATCAGAAAAACTATACCCCCGAAAGTGGCGCAAGGCTAACAGCGGTCGTGCAAAGCAGTTTGCAAACAGGCTTACCCTATGAAATTGAATTGGAGTTGAGTAAAGATACCATCCCAAGACGATGGGTAATGGCTAGAGGTGAAGCGCTGCGCAATGACAACCAGGAGATAATTGGCCTTCAGGGCACTGTGCAGGACATCACCGATCAAAAACATGCGCAGCAGAAACTTCATGATAGTGAGCAGCGTTACCGCGCGCTGTTTGAAAATATGGATGAAGGCTTTTGTGCTGTCGAAATGATCCGCGATGCACAGGATATGCCGGTGGACTATCGTTTTGTTACCATCAATCAGGCATTCGAAAAGCAAACCAGTATTCGGGCGGCCTTGGGTAAAACGATTCGTCAGCTAGTACCGGATATTGAAAGCTATTGGTTCGAAACCTATGACCAAGTAGCACGCACAGGAAAGGCGATACGTTTCGAAAACCAAGTTGCGGCGTTGCAACGACACTTTGATGTCTTTGCTTTTCGCATTGGTGGCAACGGCAGTAAGACAGTGGGTATCCTCTTTAAAGACGTTACCGAGCAAAAGCAGACTGAGCGCGAAATCAAGAATTTGAATGCTATCCTCGAGCAACGTATTGTTGAACGTACCGCCGATCTTGAAATCATCAATAAATTGCTGACACAAGCGAAGCAGCATGCCCAAATTGCCGAAGCAGCTACCATCGCTAAGAGTGATTTTTTGGCGAATATGAGCCATGAAATTCGCACACCCATGAATAGCGTTATCGGTATGGCGTATCTAGTGCTTGGTACCACACTCGACCAGCAGCAGCGCGATTATGTCGAAAAAATTCATTTATCTGGCCAGTATTTATTGGCATTGATCGAAAATATTCTCGACTTTTCAAAAATCGAATCGGGCAAGTTAGAACTGGAGTGTGTCAACTTTTCACTTGATACGGTGATAGATACGCTGACGACGCTGTCAGCAGATAATGCCTCGGAACACGGCTTACGCTTACAAATAGAGATCGCTGAGGATGTTGTACATCAATTACGTGGTGATCCACTACGACTGAGCCAAATCCTGCTCAATTTTGTCAATAATGCCATCAAGTTTTCCCACGATTCGGTGATTATCCTCAGAGTGTCTATAGTGGCCGAAGATATTGAGGGTTGTGTGCTGCGTTTTGAGGTGCAAGACCATGGTATTGGTATGACGCCAGAGCAGCAAGGCAATATTTTTCAACCATTTCAGCAAGCAGACACGTCAACAACACGTAAGTACGGCGGCACAGGGCTTGGCCTAACGATTAGCAAAAAGTTAGCGCAGATGATGGGCGGTGATGTCGGCGTAAATAGTGAATTGGGTGTAGGTAGCACCTTTTGGTTCTCTGCCCGATTTGATAAACCAACGCTGAGTAGTACGTCGCTGCATCATGCTGCACCCTATTTATCTGCGTCAGTAGGTGACTATAGTGCACTTAAAGGCGTGCGAGTATTGTTAGTAGAAGATAATCTAACTAACCAGCAATTGGTTAAAGCATTACTGAAGCGTGTTGACATGGAAGTATTAGTTGCTGCTAATGGTAGTGAGTGTCTGGCAATGTTAGAGCAACAGCAAGTTGATGTGGTGTTGATGGATTTACAGATGCCAGTCATGGACGGGCAAGAGGCGACGCGGCATATCCGTGCTAACTCGCAGACGCGGCATATTCCTGTGATTGCATTGACTGCTAATGCCTGGGCGGATGTTAGAGTGCAATGTTTTGCGGTGGGTATGAATGACTTTGTTAGTAAGCCAGTGAAGCCTGTGTTGCTGTATGAAACGATTGCAAGGTGGATTGCGGGGTAAGGGCGAATTGTTTAACAAAGCAATTAATTTACATATAGTTGAATGTGAAATGATAAAAAATGTTGCGGACATGCTTCAAGCTTTTTGGGATGAAGAGCGCAAAAAGTTGGATGCGCAAAATATAACGCATCCTCCAACTATTGGGGAGATGTATGAGGGCTTGACTAAAGAGTTGCTTGCGCGAACTTTGCCGGAAGATTGATCATTCTGATTTTGTGAGTTTAATTTCGGATGATCAAAGTACTGTAGATGGCTTTGTTCAAAGCTTATTAGAAACGCAATTGGTAGCATTAGATAAAAACAGATTGGCTTTAACTACGATTAATTGTATTACAGTTGTTTCTC
>CANBZV010000031.1 GCA_947373945.1 Moraxellaceae bacterium
CGATTATGAGTGATATAACCAATAATCGGCTCACCCGGAATCGGACGGCAACAACCGGCAATATGGGTCATGATGTTATCCAAGCCCTCAATAATTACGCCACTTGCCTGCCCTTTTCGGCCACGGGTAATTAAATCAGCTGGTGATGGCTCTACATCAATAGTTGGAATAGTTTCGGCAACAATATTAATCACTTGCGCTGGGCGAATATCACCCGCACCAATACCCGCCAAGACATCTTCAGCAGTTTTGACATTTAGCCGTGGTGCCAATTCGTTGAGATTGACTGATTTTAAGGTGACGGCCAAACGCGCCAACTCTTTCTCTAAAATCTCACGACCGGCGGTGATATTGTTTTCACGATCCTGTAATTTGAACCATTGTTTGATTTTGGCTTGTGAACGTGTGGTGCCAATATAGCCTAAGCTCGGCAGCAACCAATCACGGCTGGGCGTAGCCCCTTTTTGCGTCAGAATTTCGACCTGATCACTGGTTTGCAGCTTGTAGCTGAGCGGCACGATACGGCCATTGACCTTGGCACCGCGACAGGAATGACCAATTTGGGTATGAATGTTATAGGCAAAATCGAGTGGTGTTGCCCCAGCTTCCAAGTCAATGACATGACCATCACGGGTAAAGACATAAACACGCTCATGACGAATGGCCTGACTCAATTGGTCAGCCAGTTCATCCATTTGCGTTTCGCCCATGTCCTCTTGCCATTCCAGTACTTGTCGCAACCACGCGATCTTGCTTTCGTAGCCAGCATCTTTATTGGTGCCTTTGGTGCCTTCTTTATAAACCCAATGCGCACAGACACCCAACTCGGCCTCTTCGTGCATGGATGAAGTACGGATTTGCACTTCTAACGCCTTGCCTTCGGGACCAATAACAGCCGTATGCAAAGAACGATAGCCATTTTCTTTGGGCGTCGCCACGTAATCATCAAACTCTTTAGGAATATGCTTCCAGATCGAATGGACAATACCCAACGCGGCATAACAATCTTTGACTTCAGGAACCAATACCCGCACAGCGCGGATATCATACAACTCATGAAAACTGAGCTTTTTGCGCTGCATCTTGCGCCAGATTGAATAAATATGTTTGGCGCGGCCTTTAACTTCAGCCTGAATATCAGCCTGCGCTAACGCTTCGCGCAAAGCTTTCGTGACATTATTAATATAAACATCACGTTGCAGACGTTTTTCATCCAGCAAACGGGCAATATGTTTGTAGGCTTCAGGTTCCAAATAGCGAAAAGACAGATCTTCCAATTCCCACTTGATATGACCAATTCCCAAACGATGCGCTAAGGGCGCGTAGACATCAAATATTTCCCGAGCAACCCGTTGTTGGCGCTCATCGTTGGCATCTTTTAGTTCCCGTATAGCAAACGTCCGTTCGGCCAATTTAATCAACGCAATACGCACATCATCAATCATCGCCACCAACATTTTACGAATATTGTCGAGTTGGCTTTGTGATTGACTAAAACGTTTATTGTGGTGATTAGGATTGATGATTTGGCTTATCGTCGCCATGCGTAAGACGCCATCAATCAAATGGGCAATATCCTGACTAAATGTTTTGGCGATGACGTCAAGTGTCGTCTTTTTTTCCCGTACCGACCGATATAAGACCGCTGCGACTAACGACTCCTGATCGAGCTTCAAATCCGCCAGAATATCTGCCATCGCCAGACCCGTAACAAAACTACTGGTTCGTGTGCTCCACGAATGATCTTGGTCGTAGCTATCATCGGCTTCTTTGGCAAACAAACACGCGGTGCGCAACACCTCGGGATGATGCAAATCGACACGCGTGGCAATTCGCTCTAGCCAAACATCCAAGTCTACCTGACCATCGGCTTGTACAGGATAATCTTCGCGGACCTTCACCATGAGGCTACTCCTTAGCGCATTACGGTACGAGTAAAGCGCTAGTCTTTAACAAATAAGGCAATAGACTCAACATGCGCAGTATGCGTGAACATGTCCATCACACCTGCTGTAATCAATTTATAGCCCGCTTTGACTAATTCGCCAGCATCACGCGCTAAAGTTGCGGGATTACACGACACATAAACAATGCGTTTTGCGCCAAAGTTAGGCAAATACCGTACCACTTCCAACGCACCAGAACGTGGCGGGTCAATTAACAAGGCATCGAAGCCTTCTTTTGCCCACGGCTGTTGCGAAAAATCTGCTGTTAAATCCTGAGCATAAAAATCAACATTGCTCAAATTATTATGGCGGGCATTTTCATAACCACGCTGCACCATCGCCTCATCACCTTCAACACCAATAACGCTTTGGGCGCGAGTTGCCAAAGGCAAAGTGAAGTTGCCTAAACCGCAAAACAAATCCAATACCCGCTCATGCGGTTGTGGATTGAGTAAGTCTAAAGCTAGTTTGATCATGCGCTGGTTAACGTCAGCATTGACTTGCGTGAAGTCCAAAGGATAAAACAGCATCTCCAGATTAAAGTCCGGCAAGGCATAACTTAAACGGTCATTGCCCTGTTCTGGATAAATGCGGTGTACGGTGTCATAGCCTTTAGGCTGCAAATAACACAGCCAATCACGCTGTTGGCAAAATGCTATCAACGCCTGCGCATCACTATCACTTAATGGCTGCATGTGTCGAAAAATCAAGGCAACACTGTGATCACCAGCAGCAACTTCGATTTGCGGTATGTCGTCTTTACCCGCCAAACCATTGATTAGCTCGCGCAACGGCAAAATCGATTCACCCAAACGAGGATCCATAACGATGCAACGGTTCAAGTCCGCTAAAAAGTTGGAGCCTTTTTCTCGAAAGCCAACGAGTAAACTGTCTTTTTTAATAACAAAACGTACACCCATACGCGCTTTACGCCGATAACCACCTTGACCAAAAGTTAACGGAGACAACCATGTTTGTGGCTCTAGGTGGCCCTGTTTGAACTGGTCTGCCAAGACTTTTTGCTTCATTTCAATTTGCGCTTCAGGCGCAATATGCTGCAAAGAACAGCCGCCACAAACGCCATAATGCTCACATGGGGGTATAGCACGTATGGGTGAAGCCTTCAGCACTGTTACAGTATCGGCTTCATCATATTTACTCCGCGTCAACGTCACTTTTGCTTCGACAGTTTCGCCTTCTAATGCGCCTGAAACAAAAACCGTTTTACCGTCATAATGACCTACACCCCGACCATCATGGGTTAAACCGGTAATGTCTAGACTAATCGGCGGTTGCTGCTTCAGGCGGTCACGTTGTTTTCTATTCATAAGGCGTACACTTGAACTACTAAAATTAAATTAAGGCTTGAGGGCTTCTTGTGCTTGCCACGCCGCAAGAAAATCCTGCAAATGTGGTTTTTGACTAATGGCTAAGGAATTTTTCACCAATGCCAACTCATTGAGGTATTCAGGTTTCATCAATTCGCCCCGCATTAATTGAAAGCGCAGGTGAATCAACCACGTATTTAAAACATCTGTTTCGCAATAATGACGAATATCAGCTAAATTTCCCGATAAATACTGGTCATAGACTTGGCTACCATCCATCCCTAACTTGCCCGGAAAACCCAAGAAGCTGGCAATTTGGTCTAAGGGTTGTGCGGCACGCGCTTGATACAAGGACAAAACATCCATCAAATCCACATGGCGCATGTGAAAACGGTTGATGTAGTTGTTATAACGATACTCTTTATAGTGATCGCCCAACTCCCAGTACATCGGGGCAGTAATTTCATGGAGCATGGCACGATAATGGAGCACCGGCAGGTCAAAACCACTGCCGTTCCACGACACCAGCGTGACATCGTATTTATCAATGGCGGTAAAAAAGCGCTTAATGATCTCGGCCTCACCGGCATCTTCTTCACCTAGCGACCACACACGCAGGCTATCACCCATACGTAAAACGACGGAAATACAGACAATTTTATGCAAATGATGACGAAAGAAATCCGAGCCACCCGTTTCTTGGCGACGCATATTTTTTAACGCTTCAAAGGCTTCGGCATCGGTAAGATTGTCGAGCTTATAAAGTTGCTTCGCTTTGCTAATATCTGGAATAGTTTCGATATCAAAGACTAACGTTGCCTTCTCTTTGTACATGACCCGCTCTCCCTACTGCGTAATAAACCCTGTCGCCTGTTGCTACCCTATTGCGAAAACAGCCCTGTTGATAGGTATCTATCGCCTCGATCGCAAATAATGGCCACCATCACGGCATTTTGTACTTTCTCGGCCAATTGTAGCATTGCCCAGACCGCTCCGCCTGACGATACACCTGCACAAATACCCTCTAAACGGGCTAAATCGCGCATTGTTGCTTCGGCAGCTTGCTGGGGAATATCCATGACGCGATCAACACGACTGGCATCATAAATAGTCGGTAAATATTCGGGTGTCCAACGACGAATACCCGCAATTTGCGCGCCCGCCTCTGGCTGTAAACCGACAATCTCAATGGCGGTGTTTTGTTCTTTCAGATAACGAGACACACCCATTATCGTACCTGTCGTCCCCATCGAACTAATAAAATGAGTCACGGTACCTTCAGTATCACGCCAGATTTCTGGCCCTGTGCCTTCATAGTGGGCAAGCGGGTTATCAGGATTGCCGAATTGATTCAAGACTATGCCTTTGCCTTCTGCCTGCATTTGCAACGCTAGGTCGCGCGCCCCTTCCATACTGGCTTGTTGAGACACTTCTATCAGCGTAGCGCCATACGCACTCATGGCATCTTTGCGTTCTTGGCTCATGTGATCAGGCATGATCAAAATCATCTTGTAGCCTTTCATGGCCGCCGCCATCGCCAGCGCTATTCCAGTATTGCCACTGGTTGCTTCTATCAGCGTATCGCCTGCTTTAATGTGGCCACGTGCTTCAGCATGTACAATCATACTTAACGCTGGGCGGTCTTTCACCGAGCCTGCCGGATTATTACCTTCCAGCTTCACCAATAACGTATTGCCCGTGTGTGCGCCCAAACGCTGCAAGCGCACTAAAGGCGTATTACCCACACACTGTTCGAGTGTCATTATCGCCATGACATCACTCCGAGAATTTTGGGCGCGATTGTAAATCAGGACGTACGGCATGTCGCCCTTTAGTTGTTGAGTTGTACAGGACTTAGACATTAATCGCACATTTGCAGGCATTTAAGCAGATATAAGCTCATGACAAACACAGTTTCGCCACTATCATCTTCGGACTGAGGCTGGTATTTTGCGATCATCTCAGCCATCAACGTAGTTAGTTTAACTATTTTATTATTATGAAAACTGTCAGCCTGCACTCACGCTTGTTACTAGCGTCTATTGTACCTACGACGCTATTTATGACTATTTTCAGTATCATTCTGATTTTATTTCGTTTCCAGGATATTGACTCTCTAAAAAGTGAAAGCGCTGAAATTCTGTTAGGTAAATATGCCTTGGCCATTGCCAGCAAACCCGAAACCAGTGCATGGTCAGCCATTACCCAAACGGCATTAGAAGAGAAATATATCAGTGCGATTGAAATTTTTGACGGCCAAGGTCATTCTCTTGCGCACGCTGGGCCAAAGTTCCATTACCAATTGTCGCCACAGCAGTTAACCGTTCCTAACCCAGCCAACAGCGTTATACATTTCAGTAACAACAATGGTGAATTATTCGTTCAGCCGATCATTTCGCCAAATAACTCTTTATCCCGGCACTGGTTAGCCATAGAACTACAGCCATCGGCATTTACCATTGCCCGCTATGAAGCCATTATTGGTGTCAGTATCACCGCCTTTGGTTTAATTACGATATTGATGCTTTTGATTAGTGGCGGCATTCGACGCTGGCTAGAACCCATTCATCGAATGATGCTGCAGCTACAAAGTATTGATAGCCATCACCTCAACAAACGTATCAACAGTAAAGCCGTCGGTGATTTAGCGTTACTGGAAGGTGTTGTTAACGACTTATTGACCCAAATCGAAAAAGAACACGAAGAGCTGCAACAATCTATTGAACAAGCCAATTCCGACCTCAATGAAAACCTGGAAACTATGGAAGTGCAGAACATCGAACTGCGCATGGCTCGAAATGAAGCCATTGAAGGCAATCGAATTAAATCTGCTTTTTTAGCCAATATAAGTCATGAATTACGCACACCCCTCAACAGTATCAATGGTTTTACCCAATTGCTGTTAAAAATGTCATTGCCTAATAAACAGCGTGACTGTGTCGAGACTATTCAAAAATCATCCAACAACTTGCTGGCAATTATTAACGATGTGCTGGATTTCTCTAAAATTGAAGCGGGCAAATTCTCATTAGAAAAACAGCCGCTGTTAATTGAAGATGTGGTCTTTGATGTACTGGAAAGCCTCTCGCCGCAAGCAGAACAAAAGAATCTAGAACAAATTGCATTTATTTATGATGATGTGCCGAAAAAAATAATCGGCGACTCATTACGACTGAAACAGGTATTAACCAATCTTGTCAGTAATGCCATTAAATTTACTCATCAAGGCGAAGTGGTCGTTCGGGTCATGCTGGAAGATAGTCGCCCCAAACATCATTTAATTCGTGTCAGTATTACCGACACCGGCATCGGTTTATCGGTAGCGGCCAAAAATGATTTATTTACTGCCTTTCAACAAGGCAATCCGTCGGTGAGCCGACAATTTGGTGGTACGGGCTTAGGCTTAGTAATTTCTAAAAATATCGTCAAGTTAATGGAAGGTGAAATCAGTTTTGATACCCAACAAGAAAAAGGATCAACCTTCTGGTTTACCTTTAAAGCAGGTATTTGTGCCGATGACACCGATAGCGAGATTAGCTTGGCGCAGAAGCAAATCATTGCCTTAGAGCCGCATGAAAAAAGCGCTCAACTGTTGAAAGCAACCTTGTTTCGCGCTCAAGCCGACATCAATATTGTCAAAGATTGGGACTCGCTACTACGAAGCCTGACCACAGACTCTCAAGTCGTGATTCTGAATAACCGCGCCTTAGCGGAGATGAAAGAGCAGCTTGAGCAATTGCGTAAACGGTTTAAAGGCATGATTGTTCTTTATAGTAGCTTAAGTGACCAGCATCTCGACGAAGCCGATATAGTCAATTTACAACTATACTCGCTGACCAAACCGATACGGCCCCGAACTTTATTAAGACTGCTAGCACAAGGATTTTTAACCGCCAAGCTTGCGACTACGCCCCATACCATCACCACAGGGCAAACGACTCCCCCTCCGATTAATTTGCATATTCTGGCCGTCGATGATCATCCGTTGAATCTCAAGCTTGTGTGTACTTTACTTGAAGACTTAGGTATTCAAGTTAGCCAAGCAACTAACGGTAGAGAAGCGGTAGAGTTGGCACAACAGCAGCATTTTGATTTGATATTCATGGATATTCAAATGCCTGAAATGTCCGGCTTAGAAGCCACTAAACTGATTCGCCAACATGAAAAAGACGGACAATGTGTCCCTATTATTGCTCTCACCGCCCATGCTTTATCTGATGAAAAAGAATTGATGCTGCAACAAGGTATGAACGACTATCTGACCAAACCCCTACAGGAAACTCAATTGATATATATGATTGAGCATTGGACGAGCATGATGTTATCGGGACAACACGATCATCCAGAGCAAATTATGGTGACTAACGAAATTGGCACCTCGCAACTGCCGCTAGTTGACCAACAGGAGTGTGTACGTTTAGCCGCAGGCAAAACCGACCTTGCTGAAGACATGTTAAATATGCTGCTGAATGGTCTGGCCGCTCAACGTGAAAAAATCATTAACTCCCGGCAAGATCATAATTTTCCTGCATTATTAGCGCATACACATTATCTGCATGGCGCTACGCGTTATTGTGGTGTACCACGCTTACGTGCCGCAGCCAACACCCTTGAAACTCAATTGAAAAATGCACTCAAGAACAATCTGTCGATCATTGATATGGCAAGCGAGTTGGCGAATGACATTGATGAGCTGATTGCCGTCATTGATGATTTAATGATTTGGCGTGTATCTAGCCACGGACAAACGGATGATGGCTTGCTCGCCCAATAGTTCTTAGAATGGTACGTGAGAAAAACTAGAGGTTAAACCCGCCCCCCTTTGGAAGAGACGGGTTTATGGAAGCAATTAACGAGGAGCCATGCGGATTGCGCCATCTAAGCGGATGGTTTCACCATTCATGAATTTATTTTCGACCATATGCGTCGCTAATTGCGCATATTCGCTGGGGTGACCTAAACGCTTAGGAAACTGAGTCATTTCAATCAGAGGCATTTTGACGCTATCTGGTGATGAATTCATCAGTGGCGTATTAAAAATACCGGGAGCAATAGTATTGACACGTACACCTATCGTCGCCAAATCACGCGCCAACGGTAATGTCATACCGACGATTCCACCCTTCGATGCCGAATAAGCTACTTGGCCAATTTGACCATCAAACGCTGCCACTGAAGCAGTATTAATAATCACGCCGCGTTCGCCATCTTCATCATCTGGGGTATTTTTGGCCATTTCTGCGGCGGTCAAACGAGTCACATTAAATGTACCAATGAGATTCACGGCAATGACTTTACTGAAAATATCTAGTGGCATCGGGCCATTTTTGCCAACCGTACGCACAGCAGAACCAATGCCAGCACAATTCACCGCAATGTGAATAGCGCCGAATTTAGCCATTGTTTCGGCAATCGCTGTTTGCACCGAAGCTTCGTCAGAAACATTCACGCGGCAAAACAACGCATTGACGCCCAACTCGGCAGCTATCAACGCCCCTTGTTCGGCGTTCAAATCGAAAATGGCGACCTTAGCACCCTTAGCTAAATAGGCCTGAGCAGTCGCCAAGCCTAAACCAGAAGCTCCGCCCGTGATAACGGCAATTTTATTTTGTAGGTTCACGCTTAATTTTCTCCTCTAGTTTCTTTTTAACATAATCAGGCAAACTATCAATCCAAACATTTTCTTCAGCCTTGGCTCGTTTCACTATGCTGAAGACATAACCAAGCAAAGGCAACATACAGACAAGCCCAAACAACATCAGCATTAAGCCTGAACCGGTAAAGCGCCATGACGGAGGAATAATTTCAATGCGACCCAACTGCTCGGCTACCCCCAATCCCACAATCGCTAGGCCGATCATATCAAGCACTAGCAGCGATAATGGGAAGAGGAACTTTTTCGGTGGCGTTGGCGTATTTACCAAGTTGACGGTTTCCACATCAAGACTTGTTTGCCGATTTGTAAGTCTTTTTCTGCCTCAATACGTTCTGGTGGTACAGGATGCTCACCATTAGGATATAAATCAAATGGCTTCCAGCGTGCTTGTTGTGGTGTAGCAAACGCCCAACCTGGCTTATCTAGGCGCATTTCACGGATTTCTTTGAGGGCCATTTGTTCTGGCAACTCGGTTAAATACTTCTCTTTGACCAAACCTAAGGACTTATCAGGCTGAGGACGATAATTTTCTTCGTCATAACGGAAATAATAGGCGCGTCCACCTTCAACTCTCAGTTTCATGTTGAAAATATACGTCAAATATACCGGACCAATTGGACGACGAGCCGCAAAATCATATTCGCCCGCAGGAAGCTCCATCCAGTAATAAGAACCATCGCGAATACCATGTAAACGGCGACCATTCAGGAAAATGCTGGGTGCAATCACTTCTTCTTCGTTCCACGAACTGTGAGGACGATATAAGTAAACAATGGCATTACGGGCATCAGTCACAGGAACAGGCTGAAAAAGACTACCTTCCGTTGGAAACAGATAAGAACCCATGCTAAAACCACGAAGACGATAGTTATCTATCAAATGATCAATCTTGCCACGAAGCTGAGTAAGCTCTGGATTACTGACAGGATGAATAATTTTTTGTGGTGTGCTACAGGCAGTAAATGTGCACAGGCCAAGTATTGTCAGCCCAAATCTAAAACCGCGCATAGAAAGTCCCCGTTATTTTTCTAAAACCTGCATCAATGACAGTATTTACGCTTAATGTTAGCCGCTAATGTTATACCAAAGAACCGTTTGAATCGTTAAAAATGTGCAAACTCGCGCAAAACACTGTTTTATTTTGTTATTTAATGGCTCAAAACGTGAGTTAACACGCAATTTCTTTTATGCGCAGTACAACCCTAAGGATGTCCTGACCACTTTAAACAACTGACATTTGGGTAATCTCCAATGTGTCACTTTTATCTGCTTTAATGGTAAGACAAACCACAAACAGCATAATTTATGAAACCCATTGCATTTGTTGGTGCTGCTTTTTCTATTGGAGGAGCGCATACAGGTAGTCGTCGTGGCCCCAGTTTTTATCGCCGACACGCACCATATCCTTACTCTTCGGGGCATTGGCATAGCATTGTTTGGCAAGAATCCACTACCTTGGGAGTTCACCCCAATAATACTCTTGCCATTAAACGCTCATGCCAATTATTGGCACGTAAAGTCCATCAATTACAGTTAGGGTATTTCCCAATTGTTATTGGTGGCGACCACAGCTGTGCTATTGGCACGTGGCATGGTATGACGCAGGATAAACCAGCAATGGGATTATTATGGATTGATGCCCATTTCGATAGTCACACACCCAAGACCTCCCAGAGTCAGCGTATACACGGTATGCCATTAGCAGTGTTACTAGGTGAAGGTGACGCGTTGTTGTTACTACAAAATCGCGCTGTTGTTAAACCTCAATACACCGTTGTTTTTGGTGTCCATAGTTTTGAAGCAGGCGAGCCAGAACTGCTGACTAGGCATGGTGTTCGTTATTACACCATGACGGAAATCCATCAACGAGGATTAACCGTTTGCTTAAATGAGGCATGGCGCATTGTCGCAAGCTGCCCACACGGTTTTGGCGTCAGCATTGATTTAGACGCCTTAGATCCAACGTTTGCGCCTGCGGTGAGTGTTAGTGAGAAACATGGTTTATTTTTACCATTACTTGTTAAGGCTTTAGCAAAGCAAAATAAACAACGATTAAAAGCCATAGAGCTGGTTGAATTTAATCCTTACAGGGAACATAACAAGCGCACTCTTCGTGCCTTGACTACACTTATCTCAAGTCTTACTTCTTAAGGCTAATGCGGTAATCGTGAAGGAGAATCCGCTATGACCTCCAATCCTCCTATTTCCCGTACGTCGGCACAATTAGAAGACAGATATGGCGCACACAATTACCATCCTTTGCCAGTCACCCTTGTGCGTGGTGAAGGTGTTTGGGTATGGGACAATCAAGGTAAACGCTATTTGGACTGCATGAGTGCTTATTCAGCAGTTAGTCATGGTCATTGCCATCCACGCTTGGTACAAGTTGCTCAAGAGCAACTCAGCAAATTAGCGATTACGTCTCGGGCATTTTACTCAGAGTGGCTAGGCATATTTTTGGCTAGAGCCTGTGAGCTAACTGGCATGGATAAAGCTTTGCCAATGAATACGGGTGCTGAAGCCGTAGAAACGGCGATAAAAGCAGCGCGTAAATGGGCTTATACCCAAAAAGGTATTCCAGAAGGCCAAGCAGAAATCATTGCCATGTCTGGCAATTTTCATGGTCGGACCACCACGATTGTCAGCTTTTCCAGTGAACCGCAATACCGTTATGGTTTTGGTCCAGCAACACCTGGTTTTGGCTTAGTGCCATTTGGTGACATTAAAGCATTGGAGCAAGCCATTTCGCCCTACACTGCAGCAGTGCTAGTTGAACCTATACAAGGTGAAGGTGGCATTATTGTGCCCCCAAAAGGCTGGCTAAAAGCCGTTGCTGAGCTATGTCACCAACATGATATTTTATTGCTCGTTGATGAGATTCAAACCGGATTAGGTCGCACTGGTAAATTTTTGGCATGTGAGCATGAAGGCGTCAAACCTGATGGTTTAATGTTAGGGAAAGCATTAGGTGGAGGGATAATGCCGGTCTCGTTATTTTTAGCGCGTGATGATGTTATGGCCGTCTTTGAACCAGGTGATCATGGCAGTACGTTCGGTGGTAATCCGTTAGCCGCACGTATAGGTTTGGAAGCGTTGGATATTTTGGTTGAAGATCAATTATCACAGCGTGCAGCACTGCTTGGCGAGTATTTTCATAGTCAATTATTACAGCTACAACATCCTTTAATCAAAGAAATACGTGGCCAAGGCTTATTGTTGGGCCTAGAACTGGATGAGAAAGTATCGGCGCGCGGCTTTTGTGAAAAGCTGTTAGAAAACGGTTTATTAAGCAAAGACACGCACGAAACGGTCATTCGTCTAGCGCCACCGTTAATTATTAACGAGGCAGAAATTGATTATGCCATACGGGTTTTAGCGATGACGCTGGAAGGAATTTAAGCCTATTATGACCATAAAATAAAAAAGGGACGCATATAAGCGTCCCTTTTTTAATCTACACGCTAACTTATTGTACCGACTCAGGCGCGTTGATTTTGATTTCAACACGACGGTTTTGAGCACGGCCAACTTCGCTGTTGTTGTCAGCAATCGGCTGAGATTTGCCCATACCTACGGCATTTATACGACCGCTTACTACACCTTGACTAGACAAGTATTGGGCAACAGAGGAAGCACGATCTTGTGATAACTTGTTGTTGTAGTCATCTTTACCGACGTTATCGGTATGGCCTGAAATAGTGATGCTCGTTTTGTTGTACTCTTTCAACACTAATGCAACGCTGTTTAAGGTATCAAAGAAATCTGGTTTGATAGCGCTTTGTGCCGTTGGGAAAGTAATATTACCTGGCATAACCAAATCAATAGAACCGTCAGCATTACGCTTGACACCAACACCACTGCCTTGCAGTTTTTCGCGCAATTTCTTTTCTTGCACGTCCATATAAGCGCCGACACCACCACCGACGACACCACCAATGGCTGCACCGCGCAATGCACGCTCACGACGATCTTTCTTATTGTCGCCAGTCGCTGCACCTAATGCCGCACCTGCCAAAACACCAATACCAGCACCCCAAGCTGTTTTGCTTGCTTGTTTTTCGCCAGTGTAAGGGTTTGTTGTGCAACCTGCTAAAACCATGCTACCTGTCAAGGCAACAACAATGATGGAACGCATAAAACTTCTCCAATTAAATAACGACTTAAGCAAAATACCATTTTATTTTGCCATTCAACTAGTAAACTCAGCAGCCTAATAATCGGCCGGAATTTATGGTAGATAGACAAAACACTTGCTTAAATCTTGTAAGCAACGTTGCTAGTGCCGCCTTTGTAACAGATAGAGCCAAAGATAAAAATTATTTTTTGTTACAAAGTTATGCTTTTACCTGCTTTCATGAATATCTTAAATGCCTTGCTCTTACCCACTTCAAGTTAGGGTAATTGCTATACTCCAAGAATAAAAATCGTCTTAGATACTGATAAACCACAGTAAAAAGCTATTTGCTTTTGTCCTGTTTTATATTTTCATGAAAATCCCGCCAGAGTTTTGCTACAATCGGGGACTTTACAAAATTCTAACCGATGAATAACCATGACCATAGATACGCAAATTGAAGATGTCAACGTTCGCTCTACAGAGGTATTGATTACCCCTGCGGCATTAAAAGAAGAAATGCCGCTGTCTGAGACAGCGCGCACTACGGTATTAACCGGCCGTCAAACCATTCGTAATATTCTCGATGGCAAAGATCATCGCTTATTTTTAGTGATTGGCCCTTGCTCCATTCACGATCTTAAAGCGGCTAAAGAATATGCCCAGCGTTTAAAAGTATTAGCAGAACAAGTACAGGACACGCTGTATTTGGTAATGCGCGTTTATTTTGAAAAACCGCGGACGACGGTTGGCTGGAAAGGCTTGATCAATGATCCTGATATGAATGATTCTTTTGACATTCAAAAAGGACTGCATATTGGTCGTAAGTTACTACTTGACCTTAACGAAATGGGCTTGCCGTGCGCGACTGAAGCACTTGATCCAACCTCACCGCAATATATGCACGACTTGATTTCATGGTCGGCCATTGGTGCTCGTACTACCGAGTCACAAACACACCGTGAAATGTCGAGTGGTCTGTCCTCCCCTGTTGGTTTTAAAAACGGGACTGATGGCGGCTTAAAAGTGGCCATTAATGCGTTGTTGAGCGTACAAAACCCGCACAGCTTTTTGGGCATCAACGGTCAAGGACAAGTTGCCATTATTAATACCAATGGTAATCCTTATGGCCACGTGGTGTTACGTGGTGGCGATGGCAAACCAAACTATGATTCCGTATCAGTGACCTTAGCCGAGAAAGAACTGACTAAAGCCAAAGTCCCGCATACCATTATGATTGATTGCAGTCATGCTAACTCCAATAAAGACCCTGCGTTGCAACCACTAGTCATGGACAATGTCAGCAATCAAATTTTGGAAGGCAACAAATCCATTGTTGGCTTGATGATTGAAAGTCATTTGAAGTTTGGTCGCCAAGATATTCCTGCCGATTTAAGTCAACTCGAATATGGCAAATCTGTCACCGATGGTTGTATTGATTGGGCAACAACAGAAGAAGCCGTGTTGAAAATGCACGTTAAGCTGCAAGCCGTATTACCAAGTCGGTTGGTTTAATATGCATAATAAGGGCGATTTTTTAATCGCCCTTGTTTTTATAGTATCGTTATCAAACGCTCTACATCCTGCTTAAACTCATCCGACGCTAAATACACCAGACTTGCTGCCGGTTTGGCTGGCTCTGCCACTTTGTTACTCGTTAAATCATGAACATTGTTAGCCAATTGCAATGTTAAATTCATCGTCCGTCGTAAATACGAAAACCGAAAACCGGTACTAATGAGTGCTTCAACCCACGGCCAATGCTGAATTTCACTAATCGGAAACTTCGACGCTTGTAGGTCAACATGGCCCATTTTTTTGCCCGTCCAATTGAGTACTATAATTTTATCGCTAGAGACAACTTCAAACTTGAATAGTGACTGACCAAATCCGTGTTCTGGTGCAGGCTGATCTAGCACGACCGTTACTGGCCTTGTTCTAAAGAGCTTTAACCGGCGCTCAAGGCTTTTTAGTGCCTGTTCTTGATTATCCTGTTGTTGTTTTTGTGGCTCTAATTGAGCTAATTTCGCTTTAAAATCGGCTAATTGTTGTTGTGCTTCCGCTTGTTTGTGCAATGCCAATTGTGCTTGGCGCTTAAATGCGTTTTTGACACTTTGAGTAGGCTGCCACCATTGTTGCAAATAACGCGTCAAGGGGTACATTTTAATCCCTAATACCAGATTAATCGCATCATCTGGCTGTAGGGTATTTTCGACACGTTGCAAAGAATTTTTCAGCTTTTCGGCATTTTGCAACACACTATCCGCGAGCACTTCGCGCAGAAAAATGCTGGCTTTATTCTTCGGAGCGTACAATAGCTGCAAGTTATGCTGTGTGCGGGTAATGGCGACGTATAACAAACGCCGCTCTTCTTCAATATTGTCATTATTCGCTGACGGTAATTGCTCATCAGCACAACAAGGCACAAATACCGTCTGCCACTCCAATCCTTTGGAGCGATGAATCGACATTATCTGCAAGCGCGGTGTTTTATGGTCCGCCGCGGCTTCTTCAACATGTAAACGTCGTAGATGCTCCAAAAACTGCAAGACATTGCCTTTTTTCTGCGCGTAATTGACTAGGGCTCGGACATTATTGCAGCGCTCTTCACCCAACTCCGGAATACCGGCCGCACTTTTTAATGCCTCCAAATACTCTAATTCACTAATTAACCACGACAACGTTTCTTCAATCGGATGTTCTAAACGCTGCTGTAAGCGTCGAATAATCAGCACTAATTTTTGCAACCGTTTCTGCGAAGCTTCATTAGCCACCGAAACTTGCTGACTCTCTAAAATGCCAACTAAAGAGCCTTGTTGCTGCTGGCCACGCTGAACAAACTGGTTAATCCATTCCGCCGACAAATAACGATTAGGATTACGCAGGATTTCAGCAAAACGACGCAAATATTGTTCGCTGAGTTCGCCAGTGCCACCTTGCGCCATGTAGTCACGCTCCTGACGAGCAAAACTTAAATACGTAAACAAGGTTTTGACTTCGGGACGTTCGTAAAAACGCTGGCTACCGACTACTTGATACGGCAGACCTTCCTGAATTAACTTGGCTTCAATAACTGGCGTTTGTGAATAGGAACGCACTAAGACTACTACTTCTTTAGGGCTCACACCTTGTTCGATTAAGCGTTTATATTGTTGAGCGACATAAGCCGCCATAGCAGTATCATAATCAAAGCCTTGATAGACCACATGGCCACCAAAGCCTTTTTGTGACACTAAACCTTTGGCATGACGTTGCTTGTTCCGAGCAATAACCTGACTAGCGAGCATCGTCGCTTCGGCAGGACAACGGAAATTATCGGAAATCACAAATTCGGTGGCTTGATAACGCTTTTTAAAATCGAGAATAAAGCGCACGTCAGCGCCCCGCCATTCATAAATACACTGGTCATCATCACCAATAGCCATGTAATTACGATGATCTTCGGTCAAAATATCGGCAATTTGCACCTGAACTTTATTGACGTCCTGAAACTCGTCAATCAACACATAGTCATACGCCCTTTTTGCCCAATCACGGACATCGGGAAAACGCTCCAATGCTTCCCAGCCTAATAATAATTGGTCATCAAAAGTCAGCCAATTATGCTGTTGACGGAGTTGTTCGTAGATTTGATAGGCTTGCAGATAGTGTTTATTGGCGTGTTCGGCTTGGGTAGCGTGGTGTAAGGTCTCCTGCGGCAATCGGGCTTGTGCCAAATCGGCATAACGCAAATTTCCTTTGCAAACAGAAATAAAGGTTTGCAAATCATCTTGATTGACGTCCAAAGCAGCAAAATTTTTACCATTACGACGGCTCATATCAACCAGCGCCCGCATCGCCAACATACTGCTTCGATGCTCAATCTGTGTTTCATCAAACGCCGACCAATGGCCATAGTTAATGGCTTGCTGAACTA
>CANBZV010000032.1 GCA_947373945.1 Moraxellaceae bacterium
GCCAGATCAAAGGTATAACCTAGCACCAACACAGCAATGAAAATAATAATATAGATTAGAACCTTGACTAAGAGAGGCCATGAACCAACATTCTCTGGATCCAAGGTATTCAATGTACTCATGAAGTCCTGAAGGTCAAATTTTTTCCCTTCTTTAACTTCTTCGCCTTTCATTGATTTAAGTTTCACTTGGCGGCCTCCTTATTGGTTTTTTTCACCCCAGTCTTTTCATCCTCTGGCGCTGGTTCAGGAGCTTCCAAGTCAACTGTAAGCAAGAAGTGATTACTTTTTTGCTTATCACCCGTCGCCGATTTAGCTGCACCTTTAGTATTTTTACTATCATCAGCAGCAGCTGTCACATTCGACAACATCGGATTTTTAAACCAGACAGAGGCATTCAAATTTCGCAAGAAGGTCGAGACTTGATTATTGCTTTCTGCATAGCCTTCAATTTTAAATTTATCAGCCACTCTTTCCAGTGAGGTCAAATAGACTTTTTCAGGAACAGCTCGCACCATTTCATCAAAGACGCGCACAATAATTGGACGACGACCTTGTAAATCCTGAATAACTTTCATTCGCGCTAATAGCTCTTCTTTACGCGCCTGAAGTTCATCAATTTGCTTAATTTGGCCATCTAAAGTTGCAATTTCTGACTGAATATATGCTTTTCTTTCTTCTTGATCACTGAGTTGCCCACTAATCAAAATATGGAAAAACATAACAATGGCCGCTGCCGCCAAGCCTACAGCCGCACTTACAGCGACAAATTCTTGCTGGCGTTGTTTACGGAGTTCTTGCCGCCATGGCAATAAGTTAATCTTCGCCATTAATCAAAACTCCTTAATGCCAAGCCGCAAGCAATCATCAATGCAGGCGCATCATTACTAATAGCCGACGCATTAATGAGTGGGGCAAACGACATATGAACAAAGGGGTTAGCGATGCTAACAACCGTCCCTAATTTTTCTTGTACTACTTCTGCCAAACCATCAATTGAGGCAGTCCCCCCAGCAAGCAATATATGATCAACATCATTATATTGACTTGAAGAGAAGAAAAACTGCAAAGAGCGCGTCACTTGCTGAACAACCGCCTCTTTAAAGGGGCGCAGCACTTCTGGCTCATAATCATCAGGCAGACCACCCTCTTTTTTGAGTCGACCTGCTTCTTCGAATGACAAACCATAACGACGCTGAATCTCTTCAGTCAGTTGGCGACCACCGAAAAGCTGCTCACGAGTATAGATAATCTTACCGTCATTAATGACATTGAGCGTCGTCATAGTCGCGCCAATATCAATAACGGCAACAGTCCCATCTACACCACAAGGCAAACTATCGACAATCAAACCAAACGCTCTTTCCATCGCGTAAGCTTCAACATCAACAACTTTAGCTGTCATGTTGGCTACGATGAGCGCATCAGCTCGCAACTCAATATTTTCTGTTCGTGAAGCAGCCAGAAGCACACTCACACGATCAGGATTAGTTGCTGAAGGCCCTATAACCTCAAAATCCAAATTGATTTCTTCAAGAGGATAAGGAATATATTGGTCTGCTTCTAGTCGAATCTGTGACTCACGCTCATCATCAGATAAATCTGCATCCATCTCAATGATCTTCGTAATCACGGCAGAACCAGCGACCGCAACGGCTGCATTTTTGGTTCTCGGCTTGGCTTTTGCAAACAGTCGCGCAATAGCCTCACCAACGCCTTCAACATCGGCAATATTTTTTTCGACCACTGCATTCTGTGGCAGCGGCTCGACCCCATAGCTTTCTACGCGGTAACGATCCCCTTGCAAACTTAATTCCAAGAGCTTCACCGAAGTAGAGCTAATATCTAAGCCTAATAGGCTTGAACTTTTTTTACCTAGAAAGGGCAGCACGGCATTTGTTCCCTTTTATTTTTGTAGTTAAAATGTGGAGTTACACCACACTCATACCAAATTGCATTAAATGCTAGTCTTAACACGACTGCAATTACCGCACAAGCGATTATTGCAGTTATAATCTACTATCGCTTCTCGGCTGTCACTTAGTTTGTTATTACACCCTGGTCTCCAATGAAAAAATATACGTCTATAGTAGAACGCATTCATCCCTTTGTCGCAGCAAGCCTTGCGGGTTTCTTCGGCTTACTCGTTGTCGGTAGTGGTGCATACTTATACCTCAATCCGCAACTACCAAACGTTGAACAACTACGCGAAATTAAACTAGAAACACCTCTACAAATCTATAGCCGTGATGGCAAATTGATAAGTGAGTTTGGTGAGAAGCATAGTCGTCCCTTGCATTATGACGAAATCCCCCCCCTGTTGGTCAAAGCTTTTTTAGCCGCGGAAGACGATAATTTTTTTAATCACACAGGCATTAGCCTTCCTGGGTTGGCTCGCGCCTTCACGGATATCGCTCAAACAGGGTCAATCCACTCTGGCGGCTCGACAATTACGATGCAAGTCGCCAAAAATTATTTTTTAACCTCACAGCGCACTTTCAGTCGTAAATTTACTGAAATATTATTAGCGCGAAACATTGAGCAAGCTCTTTCTAAAAAAGAAATTCTTGAACTCTATGTCAACAAAATCTACTTAGGGCAACGCGCCTATGGCATAGGTGCTGCGGCTGAAGTGTACTACAGCAAAAATGTTAATCAACTATCTTTAGCAGAAATGGCTATGATAGCTGGCCTACCTAAAGCGCCATCCAAATACAACCCTGTTGTTAATCCTAAACGTGCGATAGAACGCCGCAATTGGATTCTAGGACGAATGTTGTCACTTGGCTATATCAAACAAGCCGATTATGAGCAAGCAATAACCACCGACACTGGCGTGCACTATCACGCAACGATTGATGAAGTGACGGCTCCTTTTTTGGCTGAAATGGTGAGAGCAGCTTTAACCGCCCGCTTCGGGGACAATATTTTAGGCGCTGGTTATCGCGTTTTTACCACCGTCCGTGCTGACATTCAAAATGCGGCGGTCGTTGCAGTGAATGATGGACTGCTTGCTTATGACATACGTCATGGCTGGCGCGGCGTTGAGTCACACGACAAACCCCTCACCCAGTTTACTGATGCGGGCGGTCTACTTCCTGCTCAAGTAACTAAGGTCAACAAAAACTCTATTGAAGCCATATTACGCGACAATCAGATCATCACGATCAGTTGGGCAGGACTGAGCTGGGCTCGCCCTTATAAAAGCGCTAACAGCCTTGGCGCCTCTCCCAGTAAAGCCAGTCAACTGGCCGAAGTTGGAGATATTATTCGCGTTAAAAAACAAAACGGCATTTGGGTGCTTAGACAAATCCCCAAAGTACAAGGTCAACTTATTGCTTTAAACCCCGATACAGGGGCTGTTGAAGCACTCGCAGGCGGCTTTGACTTTGGCGTTAGTCAATTCAATCACAGTATTCAAGGCTGGCGACAAGCCGGCTCTACACTTAAACCTTTTATTTATTCATTAGCGCTTGAACGTGGATTTACACCTTATAGTGTTGTTAATGACTCCCCATTGACTGTTGGTAATTGGACGCCCAGTAATTCCGATGGCCGCTTTATGGGCCCTATTACACTCAGACGAGCACTTTATTTATCACGTAACCTAGTATCCGTGCGCTTATTGCAGGCTGTTGGTGTTGAACGAGCACGTAGCTACCTTAATCGCTTTGGATTTATTGATAAAGAACTCCCCAACAACCTAACCCTTGCTCTTGGTACTGCACAAGTTGTCCCCATTCAAATGGCGACAGGCTACGCAGCTATCGCCAATGGTGGCTATCGCGTCAACCCATATTTTATTGAACGCATTGAAGATGTATCGGGCAAAGTTTTATTTCAAGCAAAACCCATACAGGTGTGCAAACCTTGCGAAATTTCGGCTAGCGATGACCCACTAGCACCGCCGCCTCCTCCAACAGAAATTACGGGCGAAGGTAGCCAAGTTACCGTTACCGAACCACCAGCACCCGCCACTGCTTCAGCCTTTACACCTGACTACCCTGTCGCCAAACGCATTATGAGCGAAAAAGCGGCGACACAAATGGCTAATATTCTACGGGATGTGATTATTCACGGCACTGCGCGCAGTGCTTTGAGCTTGGGTAGAAATGATATTGCAGGTAAAACAGGTACAACCAACGATGCTAAAGATGCTTGGTTTGCAGGGTTTACCCCTCATATGGTTGCGGTCAGTTGGGTTGGCTTTGATCAACCATCTTCGCTTGGACGAATTGAATACGGGGGCTATGCAGCCTTGCCGTTATGGACGAAGTTTATGGAGCACGCTTTAGAAGGCATGCCAGATGAATGGATTGGCTCTACTGACGGCAGTGGTGCGAGTGCAGCCAAACCCGTTAGTCAGGACACTGAGGCAACAACGCCTGATGAAACCACCACAGCACCGCCAAGTGACGCGCCAGCAACTAGTGCCCCTGAAGATTTATTCTAATCACAACTGACAGACATAAAAAAGGCGAGATAAACTCGCCCTTTTCTACTCAGGCCGATATATAGAACGATTGGCCTGACATTTCGATTGACGCTTATTTCTTAGCGAAACTGCGACCGCCAAAACGTTGTTTGAACTTATCGATACGTCCACCTGTATCAACTACTTTTTGTTGACCAGTATAGAATGGGTGGCATTTGCCACATACGTCCAAATGGATGCTTTTGCACAAAGCAGATTTGGTAACAATAGTATTACCGCAAGAACAAGTAGCAGTAATTTCTTCGTATTTTGGATGAATATCGGTTCTCATGATGTATCTCTCAGAGTGGTTAAGGAGTTATCGCCCCCCTGCGTCAAGTCATTAACTTTTTAGCAGGAACGACACGCGACCATTCTCTTGCCTCACCCTAACAGTATCTTCGTCAGAGCCAAGCGCAACAAGCGGGCAAAGAATATAGCAAACTTTATTGAATTAGGCAAAAATCAATTTCACACTGAGTTAAAACCATCCCACCTAAGAAACACGATAAAATAGAACACCATCAATTTAAAATCAGTGACTTACAAAAAAGGCAGACCACTAACTCCGGAATATCATCAATCACCTAAAAGAAGTTTTCATCAATACTGTTTGTTTTATCGTAAGTCCTCGTTAAAATCCAACTTCTTACTAGGATTTATTCTTACGTTTTATTTCACCCTGCTGAAATAGCTCAGTCGGTAGAGCAACTGATTCGTAATCAGTAGGTCGGCGGTTCGATTCCGCCTTTCAGCACCATAAGTTTTTTTTCATGGCCAAAAAAGTCACAGCTCCACCTGTACCTGAAGCAAAACCCACCGTTGAGTTAGCTGGCGTAGGTGTGCGTTTAGCTGCCGTTGTTTATGATGGCTTATTGATATTGGCCTTTAACGCCATCGTCGCGGCCATTCTCATTGGCATTGCAACGCCAGCAGAAGTCGCCGCAAAACATGAAGCGGTTGTATTACCCGACTGGTTTCGACATTTAATTTTGTTCCCAGCCATGATGATCATGACCTGGTTGTTTTATGGCTATTTTTGGCGTAAAAATGGCCAAACCCTCGGCATGCAAACGTGGCGAATCAAGGTCATAAAACCCAATGGAGAATTATTGACTTGGGCGGATGCGGCAGGCCGTTGCGCTGCTGCAGTAATTTTACCCACTATATGCGGCCTGACAGCCAATGTTCTATATGGCAGCAGCGGTGCCTTCGCGTTAAGCCTGCTATTTGGCTTTATTGGCAATTACGCTTGGTCGTGGATTAATCGTCGCGGTTTTGCCTGGCACGACCAACTATCTGCAACGGTCGTTATTCGCGTCCCGATTGACCCAAAACTCAAACGTAGTGTCTTGGGTTGGTTTTCTAAAAGTGATGACGAGTGAGAGTAGCAAACAAAATGGTTGCACATTGCCCCCCCCACTCACTTATCAAAACTGCTAACTGCCTGCCTTCCAGCCATTAACCAAAGGATAACGACGATCTCGACCAAAGCCGCGCTGAGTGATGCGCGGACCAATGGCGGCTTGTCGACGCTTATATTCGTTAAAATCAACCATCCGAATGACGCGATACACCGTATCTCGATCAAACCCCTCATCAATAATTGCTTCAGCACTAAAATCACGCTCAATATAGAGAGCCAAAATTGCATCAAGCACTGAATATGGCGGCAAACTATCTTCGTCTTTTTGATCGGGAGCCAACTCAGCTGACGGCGGCCGATCTATGACCCGCTGGGGAATAACTGGGCTTGCACTCAAACTATTTCGATAGTTCGCCAACCTGAATACCAAGGTTTTGGGGACATCTTTTAACACATCAAAACCACCGGCCATGTCACCATACAGCGTCGCATAGCCCACCGCCATTTCAGATTTATTACCCGTGGTTAACACCAACCAGCCCTTTTTATTGGAAAGCGCCATGAGTAACACGCCACGCGCACGTGCCTGTAGATTTTCTTCAGTTTTATCACGTAGAGAACCCGCAAAGGCAGGCACCAATTGCTGTTGAAAAGACTCGACGATAGGTGCAATTTCGATAACGGAATAATGTATACCCAACGTGTTGGCTTCTTCAGCTGCATCCTCAAGACTCATTTGTGAGGTATAAAGATAGGGCATCATCACCGCATTAACACTTTCAGCACCCAAGGCATCAACCGCAATGGCAAGCACTAACGCCGAATCAATGCCACCTGACAATCCCAATACTACGCCTTTAAAACCGCTTTTCTGTGCATAATCGCGCACCCCCAAGACCAATGCCTGATAGGCGGCTGCTTCTGTTGATAACAATGCCGCACGCTGTGGTGGCTGAATAAACGATGTTGTTGTGCTATCGAAATCAGCAACAACGAACTCTTCACTAAATAGCGCCAATTCACCAACCACATCACCTGATGCATTAACAATTAATGAGCCTCCATCAAAGACTAGTTCATCCTGCCCACCAACCAAGTTGAGATAGACAATCGGCAGTTGATTACTCAACGCTCGCTCCTGCACGGTCGTAATTCGCTGTGCTTGCTTATCAAGATGAAACGGCGAAGCATTTAAGCATAGTACAAGGTCTGCACCTTGCGCTTTCGCATCCGCGATGGGCTCCGGATGCCATATATCTTCACAAATCGTTAAGGCAATACGCGTATTTTTATATTTAAAGACACACGACTGCTGTCCCGCAGCGAAATAGCGTTTCTCATCAAACACCTGATAATTAGGTAGTTTTTGTTTAGCGTACTCAGCAAGGCACTCGCCGTTTAGCCACGCCCCGGCCATGTTATATAACTGGCCATCACGCTCTTTCGGATAACCGAGCACTAAGATAATATCGGTCACGTCTGCTAAACTAGCGAGAGCACGCTCAATACGCGGTGTTAGACTTGGGCGCAACAATAAATCTTCCGGGGGATAACCCGTTAAACACAGCTCAGGAAAAACAATGACTTCACTACCCTGCTGTTTGGCCAACTCCGCCAACTGACGAACTTTTTGGGTGTTGGCAGGAATATCACCGACAAAAAAATTGCTTTGAGCTAACGCTATTCGTAGCATCATGTTGATTCCAAGCTTGCGACAGAAACGGCATAGGATAGACTAGGTGCGTCAGCTAAAAAAGTGTGTCATGAAAACGAGATGATTATGGGTGCATTGTTACGGCTACTGATTATTGGTGCAATAGCTTGGTTTATTTACACATGGCTACGCCGCATTTTACAACCCCCGGAGTCTGCGCCCCCAAAAACTGCACAGCTTATGCAAAAGTGCGCTCACTGTGGCGTGCATATTCCTGAAGGCGAAAGTACTCAATCGCAAGGGCAGTTTTTCTGCTGCGAAGATCATCGTGACCGCTATTTACAGTCCAAATCATGAGCACTCAACCCACTTTTTTCCCCGAAAGTCATGATGACTGGCGCTTATTACGTGTCTATGTTTATTATCGTTTAGTATTAGCTCTACTGATGGTTGGCCTATTTACTTTTACGCCAGCTGCACCATTATTAGGCAGTCAAAATCCAAAGCTTTTTCTTTTTGCTAGTATTGGTTATTTAGCACTGACCGTAAGTAGTTTAATCTTAAATAAAAACCTGCAATCACAACCTCGCTTACAAGCTTTCTTTTTTATTTTAATTGATATTTTGGCGATTACTTTAATAATGCATGCCAGCGGTGGCCCAACGCCGCAATTGAGTATGCTTTATTTAGTCATGGTAGCCGCTGGTAATATTCTACTTCCCGGCAAGCAAGGCCCCATGATTGCAGCAATTGCCGCCCTAGCTGTATTATATGAACAGTTTTATTTTATTTTAACCACTTCACAAAGTATTAGTACGGAGAATCTAGGTCAAACATCTCTACTTGGCCTTAGTTTTTTTGCTGTTGCTTTATTTAGCCAATTGATTAGTCATCGCTTTCGACAAATGGAGGCGCTCGCCTATCAGCGCAGTATTGAAGTTGAACATCTACAAAAACTTAATGAGCAAATTATTGATCGCATGCACACGGGCATTATTGTTATTAATGATGAGCGTCAATTATTATTACTTAATGAAGCGTCTAAACAACTACTAGGCCTTCCTCATATTCTCATGGGTACGGCATTAAAAGACTTATCGTCAACTATTGATGCGGGTGTGCTTGCATGGCGTAGAAACCTGATGATGCGGCCGCTTGTCTTTAAGAATCAGCCCGCTTATCCTGAAATCAGCGTCTCGTATATGCGACTAGGCACTGACAAATCACACACTAACATATTGATATTTTTAGAAAGTACAGCGCAAACCACTCAAAAGGCTCAACAATTAAAACTGGCTTCGCTTGGCCGCCTAACCGCTAGCATTGCCCATGAGATCCGCAATCCATTAGGGGCTATTAGCCATGCGGCGCAATTACTTTCCGAGTCGAATGAGATCGCAGGGGCGGACAAACGCTTATTAACGATTGTTGAACAACATTGCTTGCGGGTTAATAATATTATTGAAACCGTTTTACAATTATCTCGCCGACAAAAATCTTCACCCCAACTCATTCAGCTTAAAGATTGGCTAGAGAATTTTATTGATGACTATACATCAAGCAGCCATAAAGACATTACGATCAACATCAGTGTTCTCGAAGGCATTGCTATTCGTTTTGATCCAGACCAACTTTATCAAGTACTTAATAACTTAGTGAGTAATGGTTTATTTTACAGCAAGAAAAATAATCATGACACCGTAAATATTGTGGCAAATATTGATACTATTAATGACCTACCCTATATTGAAGTCTATGATTTCGGTCAAGGTGTTAATACTGAACAACAAAAAAATCTTTTCGAACCGTTTTATACCACTGAAAAAACAGGTACAGGTCTAGGCTTATATTTATCGCGCGAATTATGTGAGGCTAATCAAGCTCATTTAGATTATTTACCTCAAGAAAGTGGTGCCTGTTTCCGTATTACCTTTTCTCATCCTAATCGGCTGATCTAATAATGAAAACACTTGCATTAATCATTGATGACGAACCAGATATTCGTGAGTTACTCGAAATAACACTAGAACGAATGGATATTGAATGCCGTAGCGCCGATTGCGTTGAAAGCGCACTCGCCTTACTCAAAAAAGAAACATTTCAATTGTGCCTTACCGACATGCATCTACCTGACGGCAGTGGCCTAGATATCGTCCAAGCAATTCAAAAATATTATCCTAAGACCCCCGTGGCCGTTATTACCGCTTATGGCAGCATGGAAGTGGCAGTTACAGCACTCAAAGCTGGTGCTTTTGACTTCGTGTCTAAGCCTGTTGAACTCACGCGACTGCGCGATTTAATTCGTAATGCCATCAAACTCTCTGGGGTAACCCCATTAAAAGCTGAAGAAGATAGCCGCTTACTCGGCTTATCTCCAGCCATGCAAGAGCTTAAAGAAACGATACGTAAACTCGCCCGTAGCCAAGCGCCTGTTTATATTAGTGGCGAGTCAGGCACCGGCAAGGAGGTCGTTGCGAGCTTGATTCATGACCTTGGCCCTCGAGCCGAAAAACCTTTTGTCCCCGTTAACTGCGGTGCGATTCCTTCCGAATTGATGGAGAGTGAGTTTTTTGGCCATAAAAAGGGAAGCTTTACAGGTGCCAGTGAAGATAAACAGGGACTATTTCAAGCCGCACACGAAGGCACCCTATTTCTCGATGAAGTTGCAGACTTACCGTTAACGATGCAGGTCAAACTTTTACGGGCTATTCAGGAAAAAACGATTCGGCCCGTTGGCCACTCAAAGGAAATCCCTGTCAATGTCCGACTACTGAGTGCCACACATAAAGATTTAGCTGCCGAAGTTGTCGCAGGACGCTTTCGTCAGGATTTGTTTTATCGGATCAACGTTATTCAGGCGCGCATCCCACCCTTACGAGATCGGGGTGATGATTGTATTTATCTAGCCAATAATTTTCTCGCTAAACTGAGTCAGGACTGGGGAATTACACAGCCCAAATTATCTTCGGCAGCACAAACCGCTTTAAAACAATATAGCTTTCCGGGCAATGTGCGCGAATTGCAAAATATTCTTGAGCGCGCACTAACACTGTGTGAAGGTTCAGAAGTGTTACCTGAACATTTACAACTCATGGAATCTCCGGCTATGCTCAATATCGGTCATAGCAACAACTCACAGCCTAATCTTACTGCGCTGACACCACTCAATGGCACCGATGCCTCACTTGAAGACTACTTACTCAACATTGAAAAGAATCTGATCATTAAAGCCTTGGATGACAGTCGCTGGAACCGTACCGCCGCCGCAAAAAAACTAGGCATGACCTTCCGCTCGTTGCGTTATCGCTTGAAAAAACTTGGCCTTGATGATGACAATGGAGACGATGACGGCGAAGGCTAGGCTGTTCATTTCTATGCGACTTACGCTAGATAATTTGATACGGTCGTGAGTCAACACAAGGCTCACGTTGTAGCAATAAATCACCCAACAATCTGGCTGAGGCTGGCGCAAGCACCAAACCATTGCGAAATTGGCCTGCATTGACCCACAAGTTTGCAATCGCAGGAACACGGCCAATAAATGGTATACCATTTGGAGAGCCAGGCCTTAGCCCCGCCCAATGACCAACAGGCGTTGTAGCAGCCAATTGAGGTAAAATGCTGGTCGCTACCTGCTCCAGATGTTGCCTTGCTATCACTGTCGTTGTTTTATCGAACTGAACATCCTCCATCGTTGAACCACATAAAATATGTCCATCTCGCCGAGGAATCAAATAATGGCCTTGATAGAGGACTATGTGTGACAAGACTTGCTCTGGAAGCTTGTAGAGAATCATTTGCCCTTTAATCGGCTTAATCGGCAAATCCATCGTGACTGATGTTAATATTTGGCCTGTCCATGCCCCAGCGGCTACAACAAAATTATCCGCCTGAAACCGCTGACCTTGTGTCGTTTCTATGGCAACAACCCGATCATGCAGCACATGCCATTGGCCTACCTCTGCATGGCTTATGCACTCTACACCTAAACTAAGCACGGCCTTTGTTAATGCCTGTAATAACCGTGGATTACGAACATTCGCAATGTGGGGCAACCATAACCCTTGGCTAAAGGAATGAATGTGGGGCGACAGCGTCTGAATATCGGTATTAGACAACACGGCTATTTGCTGTTGATAATGCTGAGCCCACACCAAAGCGTCACGATAATCTTGTGGCTCCAGCATCAGCATTCCGCACGGATTTAACTCAATATCAATACCCGTTAATGCCATTAACTGTTGCGCCAATAATGGGTATGCTGCCTGCGCCAATTGAGCCAATGCTGTTACCGCCGGAGGATACCGCCACGGATACAAGGGAGAAATAATACCGCCTCCTGCCCACGATGCCTCTTTGCCTAGCTCATTTTTTTCTAGAATTGTGACTTTGCAGCCCGCTTGTATTAATTCAAGAGCACTCAATAAACCAATAACACCACCGCCAACTATAACAACTCTCATTTTGATTGACTCAGCTTTAATTACTAATACAATAACGCTCGTTTTAAGGATAAACATTGATATCAATAACTTACGCAAATTGATTATTGCGTAATTGGTATCGCCATCAAAAAGGACTTCCCATGACTCAGCGTGGCTTTACGCTTATCGAGCTATTAATTTCCGTTACTATTCTAACCATCATTATTACTATCGCCTTACCCTCTTTAAATGCCGTACTCAAACGTCGTGAAGCAGACAACGTTGTCAACACCTTGCAAATGGTTGTTCAGGCAGGTCGTATTTATGCACTCAATAGCCATCATAGTTTAACTATTTGCGGCAGTAGCGATGGCAAACGCTGTAATGCGTCATGGTCTAACAGAGTGTTGCTTATGGAGGATGCTAATCGCAATGGCATTATTGATGGCCCAGATAGAGTTTTGCAATCTGAAACATTGAATATTCAACCGTCACAATTAGTTTGGCGAGGATTTGGTGGTAACACAATTATTATCGGTAGCTTCGGAACTACCTATGCGAGTAACGGAACATTTACCTATTGTCGCAAAGATAAAGATCCTTTTTATAGCCGACAAGTTGTGATCAATCGCGGAGGAAGGGCAAGAAAATCTCAAGACCGCAATAAAGATGGGATAGACGAAGATAGCTCCGGCAATCCCATCAGCTGCTTATGATTAGCGGACGCTCCATGCTTGCGCTGGGTTAGCCAAATCGCAGGTATTTTGGTCTGCTTTATTCCAGCATCGGCGGCCTGCACTATCCAAAGCTAATGCCCCATCGTTGAACTGGGTGTTTTCAGGTAATGCTTTTAACACCCATGACGTTGCGTTTGGCGAGAGAGTCAATGTTAGCGTATAGAGCTGACTCGTCGAACTCGCATTTTTAGGGTATTTATTAGAGCCATAGATACCAGCATTGGGCAACGTTGCTCCAAGATATGTCAACTGTCTGGATTTATAACGCTCTAATGAGGCTGCTATTTGCATCATTTCTGCTTGCACCGCTGCCCGATTATTTCGAATGGTATATTGCTTATAGCTTGGGATAGCAATAGCCAATACCACGCCTAGAATAGCCAGCGTAATCATCATTTCAATTAACGTAAAACCACGATTCATTCGACGCATTTTTTATCCCCTAATCCTAAAATGGCTAGCGACCTCAGAGGAGGTCGCTAGTCTCGAACACTGCTAATTACTGAGCAGGATTACGTGTTTTTTCATGCCAATTGCGCGAAGGACTTAAGCTAGGTACGGGCACTCCTGTACCTGCCAAAAGCCCGCCGCCATCGGTATTAGTCCCTGTGATGACAATCTTTTTATATTTACCAGTCACAGAGTCTTTGATGTAGAGCAATTGTGGTTCACCACCTAAACCGACCATCACGTTACTGGTCACCCGATTTGTAATATCACCACATGCATCACCATAAGGCATACACATATTGTACAACTTGGTGCGACCCACCACAGGCTGACAGTTTGTCGACGTACTCAAATCAGGAACATAAGTTGAGAAGATCATACGTGCCTTATTAAGCAAAGCTGTCGAGAAGTTCTTTTCTCCAGACTCAGGCAAATTGACATACCAGCCTTTTTTACCCGTCGTCACAGAAGCCCCTGACGTACTTGCTAAATTCAACACGGCTAAACTACTGTTAGTGACTACAGGAGCCAAACTGCTATCGGCTTCAGCAATAGTACGTAAATCCTTGCGCACGACATCATAATCGAACAAGACATAGAATCTATCTTGCGTAAAGGTATCTAATGGGTGGCTGCGATAACCCGTTCCTGTGGCAACACCCGCAAATTGCTTGCCAGACAAATCTGTATACAAGGCAACTTCAGGAGACTCATAAAAGCGACGTTGGTCTACAAGTTGAGCATTATCTGTTTGTCCCAACTTAGCTAATAGTTGTACACGTTTCGCTAAGTTACTGGCCGTTGTTCCTTTATTAAGATCAACGCGGAATACTTGTCCACCTAGGTCACCAAAATAAATTGTATCAGCCAAACCATCGCCATCGGCATCTAAAACCTTCGGTGATGCGGCAACACTAAACTTCATATCAGTCACTAACTTAGTAGGACTATCCACACTACTGCCGCTGGCCGACCAAATCAGGCTACCTGTTTCGGCATCGACAATAAACAATTCATTGCCTTTGTCATTGCCCGTGAAAAACAAATCGGCGCTTTCATGACGAGGATCATAACCACCACCAAAAATCAGCACGCGTTTTTCCAGACCAGCCAAGTTGATTTTGGCATACACAGGCTGTGACCACGTTTGACCCATGTTATTAAAACCCGCAGAGCCGCCTTGAATGGCAAACATCAACTTCGGCGAATCTAAATCCGTCACATTCAAGGCATAGTAATCGGAACCACCCATACGCATACCCGCATATAGATACGCTCTATCGCCTGCTGCTGCGGTAATTTGACCATCCTGGTTGTTATCCAACCGTGCATACGTCATGGTTAAATCCATGCCGAAAACCGGAAGGTCAGTTAAGTCCTCTCTGATTTGGGTTTCTAAGGTATTCAGCAATCTTCCAGGAATAAAGCTAAATTTTTCTACGCCTGTATTAGCATTAACGGCATGCATGGTGCCTTCCATCGTGCTAACAAAAACATAGTTCAACTGATTGGCTGGATCACTCGCCGTTGCCAAAGGCCCTGTAAAGCCGTAGTTCACCAGCAATGGCTGTGAGTGCAAGATGCCGCCCAAACGATTACGTAAACCGGTAGTAGAGTCAATTGTTACCAAGCCATTATCCAAGCTTGAAATAACATAGCCCTTATACCAATTCATAATATTCTTGTATTTATTGTCGTCCGTTACACCCATTAATGACTTAGCCGAGGTATTAAACGCGGTGTTAGTGATATCAATAGCATCCAACGCTTGGTTCTTGAGAGTCATACCACCAAGATAGGTATACATTTTCCGGTTAGCGGGTTTAGGTAAAACACTCGCTGCTCCGCCTTCGACGGCTTTTGATCCGTCTGCTACGGCGCTCCAGAAGCTTTTAGACGCGTCTTTAAAGAAGCCCGTCGATGGGTCAACAGCATCGACACTATTGGCATCAATAATAGAAGTACCTGTGCCATTGAGTTTGTAACGTTTTAAATTACCATCCCAGCGCGCTGATTTTGCTTGTGGCTCAAACACCGCATAAAATAATTGATCCAAGTTTGTTAAACGACTTAATTGGTTAACCGCAACACCTGGTGCAGAAATAGTACCGTCGATTTTAAGCAAATCACTAATCGTGTCAGTGATAGCGCTCACTAACTTTGCTTCGTCTGTGGCTTGATAGTATTTACCTTGGCCAAAGTTGGCAACTTGCTGCATATTCGCCGCAGAGTCCCCTGTTAATGGCCCATAAATAACAGTATTAGTATGAATAGGGCGCTTGGTTCCTGAGCTTGTCGCGTTATAACGCGCCAAATCAAGCATACAACGCCAGTCTGTCTGATCGGCAGTGCCAGTAATATAGGTGTTCAGTTTTAAACTCGTATCGGTGTTACAGGCGCGGCTGGTAATGCCTTGGGTATTGGTATCAGCACCCGCCAAACCATTTGGTTCACCGTCCGTTAACAAGAACACATAACTGCCCGAACATTGATCCGTTGGATCAAGTGGCGAGATATATGTAGTTGGAGAACCGCTGACAACTTTTGCATCATATTGGCCTTGGGTCGAAGGCACCATACCATACATATAGCGAGTAGCCTCGGCATAAGCAGCCGCTAAGGGTGTAGCCCCAGTAGGCGAGAACGCAGCAATCGCTGCCGACAAATCATCCCGTACCGTACCAATGGTCGATAAGTTCGTCACCACGGGCTCTAACCAGTTAACCGCCAAACTTGGCGTTGAGCCACTACTACCATTACGGGAATAAAACGATGCCGTATTAGTGACAGACGTATTATTGATTAAGCGAAAGCCTAACGCGTTACCCGACGCCCAAGGCGTTGCCCCCGATTGGTTGATAACCTCTTGCATAGGTGTAGTTACATCGACCAGATAGGCGATATTTTTAGCAGTCGTATTACCTGCTGGCGCCCACAATGTTTTAGCGGCGGTGAGTGCATAACCATTGGCAACCGTCCCCGTCACACAGGTACTTGTCGCCGTACAGAAAGCCGCTAAATTCGCCACCTTAAATGCAGACGCTTCCGTTTGCTGTATACCGCTATAACTACCATCTGTAGTTGATGTGTTGGGGTACGCCGTCATCTGCAGATTGGCGCTGACAATGGTTGACCCTTGCGGAATAGCGACGGCAGGAAAGCGCAAGCCGACAACATTCTTTTTCACTGTCGGAGAGGTTGCTGTGACCGAGTTATAGGACAAATTATTGTTATTGCTTTTTAGTGCAACAGTGGTATCGGTATTCCACTCAACGTCATTCAACGCGTCAGTAATGGTATAAACAGTTGTTCGTGGCACATTTTTAATACAACTCGCAGTGATGGCTGTTGCAGGCGCTTCAATCCGTAAATACTCTGCAGGAACAACGTATTCTATAACCAGCTTAGGTTGCAGCGCCTGATTACCTGCTGCACCCTCCGACGAGTAGGCAACGCGTGTACTTGGTGTAGTACCTAAATCTCTTATACGTAACTCAAGCGCATTATCGCCACACCAACCTGCACGCTTAACGATATTTTTTATGGCATCCGTCACTGGAATTTGATATTTCGTACCCGCAACCCATGCGGGTGGCGAATACACATTTTCATCACCGGAATAGGTACGACCATCAACGGAGTTAACCGAAAAATCAGGGGCATCATCT
>CANBZV010000033.1 GCA_947373945.1 Moraxellaceae bacterium
AGCCTCATGGGTGACGCGGCGAATAATAACCTCACGGGTCAACTAGGTGATGATAGCCTTTACGGCGGTTTCGGTAACGACACCCTGTATGGCGGCTTAGGGGATGATCTTTTCGACGGTGGCTCAGGTACAGATGCGGTTATTTATAGTCTAGCGAGTGCGGGCATTGTCGCTGATTTGCAAGCGGGTACAGCAAGTGGTGGCGAAGGTAATGATAGCTTGACGGGCATCGAGAATCTGACAGGCTCCAACTATAACGACAACATCAGTGGTGACAGCGCTAACAATAGCCTAACAGGGTTGCTAGGTGAAGATACGCTTGTTGGTGATGCGGGCAATGACGTTTTAAATGGTGGTTTGGGTAACGATAGTTTGTATGGCGGCATGGGTAATGATGCCTTTTATGGTGGTCTAGGTGATGACCTGTTTGACGGTGGTGCAGGTACAGATACGGTTATTTATAGTCTAGCGAGTGCGGGCGTTGTCGTTGATTTGCAAGCTGGTACGGCAAGTGGTGCAGAAGATAATGACAGCTTAACCAGTATAGAGAATTTGATTGGGTCAAATTACAACGACAGTATTACAGGTGATGCGGCGAATAATAATCTGAATGGCCAGCTCGGCGACGATAGCCTTTATGGTGGTTTAGGTAATGATGCTTTATACGGTGGCTTGGGCGATGACAGTTTTAATGGTGGCGCAGGTACGGATACCGTTATTTATACGCTAGCGAGCGCAGGCATAGTTGTGGATTTGCAAGCAGGTACGGCGAGCGGCGGCGAAGGTAATGATAGCCTGACTAGTATTGAGAACCTGATAGGTTCAACATACAACGATAGCATCACTGGCGATGCGGCTAACAATAACCTCACAGGCCAGCAAGGCGATGATAGTCTGTCGGGTGGTTTAGGTAACGATACCTTGTCTGGCGGCTTAGGCAACGATACGTATACAGTCGTGCGCGGAGGCGGCATTGATACCATTATTGAAAATGACAGTACTGTCGCGAATATCGACACTGTCCTGTTCGGCGCTACGATTGCGCGAGATCAAATATGGTTGAAGCATGTCGGCAATAATCTGGAGGTCAGTATCATTGGGACAACCGATAAGGCAGTGCTCAAAGACTGGTATTTAGGTAGTGCCTACCATTCGGAGAAGTTGCAAACAGCAGCGGGTAATGTCTTGTTGGATACCAATGTCCAAAATTTGGTCACAGCGATGGCATCTATTACGCCGCCAACTCTTGGACAAACGACCTTAAGTGCTAGCCAGCATACAGCGTTAGATAGTTTTATCAGTGCTAACTGGAGTTAACGGTTTTTTGTAGATGATGAACAAAGAGCATTATCGGTCACGAAAATGCTCTTTTTGTTTGGCGTAATAATTAAGACAAAAAATAGATGTCTAAAAAATAGATGTCTATAAAGTCATTCTAGTGCTTAGGCATTCGGCAAATTAAACAGTCTGCGAGTGTTTGCATCTGGTTCACCTTTAAACGCGATGGCATGAACTTCTAAGATATCTGTTTTCGTATAAACTTGGGCAAAACCGGCACGATATAAAATGGCCAATAACGACTTCTCAGTAAAGCCGGTTTTATGGGCATAAAAATCTTGTCCACTCATTTCGATTTCTCTGCCAAAACCATAAAGCACATCTAAGACGGTAATGGGGCCTACTTTAGAGTCGTACAAAGCGTCATCGATGTCCAAGCCCTTGGCGACGGTTTGACGCATTACTTCGGCGATATCGGGCACACGAATTTGCGCAAAACCACCGTCTTTGAGCACATGCATAAATCCTGCGAGCACTTTGGTGACATCGTGACGGTAGTAATGTTCAAGATTATGTGAGCAATAAATAGCATCAAACTGTGCTGGTTGAAGCGTGCTGAGCTGACGTGCATCGCAGACAATATCAGGATTGCCTCGCGGATCAATATCTAATAGCAAATGTTCAAATCCGGCGAGTTCGGGAGGAAGGGGAATAGACTTATTATTGCCACCAACATTTAATACTTTTTTCAATTTTTTATCCTTTGTTGTCATTCATTACGGCAAATACTCTAAACATCTTTATACGATTGAGCAATATACGCATTTTGGTGATTGTGTGGCGGTTATCACGTTGTGTTTATGCTCTTTTCCCTAAATGGAGCAATAAGATAAGATATGCTCCCAATACACTTAAACTGCTTAAAGAATAGCTGCGTTGTTGTTAGCGCATGCTATTTGGATAAAACATGCGCATTCTTTTTGTTCATCAAAACTTTCCTGCTCAATTCAAATATTTAGCACCTGCTTTAGCCGCAGACCCCAATAATCAAGTGGTGGCGCTGACCTCCAAGCCCAATTGTCCCGAGTTGTGGCAAGGCGTGCATCTTGTCAGTTATCAATCGACCAAAAAAGCGAATGCCGCTACACATGGCTGGGCACAGGACTACGAGAAAAAAGTCATTCAGGGTGATGCCACCATGCAAGTGGCAATGGCCTTAAAAAATAAAGGTTTTTATCCTGATATCGTGGTCGCTCATCCTGGTTGGGGTGAAGGTTTGTTTCTTAAAGATGTGTGGCCAGAGGCTAAGTTGGCACTTTATTGTGAGTTATTCTTTCATGCACAAGGCTTGGATGAAGACTTTGACCCTGAATTTATTGATGACAATATTAATAATTTGTGCCGAATTAGATTAAAAAACGCCCATTATTTGTTGCAAATGCATGCCGCTGATGCCGCTATTTCGCCCATGCATTGGCAAGCACAAACGTTTCCCATTTTTTTTAGAGAAAAAATTACTGTTATTCATGAGGGCATAGATACCAACACCTTAGTGCCTAATGCTGATGTCACCTTGTCATTTACGACGCCTCAAGGGCAGGCAATATCACTGACGCGTCAAGATGAAGTCATTACCTTTGTTTGCCGTAATTTGGAGCCTTATCGGGGTTATCATATTTTTATGCGCAGCTTGCCCGAATTATTACGTCGTCGTCCCAACGCACGGGTATTAATCGTGGGTGGCGATGGTGTCAGTTACGGCAAGCCAGCTGCTAACGGCCAAAGTTGGAAAGATTTATTTCTCAATGAGGTGCGCGAACACATAGATTTACAGCGCGTGTTTTTTCTCGGTCAAATTCCTTATCCGGTATTTATTGGCTTGTTGCAGCTATCGACGGTGCATGTCTATTTAACCTATCCGTCGGTATTGAGTTGGAGTGTGCTGGAGGCGATGAGTGCCGGTTGTGCAATAGTTGCCAGTGACACCCCCCCTTTACAAGAAGTGATTAGCGATAATAATAATGGCCGATTAGTCGGTTTTTTTGACAAAACAGCGCTAGTCGATACGGTGTGTGAGCTATTGGATAACCCGCAAGAGCGCGCACGTTTAGGCGCGAATGCCCGTGCGTTTGCCCAAGCCAACTATGACTTGGCAACGGTATGTTTGCCCAAACAATTAGCATGGATCAACAGCCTACTGGCTAAGTAGAGATAGTCGTTATGCAGCCTTTATTGTCCGCAATTCCTACCAATATTATTACTGGCTTTTTAGGTGCCGGTAAAACCACGCTTATTCAGCAGTTGTTAGCTAACAAGCCTGCTAATGAACGTTGGGCGGTATTAGTCAATGAGTTTGGTCAAATTGGTATTGATCAAGCGCTGATGGGCAGTCAGGACGAAGTCTTTATTCGTGAAGTAGCAGGCGGTTGTATTTGTTGTGCCAATTTTTTACCCATGCAAGTAGCGTTGTCGCAGTTATTAGCTAAAGCGCGACCACAACGATTGTTAATTGAACCCACAGGATTAGGTCATCCGCGCCAAATTGTCGACACACTGAGCGAAAGCCATTGGCAAAGCACGTTGCAACTACGAGCTACGATCTGTGTTATTGATGCACGCCAATATGAAGATCAACGCGTCCGTGAGCATGAGTCGTTTAATGCACAATCCGAAGTCGCAGATGTTATCGTTTTTAGCAAGAATGATGTGTTAACGGATTCCCAGCGTCAACGTATCCAGGCCTTTGCCGACAGTTTGCCACCCCCGCAGCGGCAAACCGTTTTTATTGAACAGGGACGGTTGGATGTAACGTTACTGGATGCACCACGACGTGAGCATTTGACCGTTAAACGCTCGTTATTACATCAGCAAAAACTAACTGTTGATGCACCAACTCCCGCTTTAGAGCCACCCTATCATTACCACTCCCAAGCATTAGCTATGGAAGTCGGCGGCTGGATATTTCCTGCCGACTGGCAGTTTAGTCACAATGCCTTATTGGATGTGCTGTTTGCGCTCAATGTCGAGCGTATTAAAGGCGTTATCCATACCGATAGTGGTTGGCTGAACATTAATGTCACTAAACAGGATGCCAGTTTTAATAGTCGTACGGCGGGGGCGGATAATCGTTTGGAGGTTATTAGTCATCACGCTGTTGATTGGCAGGCGTTAGAAGATGCGTTGTTGTTGATACGCGTAGAAGCAGAGGCGGATTAATCCGCCTTTTACTATTATCGACAATTCAGGGCGAGTGAATTAACGCTCACGTTGACGGCTTGTCCAGCCTACCCACAACAACAGGACAAAACTGAATATGAGTACTGGCCAATTACCCAACAAGCTATAGGGAGTTCGACCTGTAGTCGCATAGACAGTACCTCGTAACACCGTGCGCTGAAACTGTGGTGCCTGTTGTTTGATATGGCCATGGGGGTCAATCAACGCCGAAACTCCATTGTTGGTGGCGCGAATAATCCATTTTCCTGTTTCCAACGCTCGCATTTGCACCATTTGCAAATGTTGGTGCGGGCCACTCGAATGACCAAACCAGCCATCGTTACTGAGTGTGGCAATGAAATCAGCATTTTCAGCATTGTGGCGTGTCAGTTCGGGGTAGGCGATCTCATAACAAATCGCGGCAGCCAAGCGATAGTCCTTCACAAATAACGGGCTTTGATGTGGGTCGCCTGCACTAAAACTCGACATGTCACGGCTGAAAAAAGCGATCGTGCCGCGTAATAACGATTCGAATGGAATGTATTCGCCAAAAGGTACCAGTCGTTGTTTAAAGTACAAACCTTCACCATCCCCCAAAGCGGCCATGCTGTTATAAAACGGCGGCATACCATAGACATCGAGATGGTGTAAATCAGCATAGGGAATACCGGTGACAAACGCCGAATGGCTGGCAAGGGCGTTATTGGACATCTCGGTTAAGAAGTCATTGGCTTCATATTGAAACATCGGCACAGCGGCTTCTGGCCAAATGACTAAATCGCGTCCCCATTCACTTTTCGATAATTCTTTATAAATGGCCAAGGTTTTATCGCGCCATTCCAGTTGCCATTTAACATCTTGAGGAATATTGCCCTGAACAATGCTGACGGTGAGTGGTCTACTCAGGTCACTGTTTGACCATAAATGGTATTGCAAGCCAAATCCACCGAGCCAGATTGCCGCCGTCAATAATGCATACGACCACGCTTTGTAGCCATATTGCAGCACTGTTATCAATGCTTGCGCGGAGATAATCGCCAATAAGCTTAAGCCAAAGACACCAATAACAGGGGCATAGCCGACTAACGCTGAGTCGATAAAGGCATAACCGGTAAATAACCACGGAAAACCAGTAAAAATCCACGTTTTTAGCCATTCAAACAACATGAATAAGGGCGCAAAACTGAGTAGGGGCTTACGGTCAAAGTGGTATTTGCAATAGAGAAAGCCGAAAACACCAGTAAACGATCCCATAATGGCGGCGACAACAGCGACCATGACTGTGGCTAGCCACGTCGGCGTATTGCCATAGTCATGTAGCGATACAAACAGCCACCAGACACCGGTCGCCCATAGACCAAAGCCAAAGCTCCAGCCTCGCCAAAATGCAGCTTTGGCAGTTTGATAGCGCAGCAATTCGCTAAATAAACCAATCGTCAATAAAGCCAATGGCCAAATATGGTAGGGAGCAAGGCTCAGAGGGGTACTAGCGCCCAGAATTAGTGCCAGTAAGGGCGCAAAACGTGATTGGCGGATATGGGTTATCACAGAAGCTATCATGTCATCTTTTCAACTTTAATGACGCTAATCATGCGCAGGTCAGCGGCAAGAATGGTAAAACGCCAGTTCACCAATTCAATGCTTTCGTTAATGCGCGGCATACGCTCAAATTCGCTGAGGATAATGCCACCAATAGTCTCAAAGTCTTCGTGGCTGAATTCACTTTCAAAGTAGTCATTAAACTCGGTAATTGGCGTAATTGCCTGAACAATAAAGCTGCCATCGGCCTGTTCACTAATCCAGTGCGCATCTTCATCGGCATCATCATGTTCGTCGTGAATATCGCCAACAATTTGTTCTAGCGCATCTTCCAGTGTCACTAAACCCGCAATGCCGCCATATTCATCAACTACCACCGCCATATGACTTTGTTTTTCTTTGAATTCGCGGAGCAGGCGATCTAAATGCGCCGATTCAGGCACACAGAAAGCGGGGCGCAGATAATCTTTAAGGTTAAAACGTTCAGGCTTTTGGCCAATCAAACGCAGCATATCTTTGGCGAGTAGAATGCCGACAACTTCATCGGAGTTTTCGGCTGCTAAGACCGGAAAGCGCGAGTGAGCAGAGTCGATCATCACTGGTAGGAAGTCTTTAGGTTCGGTATTGTCACGAATGGAAATAATCTGCGCTCGTGGCACCATGATTTCCCGAACCTGCATATCAGCCACGCGTAAGGTAGACTCAATAATGCGTTGTGACTCAGCATCTAAAACACCACGTTGACCCGCATGACTGACAATCGCCAGTAATTCGGCGCGGCTATCAGGTGCTGCGGTCAGTAAATTAGTTAATCGATTTAGCCATGATTTGGGAGCATCAGCTCCGCGCTCGTCACTCATACCACAAAAATCCGTATTGAATCGAACTCGCACAACACATTGTTTAGACTAGTGTTTTGTTCGTGTTATCGTGGGAGTGAGCCTGTCAAACTCCGATAAACACGCCAATAGTGCGTAAGTCCTAAAAGTTAAGCGGTGATTTTGCAGTTGTCGCGTCACTATTGCTAGTGAAATTTACGGTAACTGCTAAGATGGAGTGAAGTCCAATCAACAATACGATGGAGGGAAAGAACATGAAAAAACATAAATTGACGATGTTATTCACGGCGATTTTGTTGCTTGCCGCCTGCAGTGAACCACCACCGCCAAAAACCGTGATTGATAAAGGTCGACCTGAAACGAAAAGTTTGGAGGGGGCGGATGCGATTGGTTATAACGGCAAAGCCATTCGTCAAAAAGTCGATGGTGCGTTAAATGCCAATGATGCCAATAATGCGCGGATACAGAAAGAAGCTCAGGATTTGTAGTTGTTTGCTTAATCGAGATGTTCCCTCCCTTGATGAGGGGGAGGGTTAAGCGGTGTTGTTGAGCGATCTAGCCTTGCTCAGTATACGGATTATTATAACCAAGTAACGTCAGCGCCTGAATTTCCAACGCTTCCATTTCTTCAGCTTCGTGATCATCCAGATGGTCATAGCCCAACAGATGCAATAAACCATGAATCGTCATATGGGCCCAGTGCGCGGCCAATAATTTACCTTGTTCACGTGCTTCTTCAGCCACAACGGGCGCACAAATGATAATGTCACCCAAGGGTTCGCGTGGTAATGTCGCGATGACTTCTTCAGGTAAATCAGCCGGAAAAGACAAGACGTTGGTCGGCTTGTCTTTGTCACGATACTGTAGGTTTAACGCCTGACTTTCGGCAATATCAACCAGACGAATCAATACTTCACTCGGTCGTTGTTGATGGGCGACGGTCATTGCCACATGCAACCACGTTCTGAAGTCAGCACCTTTAGGTAAACTTTTGTCATTAATCGCTTTTTGCAACGACAGGGTACACAGTACTTTAGTCATAGGTTTTCACTACTACGGCATGGTCTTTGTCCCATGTTTCATAGGCCTCAACAATGCGTTGGACAAGATGATGACGAACGACATCACGCGAGGTAAAACGAGTGATATGAATGCCTTCAACGTCACCAATAATACGTAAACAGTGCGCCAAACCCGACTCGTGGCCACGAGGTAAGTCCACTTGGGTAATGTCACCGGTAATCACCGCGCGCGAGCCAAAACCTAAACGCGTCAAAAACATCTTCATTTGTTCGGGGGTGGTGTTTTGTGCTTCATCCAAAATAACAAAGGCATTATTCAGCGTACGACCACGCATATAGGCCAATGGCGCGACTTCAATCACTTGTTTTTCAATGAGTTTGGCGACACGTTCAAAGCCAAGCATTTCATATAATGCGTCATACAGAGGCCGTAAATACGGATCAATTTTGTCCGATAAATCACCGGGCAGAAAGCCCAGCTTTTCACCTGCTTCAACCGCAGGACGAACTAATAAAATACGTTTGATCACATCCTTTTCGAGCTGATCAACAGCAACAGCCACCGCTAAATAGGTTTTGCCGGTTCCGGCGGGGCCGACGCCAAAGCTAATGTCGTGGCGCAAAATATTGGTTACATAACGCGCCTGATTGTCTCCGCGCGGGCGAATATTGCCTTTACGGGTAAATAAATTAGGCAATACATTGCTTTGAGTGCTGTCAACATCATCAAGCACGGGGGCTTGGCTGGTTTGCAACATAAGATGTACCATTTCAGAAGAGAGGTCGTGGGTAGATTCGGTTTCTTCGTAGAGTTTATTTAATAATCGTTCGGCATGGATAACATCATCCAATTGACCATGAACATGAAAATGATGACCACGATGATGAATATGTACACCTAAACGATGTTCGATTTGTTTGAGATGCTGATGAAAAGGGCCGCAGAGTACATTGAGCCGATGTGGATCAGGTGGGTCTAGATGCAATTGTCGAATGGTGGTTACGCTACTGTTCAAGCTGGTGGCACCTCCAAAAACAAGTCGTACACACAGTAAGGGCCGCTCGGCACTCAGTGCACATGAACTTCCTATGCCAAGCATAGCCCTATTAGCAGACTAACGCAAAAGATCACGTGAGTCCGCTATAGCATCTGACCATATATTAAACGGCAGGCTCAACCCATACAACTTGATTGCCACGTACAGCATTGACGTTAGCTACAGCGCTAATAACGACATCGGCAAAACGACCCACCAAACTAGCATCGGCAGGAAAAAACACCAACCGAGTGTTTTCAGCCGAGCCAACAACATAACCTGCTTCGCGGTCGGATACTTTTTCAACTAGTACGCGTTGTGTGGTACCAATCATATCGCTGGTTTTGCGCAAGGTGTTTTGTTTGATGCGTTCTTTAAGAATCAGTAATCGTTGTTTTTTCGTTTCTTCATCAATAGAGTCCGTCAACTCTGCCGCTGGCGTACCCGGACGTTTAGAGAAAATGAAGCTGAAGGAGTGATCGTAATCTACTTCAGCAATCAAGTTCATCGTCGCCATAAAGTCATCGTCGCTTTCATTAGGGAAACCAATAATGAAATCAGAAGAAATGAGAATATCAGGGCGAGCGGCTTTGAGCTTATGAATGCGCGCTAAATAGTCGGCAGCGGTATGATTACGCTTCATCGCGGCTAACACAACATCAGAGCCAGACTGCACAGGTAAGTGAACATGTGACGCCAACTTGGGAATGTCGGTATAGGCGGCAATCAAGTCATCACCAAACTCCAGCGGGTGCGATGTGGTGTAGCGGATACGGCCAATACCGTCGATATCAGCAACGTGTTTTAATAACTCGGCAAAACTACAGATGCTGCCATCATGGTGGGGACCACGATAGCCATTAACGTTTTGGCCAAGTAGCGTCACTTCACGGACACCTTGGCTGGCTAAATGGGCAATTTCAGCAATGACATCATCAAATGGCCGCGACACTTCTTCGCCCCGTGTATAAGGCACAACGCAGAACGAGCAGTATTTGGAGCAGCCTTCCATAATTGAGATATAGGCTTTGTGGCCTTCGACTTTAGGTTCAGGCAAAAAATCAAATTTTTCAATATCAGGGAAACTGACATCAACAACAGCGATTTTGTTGGTTTTACGCTGTTCCAACATTTGCGGCAAACGATGCAAGGTTTGTGGGCCAAAGATCATATCGACATAAGGCGCACGTTTACGAATACTGTCGCCTTCTTGCGAGGCCACACAACCGCCCACGCCTATAATCAATTCAGGGCGTTTCGCTTTCAGTTTGCGCCAGCGACCTAAGCCCGAAAACACCTTCTCTTGTGCTTTTTCCCGAATCGAGCAGGTGTTCATTAACAATACATCGGCTTCTTCGGGGTTAAAGGTGCGTACCATGCCATGAGAATCACCCAATAAATCCGCCATGCGCGAACTATCGTATTCATTCATCTGACAGCCTTGGGTTTCGATATAGACTTTTTTCGACATGGTATTGACAACAAGCAGGTTTAACGCGGGCAACTATTATACGGGCTATAAGAGGCGAGTGCGAGTCATTGACGATTAAGACCGAACCAAAATCGTGCTTTTCACAGCGCAAAAGTGGCTTTGTTACAGAGCAGTGGTTTAATTGTCACGGATAAAGCCTATATCCTAGTAGTGTTGTCAATGCATAGACAATAGTCAGGTTTTGGTCACGGTTTTAATCTAGAATTAATCAGGTAACACGAGAAAAAATAATGGAGAAATCAAGGTGTTGTTGAAGAAAACAGGGTTGGCGATTGCGGTATTTTTAGCGTCGGTGTTGGCCTATGCCGATGATCAGGATTTTATGGCCGCACGTGAGGCTTATAGAGTTGCCGATATTCCAGCACTGGTTGACTACAGTACCAAATTACAGGGTAATTTATTTGCCGTGTATGCAGATTATTATTTATTAAGCCGTCAGTTGGACAAAGCTGATGGTATTGCCGTGATTACGTTTTTGCAAAAATACCCTGATACCTGGCTGGCGGAAAAGCTCCGTGGTGAATGGTTGGTTATGTTGGCGAAACGAGGCGACTGGCCGAATTACCAACAGTTTTATGGTGGTTTGGCAAAACCGGAGCTTGAGCACAAATGCTATAACTATACGGCCAGAATCAATACCAGTGATAAAAAGGCAGCAAGCGAAGCGCTCGCAGAATTGTGGTTAACGACTAAAGACCTGCCAACAGCGTGTGATGATTTATTTGTGCTATTGGATAAATCTGGTGCTATTAGTCAGGACGATTATTGGGCTCGGCTGCGTTTGGCCTTGCAAAATGGTAGTGTTGGTTTGTCGCGCTATTTAGCGGGCAAAGTGGGTGTGGATTTATCGACACAACGCTTGGAGCAAATCAACAAAAGTCCACAACTGTATTTGGCTAAACCGGATGTCGAAACGGCTGTTGGCCATGAGTTGTATTTAGCGGCGCTGAATCGTTATGCCCGTCAGGATTTAGATAAAGCAGCAACCTATTGGGAAACGGTACAGCAGCGCTTTAACAGTGAAGATCGCCCCTATGGCTGGCGGTTGTTGGCGTTAATTGCGGCCAAACAACAAGATAGCCGAGCCGTGGACTGGTTTAAATTAAGCCACAATGTTGTTTGGTCTGATGATGATAAAGAGTGGGCGGTGCGCAGCGCTATTCGTAATCAGCGTTGGGATGAGGTACTCACATTTCTCAATTTATTATCAGCAGATAAACAACAGGATCGCGCATGGAAGTATTGGCGTGCGCGAGCAATGGAAGGCAATAAAGATAAAGCGAAGTTCGCGCAGGCTATTTATAACGGCTTGTCCGTTGATGATGATTATTATGGTTTGTTAGCACGAGATCGTTTAGGTAATAGAATTAGTGTTCAGCCGAAAACCTATGTGTTAACAGCGCAAGATAAACAGGTAGCCACTCAAAACTTAGGTTTGCAACGCGCTTTGGCTCTGTACACTTTAGATTTACGTACTGAAGCGGTGCGTGAATGGAATTGGACGTTACGTAATGCCGACGACAAGTTGTTGCTCGCTGCCGCCGAACAAGCCGCTAACGTGCGCTGGTATGACCGAGCTATTTATGCCGCTGAACGGACCAAACAATTACATAGTTATAGTCTGCGGTATTTGACTCCTTATGAAGAAGTGACGCGAGGTTACTCTCAGGATTTAGGCTTAGACCCGGCGTGGGTTTATGGTCTTATTAGACAAGAAAGCCGTTTTGTCACGAGTGCTAAATCTGGGGTTGGCGCAGGTGGGTTAATGCAGTTAATGCCAACTACCGCGCAATGGGTAGCGAATAGGCTGAAAATTCCCTATCACGCTGGCATGGTCAATGAGATTGGCACCAATGTTCAGCTGGGAACCTATTATATCAACCATGTCTTTCAGCAGTTGGGAAATCAACCGGTGTTGGCAACAGCGGGGTATAACGCAGGGCCCAATAGAGCTAAACAATGGCAAGACCCTAATCAGGCTTTGCCTGTAGATGTCTATACCGAAAGTATTCCTTTTAGTGAAACCCGTGATTATGTGAAGAAGGTGATGACTAATGCCGTGCATTATGCATTGGGTTTTGGTCAAGGGCCGCAGTCGATTACCGAACGTATGGGTAAGGTGATACCTGCGCGGAATGTCCAAACGCTTGAAGGGCCATAATAAAAAAGGGGCGATGGATACGCCCCTATGTATTGCTGTCTGCTCTATTGCGTTATTTACTCGTCATGCAACGAGCATTCAACATTGGTCGGGTTCGACTTACAACGAACTTTCTTTAACACTGCCATCATTTTTGGGTCATAAAACCCTTCTTTAGTCATGGCAATACGCGCATCACGCATTAATTGCGTATATTTTTCCTGATCTGCTTTTGTTAGTGTCATCCAGTATTTAGGATCAATGTCGGCTTCGCTTTTCTTGATCATTTTGGCGATGACGTCGATTTTGGAGTAAGCAAACTCGCGCATTTTGACGACACGTTCATCAAAATCAGGAATCTCTTTAATAAACTTATCGCGACGAATCAGAATAGTGGCGGTAATTTGCACTAACGGAAAGTTGAAGATCGCGCCTTTGGTGCCTAAACCACGGTACAATTCCAATGGTTTAAACGCGATGGCTGGGGCGGCGATAATATCTACTTGGCCATTATTGAACTTGCCGCCAAAGTTGGTGATGTCTGAGGCAACAGCCTGAGCACCAATCTTTTCGACCATTTTCGCTTGTGCCTTATCGAAATCAAGCACGGCAATTTTTTTGCCCGCGACTTTTTCAATCGAGTCGATTTTACGGTCATTAACCATCACATAAGCAGCACCCAGAGGGATAACAGCGGCGACTTGATAAGGGCCAGTAATCAATAAAGGACTCATCTTAGGGTTTGCAATGGTGCGTATTAGCTCACGTACGTCATCAAAGGTTGGTAATGCGCCTGGCGAGTCAATACTGCCAATAAACGGATTAAACTGTTTAGCACGCATCGTGGAGATGGCAACACCATCGCACTGGCCCGCTTTAAAGTCCTCAGAGGCAATGCGTTCGTCGGTATAGGCTTTTAATTCGGCCTCAATATTCCATTTTTTAGCTTCTAGTGCCAGATCTTTAGCATAGCTAAAGGCATCACCTTTAGTACCCATGATGTCAAAAATACAGAATTTTATTTTAATAGGTTTGGCAAGGGGTTTCATATCCGCCAACGCTGATTCAGCCGCCATGCTATGACAGCTGGCGGCTAGTAATGTCGAGGCGAAAAGCAGTTTTAGACTAGAAGTTTTTGTCATCGTTTTTAAGTCTCATCAACGTTATGGAACAGAAGCGTGCCGAACATCATAACGTGAAGATGATGCCCGGTCATTGGTCTTTTTGACCAGTTATGTTGTCAGATTAGTAGCGGCTAACTATTCGTCGGTCATTGAACACTCGCCATTAGCTGGCTCGATTTTGCAGCGTACTTTTTTAAGCACTTTCATCATCCGTGGATCGTAAAAACCATCTTTGGTCATCTGAATACGCGATTCGCGCATCATGATGTTGTAACGCTGTTGATCAGCGACGGCTAATGTCATCCAGTATTTATCGGGAATACTTTTTTCCTCTTTGTCGATAAAGGCAAACATTTGATCAAGCGCTTGATCTAAAAACTGCACAGCTACCGCACGCAAGCTCATCATTTTTTGGTCAAGATCTGGAATCTTGGCGCGTAGCAAGTCGCGATTAATGACAAGGCTGCCGGTGATTTGCGCTAATGGAAAGCGATAAATAGCGCCTTTATCTCCTAAGCCACGATACAGTTCAAGTGGTTTAAAGGCGATTGCAGGTGCAGCAATAATATCCACTTGGCCATTATTAAACTTACCAGCGAAGTTGGTGATGTCAGAAGCAACGGGTTGAGCGCCTAACTGCTGCACCATTTTTGCCTGTGATTTATCCCAATCCAATACCGCTACTTTTTTACCGGCCGCTTTTTCGATGGAGTCGATTTTACGGTCATTCACCATCACAAATAAAGCGCCAATCGGTAATACGCCGACAATTTGATAAGGTTCGGTGATCGACAAAGGAATCAATTTGGGGTCGAGTAAGGTATGAAGAAGCATACGCATGTGAGCATAGGATGGTATTGCGCCCACCGCGTCGATACTGCCAATAAACTGGTTAAACTGACGCGCGCGTAGGGTGGAGATACCAGCAGCTTCACATTGACCTGCTTTAAAAGTTTCAGCAGCAATACGCTCGTCAGTAAAGACTTTGATTTCAGTGAAGACATTCCATTTACGGGCTAACAGCGTTAAGTCTTTAGCTCGGCTATAAACATCACCACTTTTACCCATAATGTCGAATAGGCATACCGAGAGATAGAGTGGTTTGTCCAGTGCCGGAGGCAAGCCATTTTCGCCGGGTTTTAGTCCCTGACCAAGAGCCATGATTTCAGTGGCGTGAGCAACGTTGAAGGCAAATAAGGAGATGGCGACCAAGCGCCCAAGTTGGCGTAAAGCCATTTTCACCATGTTTCGCATGTCAATTCCCACCACAAATAGGTTCGGTTGATAGTTTGTTGTTGTTGCGTAGCTATGGAGTTGGTCATTACAGGCATAGCTAGCCGCCATGAGATAGCGCAATCATTAGTCTATGGGGAGAAGATCGGAAGTACAGGTGTCAAATGTCATCTAAAATGCGAAATAAAAAGGGGCGAATAAGCCCCCTTCGTTACACGCTAATTTAGCGATTGATTATTCGTCAGTCAGTGTGCATTCGGCATCGTCGGGTTTAGTTTTGCAGCGGATGCGTTTGAGCAAGGCCATCATCTTCGGATCGTAATAACCTTGTTTGGTCATTTGAATCCGTGCTTCGCGTAGCATCTGCCAATAATGATCTTCATTTGCTTGGTCGACACTTAGCCAGTATTTAGCGGGAATGTCGGCTTCGGCTTTATCGATGGTGGCATAAACTTGCGTCAGCATTTGATCCATAAATTGTTCGGCGATGCCTCGAAATGCCATCAGTTTTTCGTCCAAATCTGGCAGCTTTTTCTTCAGGCGGTCACGGTTGATAACTAGACTAGCGGTCATTTGGGTGATGGGGAATTTATAAATGCCGCCTCGTTCGCCAAGACCTCGCTCAAGCTCAAAAGGGCGATAGATCAGCGCGGGCGCTACAATAATATCAACTTGGCCGTTGTTGAATTTACCAGCAAAGTTAGACAAATCCGAGGCAACAGGTTGAGCACCAATTTTTTGCACAATCTCAGCTTGGGACTTGTCCCAGTCGAGCACAGCAACTTTTTTGCCTGCCGCTTTTTCAATAGAGTTAATCGAGCGATCGCGGACATGCACATACATACCACCGACGGGCATAATGCCCACGATTTGATACGGTTCGGTTATCGTTAACGGAATCAGTTTGGGTTCGAGCAGGGTGCGTAGTAATAATCTTAATTGATCGTAGGTGGTAATAGCACCAACGGCTTCGATGCTGCCCATGAATAAATTGAACTGTCGTGCGCGCATCGTGGAAATGCCCGCAGCATCACATTGTCCGGCCTTGAAGTTTTCAGCAGCAACACGTTCGTCAGTAAATACTTTGATGTCAGCAATAACGTTCCAGCGCCGGGCGATTAAGGCTAAGTCTTTGGCGCGGCTATAAAAGTCGCCATTTTTACCCTGCATATCAAAGAAACACACCGAGACATTTAGTGGTTTTTCTAGCGGTGGCGGCAAGCCGTTTTCATTGGGTTTTAGGCCGTCAGCAATTGATAGCAGCTCAGAAGCGTAAAGCTGAGTACATAAAACAGTACAGCAAACAGCGTAAATGACGGTACGAATATATCGGGCAGCGAGTAGCAACATCGTGACATCTCTCCATGAGCAGCAAGTAAATTGCTGGAGGCTTTTTATTGTTTTCGGGTATGTAATTAAGACTGCCGCCCATGCTGCTGTTATGTTTTTTGTTCTCAGAGAACAGCACTTTTATCAGTCCTAGCTTATGCTTTTTAAGCACATCATCGGCGATGTTGTAGAAATGACATTGATCGTTGAAGCGAGAGTCTTGCTTGTAATTAACGTTTGGATAGTAGGCGGGCTGATTAAAAAAAACAAGCCGCCTATCTACTAGAGACAGGCGGCGATAAAGAGTGAAGCGGTTGATTTAATGGAGATGGTCTGTGGAATTAATCGCTAACAGAACACTCGCCATTAGCGGGTTCTAGTTTGCAACGTACCCGCTTCATCAATGCCATCATCCGTGGGTCATAAATGCCTTCTTTGGTTAGCTCCAACCGCGCTTCACGCATCAGTTGGTTATAACGCGTTTGCTCCGTTGGCGGTAAGGTCAGCCAATA
>CANBZV010000034.1 GCA_947373945.1 Moraxellaceae bacterium
AAATTCCGCGTTTACAGGCGGATATTGCCAAAGCCAAAGCAATGGGTTTAAAGCCAGAACAAATTGCCGAAGGTGAAGAAAAATTACGGCGCATTCAACAAATGCGCGATCAATTGGCGAGTGAACATCCTGAGGTGTTGAAGCAGTGATTATTCGTAATGCGTCCACAGACGTAATATTTTGACCACTTGTTGCTCTTCTAAAACCTGATATACCAGCCGATGCTGTATGTTAATCCGCCGTGAATAAGCTCCTGACAAATCGCCAACGAGCTTTTCATAAGGTGGAGGGTTTTGGAAGGGATTTACCTTTAGTGCTTCCAACAAAATCAACCCTTTTTCTTTTAAGCCCGCCGATGCTAATTTAGCTGCATCCTTCTGCGCTTGTTTGGTATAAACCAACGTCCATGTCACCAGTCTAGCTCCTTGCTACACTCATCAATTGGCGTGTTTAAACCGGCCTGAATCGATTCGCGCATTTGCGGTACGGACAACAAAAACAACGTTTCTTGAATAGACGACCAGTCGCTTTCTGACAACAGCACCGCATTATTGCGCTTACCGGTAATCACAACAGGCTGATGATGGGTTGCCGTTTCATCTATCAAGCGATAGAGATTGGCGCGTGCTTCACTCGCAGACAATGTTTGCATCAAGTAGATCCTCAAGTCATTCAGATAACGTACGATTTTTCGTACATCACGTCAAATGATTTTCTACTGACAATTTGTACTTTAGAATCGACTATCGCTTTCACACGCATCACCATCATGATCACCATCCATTTTGGTATTTGGGCAATGTTTAACAAAATAATCAGCCTCAGCTTTTGATGTCATCTCCGAACAATGCTGCCTACCATCGCAATGGTATAAATTTTCACTTTCAACTGTCGTTGTAGAACTGGACTCAAATGGGTTTGCTTCGGAAACAATCTTGGGCGGAGTGTCGCCAGGGAAATACCTATTTAACAGAAATTTTTCATACGCAAAAAAGCCAATCCCAATGAGTAAGGCCAAAGACACCACAAAGCCGAACACTTTATTTAGTCCGCTATCGCCATCAGGCTTCGATCTTTTAACCGATGAAACACCATTAATTGTGGCATTCGTTGCTTTACTTTTTCCATCATTACCCACGACAAGTTGATAGAAAATAACATCGCCAACCACGGGGCGCCGACTCATGCCTTTTAATTCGGAGATATGGATAAAGATATCTTCTTGGCTATCATCACTGCGTAAAAAGCCAAATCCTCTATCATCATTCCAGCGTTTTAATGTACCTTTCGCCATAATGATCTTTTCCCTTAGAGGCTAAATCAACTCTCATTCCTCATGCCATCAGCAAAGCGCCACGTCCGAATCACCTGCAACACTTCCATCTTCTGCCTCATTTCATGGCTAAATGGCTGAAAAGGCTCGGCCAAGCGCACCGAACGACGCGCCGCTTCATCCAGAATGCCATAGCCCGACGATGCCTTAACTTCAATATCCTTCACTTTGCCACTGGGCAAAATCGCCACCAACAAACGTACCTCACCATGTAGATGCCGAGCGCGCGCTATATCGGGATAATGCTTATTACCAATATCCTCTACTTTTTTTCTGAAGCCATCAATATAGGCGGCGGCGTAATCTTGACGTGCCGATAACGTCGATACCGTGTGGACTTTGGGTTGTTTGGCATATGCCTGACGCTTCTCCGCCAAACGCGCCTCAAGACTGGCGATCGCGGCTGTTTGTGCCGACATTTGCAATAAGCCATCAGCCGCTAATTGGGCAGGCTGTTCTTGCTTTTTTTGAGTTGGCGGAATGCGGCGCGTGGAGGTACGATGGGTGACGATTAAACGATGTTCAGCCGCTTCCGGAGGAGGAGTAAATGCCAAGTGATCTTCAGGTTTGATTTCATTGATTTGAGCGTCAAAAAAATCCGCCGTTTGAGTCGTGGTCATTTCTACAGCTTGTTTTAACTGACCACTACCCGCTTGATTGGCTTGCGCTAAAAAGTCTGCTTTAGGATTTTGCTCAGGACTTAGATGCAGCGCCAGCGTCACTTCCATCATTGACTGTGGCATTCCACCCGATGGCGCAATAAAGGTCACACCCATAATCAAAAAGGCATGAATCATCACTGCCAAAAAAATGGCATACGTTAAATGATTCGGATTCGAGTGTCGCATCACATCATTCATTGCCAAACGCTAAACTAATACCATAAAACCAATCGTCATGTGGTCGCCCAAAGGATGACACCATATAACGTCCCATCATTCGCATCGTGAAACTGCTGCCTAACGCTAAACGCCAACCCACTTCAGGATAGACCGCTGACATTAGCGTGTTATCGCTTTTCATTTCACCGTATTCATCAACGACGCCATTTCCATCGTTATCCAGTTGATCATGATCGGCACGGGTTAATTTCTTATTTTCACCCACATAAACCCCTACCCCCACATAGGGGGATAACGGCACAGGTAACGCACTACGGACACCGACAGATACGCCGCCAAAAACCGGCTCTTCTTGATCATAACTGTTTGATGCCAACAGAGTGGCATCGGCATAGCCCGAGACATTGGGCATCACACCTTCAGTCTCAAGCCCTGCGTATAAACCTACGCCACGAATATGTTCAGCGTACATCATCCCAAATTGGAATTGCGCAGCATCGCCCGCCCAAGCTCGGGTAAACAGCATTGATACGCTAACGATAACTAGTAAACGAATTGAAAGTGCCGACATCAAAGCATCCTGCGATGGAAAATTGAACGGTTTTTTCTGTTTTTTTGTAATGATTTTTCACAGCAAACAAAATCCCTCTACGGTAAGAGGGATTCTAGTCAATCGCGATTAGCGTGCTCTTTTCAGCATTTCTTCTGTGGGATGGGTACATTCCAGCTTGCGACCGATCGCCGCTTCCAAATTCGGCAACAAGAAAGCATCGTCTTCACAAGCAAAACTAATGCTCACACCACTAGCACCCGCCCGCCCTGTACGACCAATACGATGCACATAGTCATCGGTTTGTTCGGGTAAAGTGAAGTTAATGACGTGACTCACATCATCAATATGAATACCGCGTCCGGCGACATCGGTGGCTACCAACACTTGGATTTTGCCTTCGCGGAAGTTTTCCAGCGTTTTCACGCGTTTGTCTTGTGGCACTTCACCTGACAACACGGCACAGGAAATATGATGATGTTTCAACATATCCGCCAAACGACGCACTTGATCACGACGATTGGCAAATATCATCACCCGATCAAAGTTTTCGGACTGAATAAGATTAAACAACAAGTCGTATTTTTGCTCACCACTGACGATATACACAATCTGATTGACGGTATCGTTGGTGGCGTGTTTGGATTCTATTTCGACTTTGACTGCTTCAAACAACCATTGATCTGCTAGTTGCAACACATCTTTGCTGAAAGTCGCCGAGAAAAACAAACTTTGACGATGGCTTTTCGGTGGGCAATGACGCACAATTTTTTTAATGGCAGGAATAAAGCCCATATCCAGTAAACGGTCTGCTTCATCAATCACCAGCACTTCAATCTGGTCTAAATACAACGCCTGCTGATCGACAAAATCAATTAAACGGCCGGGTGTGGCAACAACAATATCGACAAAATCATTATGCAATTGTTGCTTTTGGCGCTCGTAGTCCATACCGCCAACTAAAGTGACAATACGCAGTTGCGTATATTTCGTCAGTTGTTGCGCATCTTTGGCGATCTGCAAGGCTAACTCGCGGGTCGGAGCCAACACCAACGCGCGCGCTTCACCGACAAATCGCTCAGGGCTCGGCGGATTTTTCAGCAAGTCATTAATCAGCGTAATCAAAAACGCCGCCGTTTTGCCTGTGCCTGTTTGCGCGCGGCCAATAGCGTCATGGCCAGCAAGGGTAAAATGGAGCACTTGTGCCTGAATAGGCGTGCAATGGCTAAAGCCCAAATCGGCAATAGCACGTTGCAATAATGGATCAAGTTTGAATTGGTCAAACGTAGGTAGAATATCGGTCATCTTATTAAAAAGTGTCTCACATCAGCCGCCGTACGCCGTGGGTCTTCCTCCATCGGAATATGCCCCAAATCGTCGTAGCTAATGAGTGTAGAGTTCGGAATATCTTGCTGGAAACGATACCCATGTTTGGGCGGAATCCAGCTATCTTTTGCACCCCATAAAATTAAGGTTGGGGTGCGTATATGTTTTATCTCATTAGAATCCGCATATATGCCGCGCATAATATCAGCGATTGCCATACGTGTACCATCACGACGTAACAAATCTTGATAACGAGTGATGCTATTGGCGTTCATTCGGCGACTATCGCCATAAACCGAGCGGATACTGTGCTCAATCAAAGGCCTTGGCGACACTTTCGCCGCTAAATAGCGCAAGCCACGAGTGCGCATTAAAACCACCGGCAATGGCGCACGATGGTAATAACCAACACTATCAACCAAAATCAGTTTTTTGACTTTGGTAGGATAACGTAAGGTGTAATTCCACGCTAAAAATCCACCCAACGAATTACCTGCCAAATAGAAATGGTTTAAGCCCAACTTCTCAGCCACGGCATTAATAAAATGCACGACCGCAGTGCTTGTTGTCGGGCCATGCTTTAGCGGCCCAGTGACGGCAAACGGTGGCACATCAATGGCAATGACACGGTATTTATCACTTAGTTCGGCGCGCCACCCATCCCACGTATCTGCCGATGCCGAAAAGCCATGCAACAACAATAAAGGTTCGCCATGGCCACTTTCTTTGACACGAACGACAGTATCCATGACGGTAATAAAGTGCGAGTCTGCGCTGTAACGCGCTGTTAATACCTCGGGCGAAATATCACCTAAACCCAAAAAGTCTTTAGCTTGTTGCTGCCATTTGGCTAATGCCATAACGCCACCCTCAATGTTGAATTGACTTACCAATAAAAGGACTATCGTCCCAATTTATCGGTAAGTCTAGCCGTTATTTGGCATTGAGGTTATGGCTAAAGCGCTTGTGTTTTTGGGACAGGGAAAATCATCGTGAAATCGGTTACTTTAAAACACGCTAACACACGCCCCTGATTAAGGTCGGGGAAATAACGTTTATCAAAATGACTCGCCGTTAATAACGCGGGCTTTAAAAAGCCTTCGGCCTCGGGACGATAAAAGAAATATTGTCCTTGCCACAACTGACCCACTGTCAATAAACGCGCAGGTGCTAATTTGGTATTGACGGGAAAAGGAAAGAGATGATGACTAAAACTGAGTTGTGCAATCGTTTCACCGGTTGGCGTAGACAGTTTCACTTCATCTTTGGCGTGTTTGCCGTAGTTGACGTTAAAAGTAGCTAACTCTTTGGGAATGCCCCAATTACGCTGACCATTGGTCACCGATGCCTGGCTGGAAACATAAATCTTTGAAATCGAGAAATGGCGTTTTTGGCCAAACTTCAGTGTCCCGCCTATATATAACAACTCATGATAGGGGCCGACATCAGACTCCTGATAATCAGCAAATACCACATACGCCAAACGACCACGACGCGTGGCACGTAATTCATCGCTAATAAAACCTTCATTATCCAACACCGACTTCGGCAATTGGACAACGACTAAATAACCCTGCCCTTTTAAACGCCAAGGCGCTTGAGCAACGATCTCTTGCGTCAACACAGTCATCTGTTTGTTCCTATATTTACTTAGACACGATGGATAAATTTTTGCTGATCAAAGCGCAATTGCGGATAGTAGACACCATCAGGCGTGCGTTCGCCCGCACCAATCACCATGACCACAAAGGCATCTTTGGGTAATTTCAGGATTTTATTGACGCGAACTTCGTCAAAACCTTCCATCGGGCAAGAGTCAAAACCATGTGCTCGTAGCGCCAGCATCAAATTCTCGGCCGCCAACGCCACACTTTTAGCCGCCCACACCTTCATATCCGCCTGACTAAAAGGCCCTCTAGGCACCGGTCGCACAAAACCACTCACTGTCGTCAGTGCTTTTTTCACCATCCCCCAACTATTCAACGGCCCTTGCCAATAATAAAACGGCGCAAGCTGGGCATAATATTGTTTCACTAATTTCGGCACTTGCGCTTGTGGCCATTGCTCCAACACTAATCGCGCATGTTCACGCCAAGACTTGGTACGCGCGACAATCACAATCAATTCGGCGGCGCTTTTGGCAGCATTCTGGCTTAAACACGCTTCGACTAATTTGGCTTTTTTATCGGCACTCTGCACCAGATAAAACTCCCATTGCTGCAAATTTGAGGAGTTTGGAGCGAGCATAGCCATATTGAGACAATCGTTAAGGGTCTCAGCAGGAATCGGCTTATTGGTAAAGTTACGTACTGACCGACGACTATGGACAACCTTACGAAACTCCGCGACATCAATAGGTTCAGGCAGCGGTTCTAAATAGCGGACTTTGGACATGACTCACCCTCGGGGGAAATTAGGCATTTCGGTAGAAGGTGTTATGTTTAGCAGAGTTTTTGCTAGGTTTGCTAGCAATCATTTTTCGCAGGCGAAAAAAAACGACCCTTTCGGATCGTTTTTTGATGCTATACAAGCAGACTAATTAGTCAACTGTACGTACATCTTCTGCTTGAAAGCCCTTTTGGCCTTTCACAACAGTGAATTCAACTTTTTGGCCATCGCGCAAAGAGCGATGACCGTCGCCGAGGATGGCGCGGAAGTGTACAAACACATCTTCACCAGCTTGACGTTGAATAAAACCAAAACCTTTAGCGTCGTTAAACCACTTTACAGTGCCTTGTTCACGATTAGACATATCACAAATCTCTTGATGTTACTGAAAAACATATACGCTATCTTTTATTTAACGCGTATATAGGCCGCTAAACACAATTCAACAACGGCCAGACATCTCTAACATCAGGCGACACAGTTGCAGCTTTCACGGACGACCTGATTAGACACTCTTTTGCCCATAGTAGCAATCAAAAGTTAAACATTTCGCCATAACAGCCTCTGTCAGTGCTCTTTCTGCTTACGCGGCGACCTGTTTTAATTGCAATAACGGTAATGGACAAGATAACAACGCAGCAATCGCACGCAACAACTCATACTCGGCGATATGCAAAATGCCGTCGCTTTGGATGGTTGCCGCTGCCAAATTAATCAAGGTTCTTCTTGCTTCAGGATTTAAATAACGAAACTGGCGCAAGGTTCGGTCTAGCTCTCTAAGTGTCAATAGCTCTTCTGTGGGCATCGGCGGCACCACTTTTAATATCGGCAACAATAATTGCTGATATACCTGTGCACGTTGCTCAGGAGGATGAGCACCATATTGCAATAAGGTCGCCACCAAATGCGCTACGGGTTGCGCTAGTTTGTCGATAGGGTGACTTCTAAAGACTGCCGATGCGGGTTGAATATGTTGTTCAATAATCCTCAACAATGAAAACTCAAAAACCGACACTTGATCATTCAGCAATACAAAGCGCCGTAGTGAAACGAGAAAGTTTTTAGCATCCTCGGCATCCAATAAGCTCAGACGCGGCAAAGACAACTCAACTACTGGTAAAGCCAAGCGCTGATCAAGTGCTTGCAGTTGTGTCCATAATTGTTCAACCCATGCGGCAAACGTTTTTTGCTCACTAAAAAACTCACGAATGGTCTGTGCGTCAACCTCTTGATGATGGGCAATAAGGGCAAACAAAACCGCTTTCGCCCCCGTTGTCGTTTGCAACGCCCGCGACACCTCAACTGGGAGATTTTGATGCAAGCGCTGTGCAGAATGTAAATCATCGACGCCAATTGCGCCGACGCGAGCACTTATCGGGGCAACGGGCACAGCAATCGGCGCAGACGGTATCGCCACTGCTTCAAACTCATAGACTTTATCTATCGCTGGTGCTGGCTCACGACTACTCGACTGTCCGGTGGCTAGCGGTGTAAGACCTGTCAGCAGTGCCGTCGAGTCGGTAGTTTCAATGCTTTCAGCATCTGAGCCTACGGAATGAACGCCGCCTTGAGTTGGCTGACGGTATTTGACGCGCGTTAAAAATGTTGGGGCTATCGCTTTGATGCGTTCTTCTATCGGCGGATGAGTTGCAAACAATTGACCGAAATTCAAGCTTTCGCCAAAACACATGTGACTCATTTCTTCGGCATGCAGGTTAGCTAGTCTCGACCCCGTGCGTGACACTTTGTAGAGTGCGCCCGCCAAACCGTCAGGATTCCGCGTAAACTGCACACTGGCGGCATCAGCGAGCTTCTCGCGCTCACGCGATACTGCTGCCTTAATTAAACGACCAAAAAACAAACCGATATAGCCAATCAACCACAATCCCAAACCAAAGAAAAAAGCCGCGGGTGCGCCATTATTACGGCTCCTGCCACGCGGATGATGGTTAGTGTCGGTCACTGAACGCATCAAAAAACCACCCGCTTGACCAATGGCTAAAATACCTGCCAGGATCGCTAGTAAGCGCATATTGATGCGCATATCACCGTTAAGAATATGACTAAACTCATGACCAATCACGCCTTGCAATTCATCTCTAGACAATTGTTCCAACGCGCCCTGAGTGACCACCATGACACTTTGCTGCGCGCTATAGCCCGCGACAAAAGCATTAATCGCCATTTCATGATCAAGAACATAGAGCATGGGTAATGGCACGCCGGAAGCAATCGCCATTTCTTCAGTAACATTTAAAAACTGACGCTCCACCGGGATACGAGTGGCAAAATCTACCCGTCGTGCGCCCAACATCTCTGCTACTGCTTTACCACCTTCACGCAGCCGTAACCACTCTAGCAAACTGCCACCACCGACCAGCATCAACGTGCCCAGCAAGGCTTGAGGTGTCCAGATATGCCATAAAAAAGTACCGCCACCTGGTTCATGGGTTGTAGCAACGGCAGTGATATATAACAAGGCATTAACGGCAACAAAAATCAACACCACCGCAATGATGAAATAAACCACCAAACGAAAAGTAGTGCGGCGGGCACTGTATTGGCGAGAAAAAAAGTCCATCTATGCACTCTGACTTAAAAGCTGACCCGAACCGGTTCACGGGCGGCAATATTCGAGATCTCTAATGGTAACGCCTGCTGAAAACCAGCAAAATTGGCGATGATGCTATTTGGGAACTTCTCCCGCTCAATGTTGTAAACCATCACCGCATCATTAAAGGCCTGACGGGCAAAACCGACCCGATTTTCGGTAGATTTCAACTCTTCCATCAAGTTTTGAATCGTGCTGTTCGCCTTTAAATCAGGATACGCCTCCGACACGGCCATCAACTTCGTCAATGCCCCTGTTAGCACACTTTCGGCTTGCGAGAATTTCGTCATTGCTTCGGCATTGCCGGCATTTTGTGCCAATACTTTTTCTAAATTCAGTGCTTGATTACGCGCGGCAATCACCTGCGTTAATGTGTCTTTTTCGTGACCTAAATAGGCTTTTACCGACTCAACTAAATTGGGAATCAACTCATAGCGACGTTGTAACTGCACATCAATTTGGGCAAAGGCATTTTTAAAATGGTTGCGTAATGTCACTAGCCCGTTATAAACACTAACGCCAAAAAAGACGCTGACACCAATAATGACCAAAAAAACCAAACTTGTTGTCATGATAATCACTGCTCCGGTGAAGATTTCATGTTAAAAATAGCAAGACAGGACGTAAACATCGCACCTAGATTAACGTAATTTGTGCCTATCACGCCGCCAAATGCTGCGGAGATGCCAATACCTACGCAATATCCGTGCTCGCCCTAAGAATAGCCTACTTGAACAATAGCAAGAATATAACCATGACTTATACCCCACTCGAACGAAATCAACTGATCGCTAACTCAGCATTAGTGGTTGCGGCAGCAGGTTTTGCCCTACAACCGACCTTAGCACAAAGCTTTCCGGCCTATAGTGCGTGGATGCCACATATCAAAATGGCGTTTGAGGCGGCCTTAGTCGGTGGTTTGGCCGATTGGTTTGCGGTGACGGCTATTTTCCGGCGACCATTGAATCTGCCGATTCCACATACCGCTATTATTCCCAATAATCAGGAACGTATTGCCACGACGATTGGCATTTTTGTCCAGTCCAATTTTTTAACCGAAGAAGCCATTCGTCGTAGCGCCAGCCAGCACAACTTGTCGGGTAATGTCGCGCAATGGTTGGAGAAAGAAGCCAACGCCAGCAAACTAGCTCATGAAATTGGCATTATTGCACCGCGTATTTTGCAGTTCTTCCGCCATCATGCTGTCGAAAGTTTTGTGCAACGTAATGTTGTTGAGTGGTTAAGGGCCTCTAATACCAACACCATGACCGCACAAATGCTGCAAGCGGTGTTCAATAACGGCAATCATCAACAAGCATTCCAATTTGCCCTCGAACAAGCCGATGACTGGCTGCGCCATAATCCGGCCAAAGCGCGCGAGCTATTAGCACCGGTGATTGATGCCTTGATTGGTCCGATTCTAACAAAGATTCGCTCTTCTATTAGTAATGAAGCGCAAGGCGTGGTGTCGTTGATTGTTGGTGGCATTGCCACCTTCGCCAAACCCGAAACCCGTAAAGCGGCGGATCAGTTGCGCGCCAACTTAACAAGCGCGTTGAATGTCGAACAAAAAATCATTGATGGTTTGATTAACCTGACCCATGAAATTCGCAACGATGCTAATCATGTCTTTAGACGGCAACTCGATGAAGTCGCCAAATATTATATTGGTGTCTTAAGTGTCGACTCCCCTGAAGCCCGACGCTTGAATGCCTTTAAAGACAAAATGGTTAATAGCCCTGATGTTGTGCAATTCTTTGGCAGTATCGTCATTAGTATTCGCGAAGCCATTCAAAAAGACTTGAACTCTGTTAAACCCGCTATTCTGCTCTCTGTCCGCGATGCGTTAATGATGCTCGGACGCAATTTGGCGCAAGACACTCAATTTCAAAAAGACCTGAATCAAGGCATCACTGATGCCGCCTGTTTTATTACCACCGCCTACTCCGACACTATTATCAATTTTATTAGTCATCAAGTGCGCAGTTGGGACTCCGAGAAAATGGTGCGTGAAATCGAACGAGCCATTGGCGGCGACTTACAAATGATTCGTCTAAACGGCACCTTGGTTGGCGCATTGGTTGGCTTGGTCTTGAGCTTTTTAGGCTAAACCTGTTTTGTAACCATGCCACCAATTCGACATTTCAACAATTTGACAATTATCGAATTGATGGTTATTATCGACGCATCCACTGAGCCGATCACACTCTAAGACAGTGTTGACTCAGGTTTTTATTTTTGTTGGAGAGTTTGTTATGACCACGTCCCTTTCAGCAGCGCAAACCTTGGCTCAGCCACTGACGCTACCTAACGGCACCACGATTAAAAACCGTTTCGCCAAGTCTGCGATGAGTGAAGCCTTGGGCACAACGGATAACCGAGTCACCAAAGGGTTAGTGCGTTTATATCAACGCTGGGCAGAAGGCGGCACGGGTCTGTTGATTACTGGCAATGTCATGGTTGATCGCCGCGCTTTAGGCGAGCCTAACAATGTCGTTATTGAAGACGAACGTGATTTAGACTTACTCACTGACTGGGCAACTGCCGGCACTAAAAACGGCGCGCAACTGTGGATGCAAATTAATCATCCGGGCAAACAATCCCCCAAAGGTCTGAATATTGAAAATGTGTCACCATCAGCTATTCCTTTTCAAAAAGAACTGGCCACTTTTTTTGCAACCCCACGCGAACTGAGCCACGATGAAATTCTCGACATCATCAGCCGTTTTGGTCGCACCGCCGCTATTGCTAAAAAAGCTGGCTTTTCGGGAGTACAAATCCACGGCGCTCACGGCTATTTAGTGAGCCAGTTTCTATCCAGCCGCCACAATCAACGTACCGACCAATGGGGTGGCACACCTGAAAATCGCCGTCGTTTTGTCCTCGCTGTGTATCAAGAAATGCGTAACAACGTTGGTGCTGATTTTCCGATTGGTATTAAACTTAACTCGGCTGACTTCCAAAAAGGTGGCTTTACCGAAGAAGAATCCTTAGATGTTATTCGGGCTTTATCGGCGGCGGGCATTGATCTGATTGAAATTTCAGGCGGCACTTACGAAGCGCCTGTGATGAGCGGCACGAAAAAAATGGCCGTTAAAGACTCAACGCGTCAACGTGAAGCTTATTTCCTCGAATTTGCCGAAAAAGCGCGAGCAACGGTCACTACACCACTGATCTTAACGGGTGGCTTCCGCACAGTCGCGGTGATGGGCGACGCCATTAGCAGTGGCGCAGTAGATATGGTGGGTATTGCCCGCGCATTGGCGATTGAACCCGATGCTACCTTACGCCTATTGTCTGGGAAAGAAGCACGTCACGCCGTTAAACCGATTATGACCGGCATTAAGATGATAGATAAAGTCGGCTTAATGGAAGTGACTTGGTATTCGCGCCAGTTACGACGCATGGCTGAAGGCAATAACCCTAAGCCTAATGAGTCGGCATTAACTTCCTTTGTTCTTGGTATCGCCGAAAATGGCTGGAATACCTTTAAAACTCGCCGCTTACGTGCTTAATTAACTCACCATTTATAGATGAGGCCAATCATCGCCTCATCTATTTAATACGAGCCACAGTCGTAAAATCGGCACAGACAAACCTGCGATGAACAACACCAAAAAAATCAGCCATATCAATGAGGCATTTTTGGCTGCTATATCCCCCACATTTAACTTCTCAGCCTGAATTGCCTTCGTGTTTGCTGCCTTATTCAGTAATACATAGGCGATAAATCCAACAAAAATGGCCACTAGACTTGCAAACAACCACAAAATGGCTTGTTGCTGATAAATACTGGCGGCCACGCCTGAAAAATCAATAATCACTTTCGGCAACACAATTTGTGCTTCATCGGCCCAAACAGATGAAATTGTCAGGCAAAAGCCAACTATGCTGTAAAGAAAAAACCGTACTATCTGTAACATCATGGGTCTCATTGATTGCCTAAAGCCATTACTTTAGGTATCTTGCGGAAAAAACTGACAACATGTAGCGATAATATCGCGATTTAGCCTGTTTTAGACGGTAACTCACCACTCTTTTTTGTGGTCCAAGGATTCTTGAATGGCACATATTTTGTTGCTACACGGCCCAAACCTAAATTTATTAGGTACACGTGAACCTACTATTTATGGTGCCACGACACTGGCACAAATTAATGATCAGCTCGCTCTCAAAGCACAACAGCAAGGTCATACCCTGAGTGCCAAACAAAGCAATCATGAAGGTATTCTGGTTGATAGCGTTCAAGCCGCTGCCCTTGATGGCACTGCGTTCATCATTATTAACCCTGCTGCCTTGACTCATACGTCTGTTGCTCTGCGCGATGCCATTCTGGCCGTAAAAATTCCGTTTATCGAAGTTCATTTGTCTAATGTTCACGCTCGTGAATCATTCCGTCATCATTCGTATTTTTCCGATGTCGCTATCGGCGTTATTTGTGGCCTGGGCGCGCAAGGTTATGACTTTGCCTTGCAATATGCCGTTAATCATTTAAGCAATTGTTAACCGAGAATCGCACTATGGATATTCGTAAAATTAAAAAGCTGATCGAGCTGTTACAAGAGTCAAATATTGACGAGCTAGAAATCACCGAAGGTGAAGAGTCAGTTCGTATCGCTCGTCATCGCCCCGTTGCCGCCCAAACTTATTACGCACCCCCCATGGCAGCGCCAGCACCTGCTGCGATGCCAGCTGCGGCCACCAACGAAACCACTAGCACGGCCCCCGCTGCGGTAGAGCCGGCAACACATGGTTTTATTCAGCGCTCACCAATGGTTGGGACATTCTATCGTGCATCAGCACCAACCTCGGCAAACTTTGTTGAAGTCGGTCAAAGCGTCAAGATTGGTGACACCTTGTGTATCATCGAAGCCATGAAAATGATGAATCAAATTCAGGCCGAGAAAAACGGCACTATTGAATCAATTTTGGTGGAAAATGGTCAAGTCGTTGAATTTGACCAAGCTTTATTTACCATTGTTTAAGTCAACTCTGCGTCAATTGTTATCCGTTGGCACGAGGCCATTATGCTAAAAAAAGTCTTAATCGCTAATCGCGGTGAAATCGGTTTACGCGTGCTACGAGCGTGTAAAGAGCTTGGAATTAGTACTGTCGCCGTCTATTCCAAAGCTGATCGTGATTTACTGCACGTGCGCCTGGCCGATGAAGCCTTGTGTATTGGCCCCGCCTCTTCCAAAGAAAGCTACCTCAATACACCATCCATTATTGCCGCCGCCGAAGCCACACAAGCGCAAGCGATTCATCCCGGTTATGGCTTTTTGTCAGAAAATGCTGACTTTGCTGATGCTGTTGAGCAATCAGGTTTTATCTTTATTGGCCCTCGTGCTGAAACGATTCGCATGATGGGCAATAAAGTTGCCGCCATTGAAGCCATGAAAGCCGCAGGCGTACCGACAGTGCCCGGCTCCGATGGCGCGGTTTGTGCTGATATCGCGATGGCGATGGCCAAAAAAATTGGCCTACCGATTATCATCAAAGCCGCTGCTGGTGGTGGTGGTCGGGGTATGCGTGTTGTCCATGACGCCGACTCATTATTAGAGTCTTTGGCGGTTACCCAAGCCGAAGCGAAAGCAGCATTTGGTGATGACACCGTCTACATGGAAAAATTTTTGCAACACCCACGCCATGTTGAAATTCAGGTGTTGGGTGATGGTGAAGGTAATGCCATTCATTTAGGTGATCGTGACTGTTCGCTGCAACGTCGCCATCAAAAAGTTGTTGAAGAAGCTCCTGCACCGCATATTCCTGATGCCATTCGCCAACAAGTCGCCGAATCCTGTGTCAAGGCCTGCAAACAAATGCGTTATCGAGGCGCAGGTACGTTTGAGTTTTTATACGAAGATGGTCATTTCTACTTTATTGAAATGAATACGCGGGTACAGGTAGAGCATCCCGTCACTGAAATGGTGACTGGTGTCGACATCATCAAAGAGCAATTACGTATCGCAGCGGGTTTAGGCTTGTCCTATCGCCAGCAGGACATAGTCATTCGCGGCCACGCTATTGAATGCCGTATTAATGCTGAAGATCCCAACACTTTTTTACCATGCCCCGGCAAAATAAATTATTATCATGCGCCTGGCGGCCCCGGCATCCGCATGGATTCACACATTTATACAGGGTATAGTGTTCCCCCCTACTACGACTCATTAATCGGCAAGCTGATTGCCTATGGTGAAACACGGGATGTCGCCCTGCAAAGAATGCGTAATGCCTTGGATGAAATAGTCGTTGAAGGAATTAAAAGCAATATCCCCCTACATCGTGAACAAATCTTAGCTGATGCCGCGTTCAATGAAGGTGGCGTAGACATTCATTATCTTGAGAAGAAATTAGGATTGGTATAAATAATGGCATGGCTTCAACTGAAAATAGATAGCGCAAAAGCAGACGCTGAACGTATTGAAGAAGCATTGGAATTAGTCGGTGCTGGCGCGATCATGATGGAAGATGCCGCCGATCAACCCTTGTTTGAACCCCCATTAGGAACAACCCCGTTATGGGATGCGACGCGCATCGTCGCCCTATTTACTATCGATTCAGACATTGATGCCATTATCGAGTTTCTCAATGATCACCTTGAAGGCGGCTTACCTAGCCATCGCGTAGAGATATTGGAAGATCAAGTCTGGGAACGGGCATGGATGGATCACTATCATCCCATGTGTTTTGGTGACCGTTTGTGGGTTGTCCCTAGTTGGACTCCACCACCACAGCCAGATGCCATCAACTTGTTGCTTGACCCCGGCTTGGCATTTGGTACAGGAACACATGCGACAACCGCTCTTTGCCTTGAATGGCTAGACGGCCTAGACTTGCAAGATAAAGTAGTGATTGATTACGGCTGCGGCTCCGGCATTTTAGCAATCGCAGCCTTGTTGCTCGGGGCAAAACACGCCTATTGTGTTGATATTGACCCACAAGCCTTGTTAGCCACAAAAGATAATGCGGCCCGTAATGGTGTTGCCGATCGTATGTCGGTGTTTTTCCCTGATGCCATGCCCAAGCTCAAAGCGGAGGTTGTCATTGCCAACATCCTTGCAGGTCCTTTGGCTGAGCTTGCTCCTATCTTGGCAGATTTGTGTGATACTAACGGTGACCTTGCGTTATCAGGTATTATTGACTCACAAGTTGAAGAAACCAGAGAGGCTTATGCCCCTTGGGTTACTTTGGACTTGCTCAAAGTCAAAGATGAAAATTGGTGTCGTTTGTCAGGAAAAAGACTGAGTACAGTCTCCTAGTATCAGGACTTGAAGCACTCTGATTAATTTTGCCAGTTCAATGCATCGGCTACCGTAATGGAGTTTATACATTGGCAATCAAGAGGATCAGAGTGAGTCCTTATTGATAAAAGATTTGGAGCTTGAGGGATTATGAGCATAACCAAACAAACATGTTGCCCACATTGCAGCAGTGTTTTTAATATTACCGATGAACAACTTGCGGCACGGGGTGG
>CANBZV010000035.1 GCA_947373945.1 Moraxellaceae bacterium
TTCATCACGAATTTCGCCGATCATTATGACATCAGGATCATGGCGAAGAATGTGGCGCAAGGCGCGGGCAAAGGTGTAATTGGTTTGCGAGTTAATTTGAATTTGAGTAATACCATCCATGTGATATTCAACGGGATCTTCAACGGTAATAATATTAATCGCTTCATCACGAATTTGCTCAATCACGGTATAGAGCGTAGTTGATTTGCCCGAGCCCGTCGGCCCTGTAATCAAAAACATCCCATTATTTCGGCTTAATAAATGATGAATGCGTTCGGCATCATTGCCTTCGTAGCCCAGATCTTCCATCCGTTTCATCGCATACTGGGTATCGAGCAAGCGAATCACGACATCTTCGCCATAAATGCATGGCATGACCGATAACCGCAGATCAATTTCTTTGTTGGCGTAGCGAACCCGTGAACGGCCATCTTGTGGGAGGCGCCGTTCAGAAATATCCATTCCGCCCAAGATTTTCAGGCGCGTAATAATTGTGGGTAGCAGTTGTTTGTTAATACTGCGCTGATGAACCAACATGCCATCAATACGGAAAAACAACTCAACACTGTGCTGACGAGGGCGGATATGAATATCAGATGCGTGATTAATCACGGCTTCGGTAATCAAATTTTGCACCAATTGCACAACGGGACGTTCTAATAACCGCTCGTTTACGGCGGCTTCACTTTCGCGGGGATCATTTTGTTGCAGCACTTCAATGGTTTTTAGGGCGGTATCCATTTCTTGCTGGCTGTAGTAAGTCGCAATCGCCAGCAGAATATCTTCGGGAGTGGCAACCGCCAGCTCAATCATTTTTTCGGTAATGAATTGCAGGTTTTCTAATATTTGATTATTGGTTGGATCGGCGACCGCAATAACCAAATGTTTGTCCTCCTGCATGATGGGAATGAGCGTGTTCTTGCGGGCAAAACTCACAGGAATCAACTGCACCGCATCAATATCAATATCAAAATCACGGAGATGAACAAACGGTAAACTAAAACCTCGTGCTAATAAATGGCCTAAATCTTCATCAGAAATCAGGCCTTTTTTTCGTAGATAAAAACCCAGATGTTGGTTTTGGGGGCGATTAGGATCGTGAATCGTTTCTTGCAATTGTTCTGCTGTGATTAAGCCCGATTCAACAAGTAAGGTATGCAAAGTTAACGGCGTTAATGAGCGAATTTTCTGGTAATGGAGGTGCAGGCTATGTCGGTCTTTGATAACGTCCAAATAAGGCAGGTTACCTGTAGCTGGAGGTTTCGTGATTGTTTCTGGCGTTGCGGGAACAGTCATAGCATAGTCGCTCAAGCGGTTAACGACCTGTTTTTATCCTTAAATTCAGTATGGGTATTGTCAAAATAGCGTTCGTTTGTCATAACGTCAAATACTATTTCAGCATAGTCAGCAGATGAGTAAATGCATCAGCTTTCCAGTGGATTTGGCGCAATTACAATGGCACGAAATAGGTTTATATTAGAACAATGAACCATTAAAAATTATTTTTCGGGGTGTGTTAGTCGTACGTTGAGCCTTAGTCATACTCATTAAGAAAAATATGAGAGATCAATATAATGAATGAAATCAATCCTTATCTCATGATGATGGTCGAGAATGATGCATCAGACATGATTATTACGGCGAATATGCGACCACATATTAAAATAGAAGGTGTTTTACGCCCAGCCTATGCCCCGTCATTACCGGCAGGGGAGTCAAATAAACTGGCCTTAAGTTTAATGAATGATGCGCAACGGAAGCAGTTTGAAGAAACCAAAGAGTGTAATTTGGCGTTGGCGGTGGAGGGCATAGGCCGTTTTCGGGTGAATTTATATTATCAACGCGGTGAAATTTCCATTGCCTTGCGTCGAATAAAATTGACCGTGCCTGACCTTGATCATCTGGGTGTTCCCAAGCAGGCCGCCGAATTGTCTATGTTAAAACGGGGCCTTGTGCTGATTACCGGCATGGCTGGCTCAGGAAAAAGTACCACGTTGGCGGCAATGATAGCGCATCGTGCAAAGCATATTGGTGGACATATTATTACCATTGAAGACCCGATTGAGTTTATCTTGCCGCATGGTCGAGCCTTGGTTGAACAACGGGAAGTGGGCTTTGATACTAATTCTTTTGCCGATGCGCTGCGTAATGTGCTGCGGGAGGCTGTGGATGTCATCGTTATTGGTGAAATTCGTGATATGGAAACGGCGAAACAGGCGATTGCCTATGCGGACGGTGGCACATTGTGTTTATCCACCATGCACTCCAGTAATGCCCATCAAGCCATTGACCGCTTACTGAATTTTTTCCCGATGGAATATCATCAGCAAGTACTACTTGATCTGTCACTTAATTTAAAAGGTGTAATTTCGCAGCGCCTAATTCCGTCCAAAGGTAAGCTGGTATTGGCCTCTGAGGTGATGATGCAGTCGGCCTATTTGTCAGACATTATCCTTAATGGCCGTATTAATGAATTGAAAGATGCTATGAAGAAAAGTACAGAAGAAGGGATGCAGATTTTTGATGATTCGTTATTTGCGTTATATCAAGCAGGTTTAATCAGCCTAGACGACGCGATGCAAAATGCCGACTCGCAAGCGGATCTATCGGTTCGCATTCGTCTGGCGAGTTGGAACTTGCCTACCTAGCCCTCAGCCTCATGTGTGTTTGTTGTTGGTGTGTCCTAAAAAAACATACCAACCAAGCATAAAATGGCGTAAAAACATCACCATTCAAATAATAGCTTGCCAAGGAGTTTATCAAATGTCTATAGATTCTATTTTGACCGAAAATCGTTTATTTGCCCCGGGAGCTGACTTTGTGGCCAAGGCCAATATCTCCGGTTTGGCCGCCTATCAAGCGTTATGCCAAGAAGCCGAAACGGACTATCAAGGTTTTTGGGGCCGTTTGGCACGCGAAAATCTCAGCTGGAACAAGCCGTTTACGCAGGTGTTGGATGAAAGTAAAGCGCCGTTTTATCAATGGTTTGCCGATGGCGAACTCAATGTTTCCTATAATTGTTTAGACCGTCATTTACCTGCGTTAGCCAATAAATTAGCCATTATTTTTGAATCCGATAACGGGACAGTGAATCGTGTTACTTATGCCGAATTGCATCGCATGGTGTGTCAATTCGCCAACGGCTTAAAAAGTTTAGGCGTTACAAAAGGCGACCGTGTCATTGTTTATATGCCGATGAGTATTGAAGCGGTTGTGGCGATGCAAGCCTGTGCACGTATCGGTGCGATTCATTCGGTAGTGTTTGGTGGTTTCTCGGCGAAAAGCCTGCAAGAACGGATTATTGATGCCAAAGCCAAATTAATTATTACGGCCAATGGTGGCGTGCGTGGCGGCAAAATTGTGCCCTTAAAAGCCACAATCGACGAAGCGTTGGCTTTGGGTGGTTGTGAGTGTGTCGAGCGGGTGATTGTTTATAAACGTGTCGTTCACGAAGATGCACCGTGGACCATTGGCCGCGATATTTGGTGGCACGACTTGGTTCAGCGCCAACCCGAAGTCTGTGAGCCAACATGGATGGGCGCTGATGAGCCGTTATTTATCCTTTATACATCAGGCTCAACCGGAAAACCTAAAGGCGTACAGCATAGTAGCGCAGGCTATTTGCTCGGTGCCATCAACACCATGAAATGGACATTTGACCATAAGCCAGATGATATTTTTTGGTGTACCGCCGATGTTGGTTGGATTACGGGTCATAGCTACGTCGCCTATGGTCCTTTAGCCGTTGGCGGCACACAAATCGTGTTTGAGGGTATTCCGACGTACCCCGATGCCTCGCGCTTTTGGCAGATGATTGAAAAGCATCGTGTGACCACCTTCTACACCGCGCCGACAGCCATTCGTTCGTTAATTAAACTCGGCGGTGATTTGCCAAAACAATATAACTTGTCGTCGTTGCGTTTATTGGGTTCGGTGGGCGAACCAATCAATCCAGAAGCATGGATGTGGTATCACGACGTCGTTGGAGGCGGTCGTTGCCCGATTGTTGATACGTGGTGGCAAACGGAAACCGGTAGTCACATGATTACGCCTTTACCGGGGGCAATTGCCACGAAACCGGGTTCTTGTACCTTTCCGATTCCGGGCATTATGGTCGATATTGTTGACGAAGCAGGCGAGCCGGTGGAAAAAGGCAAGGGCGGAATTCTCGTCATCAAAAAACCCTTTCCCTCGCAAGTCCGCACGTTATGGAATGATCCAGCGCGCTTTAAAACTGCCTATTTCCCTGAAGAATTGGGTGGGACGTATTATCTTGCTGGTGATTCGGCCAATCGTGATTTAGATGGCTATATCTGGATTATGGGCCGTATTGACGATGTGTTGAACGTCTCGGGCCATCGTTTAGGCACAATGGAGATTGAGTCAGCGCTGGTCGCCAACCCGAAAGTCGCTGAAGCGGCGGTGGTCGGTCGTCCTGACCCCATTAAAGGTGAAGCTGTCGTAGCCTTTGTTGTGTTAAAAGGCGCACGACCTACAGGCGCAGAAGGCAAAGTCTTGATTGCCGAACTACGCGAATGGGTGGCGAAAGAAATTGGCGCAATTGCCAAACCTGATGATATTCGTTTTGGTGATAATTTGCCGAAAACACGATCGGGTAAAATCATGCGTCGGTTATTACGTTCGGTGGCAAAGGGCGAACAAATTACCCAAGATATTTCGACCTTGGAAAACCCTGCGATTTTGGCCCAGTTACAGGAAACCATTTGATGTTGAATGGGGGCAAACAACGGTCACTAGCAACGGCATTGGCGCAGGCAAGCACCTATCAGGAGTGGTTGTCTGTCGCGCAGATCTTGGATGGAGAAGAAGGCTTGATGGACTGGCGGAGTAGCGATGCCTCTGCCTTTTTTCATGAAACGTTGATTCGTGATCATATTCGCCAAATGACTGCCTTGCGCCAACGTAATGAGTTAGAAGGGCTGGCAGTATTGTTGCAAGAAAGTGTTTATCGCCATTTGGGTGAGTTAAACAACCCTGAGCTTTATCAATATGCCCGTTCTGGCACGAAATATGTTGTTAGCGACTATTTGGATGAAGTTGAGCGAGTCATGCGCACGCTCTGTGAGCAGACGATTCCTAATATGTCTGAACAGCGCAAGCTGGAGTTGTTTGAACTGGCTGAACGCATTTATGGTCGTCCCGCGCTGATGTTGAGTGGCGGAGGAGCCTTTGGTATTTACCATTTAGGTGTCACTAAAGCGTTGTGGGAGGCCGATTTATTACCGCAAACATTAGCAGGCTCCAGCATGGGCGCGATTGTGGCGGCGGCTGTGTGTAATCGTAATGATGCCGAACTAGAGGTGTTTTTTGGCGAGCAAATGACGTCGATTCATCGCCATGCCTTACATTGGCGAAGTCCCAAAGCGATGTGGCAACAGCGTACGGCGATGGATGAGCAGCAGGTGTTAACGCATATTGTTGCCAATGCGGGTAGTGCGACTTTTTTAGAAGCGTACAAGCATAGCGGCCGCATTCTGAATATCTCGGTTTCACCAACGCGTACTCATCAAAAACCGCGAGTGTTGAATTATCTGACCTCGCCTGATGTTCTTGTAGAGTATGCCGCGTTGGCTTCTTGCGCCATTCCCGCGATTTTTCCTCCCGTCGCTTTGCAAGCGCGGCGTGCCGACGGTCGGCAAGTACCATATATGAGTACCGAAACATGGATTGACGGCACCGTGCATGGCGATTTACCACGCGAACGTTTAGCGCGTTTGCACAACGTTAATCAAACCATTGTCAGCCAAGCTAATCCACATGTTATTCCGTTTATTACTCATCGTCGGCAACGCGGTGTGCGTGCTTTTGGCAAATATGTGGCCTCGTCACTGATTCATACGGGTAGCGCCGAATTGCTGGATATAGGTCGGCATTTGTTTAACAAAACTCCGCTCAGTCCATTGCTCGATCAAGCTCATGCTGTTGCTGCCCAAACCTATTTGGGGGATATCAATATCCAGTTTCCCTTTCAGCCAAAAGCGTATTTACGGGTAATGGCAAATCCTACAGCGGCGGGCTTGGCTAATTATATTCGTTTAGGTGAGCAAGCCACGTGGCCACAAATTCCCATGATTCGGGATTTAACGCGCATTAGCCGGGTCTTTCCTGAGTGTATCGCCATTATTAAAGGGCGTATGGCGACGATGGCGTAATGTGCAATAAACAACAATGAGGTCGTGCCATGTTAAAGATGAAAAATCAGTGTGAGCAGTGTCATGCCAAAACTGGGTTGGCAGATATTGCCTTTATTTGCTCCTTTGAATGTACCTTTTGTGAGGGCTGTGCCCAGAAAATGAGCTGCACTTGTCCCAATTGTGGAGGGGAGCTAGTGAGAAGGCCATTGCGAGTGAAAAGCCCAATCGCAGTTGCAGCATCTCAACTATCAAAAACATTGTTGGGTCGTAAATAGCTGTTGAGAGTCATATGAGACGTTTGGTGCACACAGTGCACCTTTAATGTTCAATGACTTGATACGCCACAAGCCCTTCAAATATATCCTGTGGCAACATAGCCCCGCACCCGATTTTGCAAGATAATCGGCGACTAATCGTCGTTATTATTATCTGGATTATAACAATGCGTTTTTTAGGGTTATTGTGTTTTATTAGTTTGTTGGCTGCCTGTACCTCGCCGCAAGTAATTGCCCCCGTCAAACCACTGCCCGTTACTGCGGTCTATAAACAAACGGATTGGTCAGCATTACCGAATTGGCCCGGCGAGCAGTTAACAACCACATGGCCGTCATGGTTAAACTCCTGCAAACGCTTGATTTCTCGGCCTGTATGGAAAGATATTTGTGCTGATGCCGTGATGTTGACGCCACAAGACGATGCCAGTATTAAGGCGTTTTTTGAGCGTTATTTTAATCCGTGGCAAATCGAAACCAATACCGGCGTTGATACTGGCTTAGTGACGGGCTATTACGAACCCTTGCTCAAAGGCAGTCTTGCGCCCAAAGAAGGTAGTGTGCCTTTTTATGCGGTGCCCGACGACTTGCTGACGCTTGATATCGTCAAACAATATCCTGAATTAAAAGGCAAACGCTTACGTGGGCGTTTGCAAGGTAAAACCGTTGTGCCGTATTGGAATCGACAAGAAATTGCTGAGGGCAAAGGGGTCAGTAATGCCAAAGTATTGGCTTGGGCCGACGATGCAGTCGAAGCATTTTTTATGGAGGTCCAAGGCTCAGGACGTATTCAGTTGGAAGACGGTAGTTTAGTACGTTTGGGTTATGCGGATCAAAATGGCTATGCGTATAAATCTATCGGTAAGTGGTTGATTGAACAAGGCCAATTAACGGCTGATAAAGCCTCGATGCAAAGTATTCAAGCTTGGGCAAAGGCCAATCCACAACGTTTGCAAGAGATGTTGAATGCCAATCCCAGCGTCGTTTTTTTTCGCTTGCTGTCGGGTAATGAAGGGCCAATTGGGGCGTTAAATGTACCGTTGACCGATGAGGCCAGTGCTGCTGTCGATCCGAAGTTTGTGCCTTTGGGAAGCCCGATTTATTTGGCTACGACACGTCCAAATGATAGTCAGCCGATGACACGCCTGATTCAAGCGCAAGATACGGGCGGAGCGATTGCGGGGCCAATTCGAGTGGATTATTTTTGGGGCTTCGGCAACAAAGCGGGTGAAATGGCGGGGCGTATGAAGCAAAAAGGCCAAGTGTGGGTCTTGTGGCCTAAAGGCCAAGAGTTGCCCAAAACTTCACTGTAATAATCAGCCTTACGGATAGGGCATTAGGGGCGCGCTGATACAAACAACTAGCATCGCAGCGCCGCTTAAGTTATCGTGTAATCCTCATCTATAATCATGATAAGAATAAGTTCAACCATCACTAGGATGATACTGTGGAAGAACAGGACTTGACGCAACTCTACTCGCTTGAATCGAGTGGAAACGGTCTGCAAACATTACACGCTAGAAGTGCCGCTCTACAAATAGGTAGTCGTATAGGCAACTTTGAAATCGAGCAAGTACTCGGTGTTGGCGGTTTTGGCATTGTCTATCTGGCTGTGCAGCAAGCGACTGGGCGTCATGTTGCCATCAAAGAGTTCTTTCCATCTGCCATGTTGGAGCGTGTGGGGTCTTATGCCGTCAAGCTCAAGTCGGGTGATGATGAGTCATTGTTTGCGACGGGCATGCGCAGTTTTGTTAATGAAGCGACCATTTTATCCAGCTTGAATCACCCCGGTTTAGTACAGGTTCTCCATTTTTGGGAAGAGAATGGTACAGCCTATATGGCAATGCCATATTATGAAGGTGTGCCGCTGTCACGTCACATTGCCCAACAACAATCACCATCGGGCGCTGAATTGATTCAGCTGTTATTCAATGGCTTATTACCGACACTAGAATATCTTCACGACAAACAAATCTTTCATCGCGATATTTCTCCCGACAACATCGTCATTTTAAAAACGGGTCAACCTTTGCTACTGGACTTTGGTGCGGCTCGACGCATTATGGATAAGTCCGAAAGTGTAACTGTGATTTTGAAGTCAGGTTATGCGCCTATTGAACAATATGATGAGACTGGTGAGCAGGGCGCTTGGACGGATATTTATGCGTTTTCGGCATTGTTATACAAAGTAGTCACTGGGCATGCTCCGCAAGCATCAGCAACTCGTGTCTATAACGATACTATGATGTTACTGGCGAATGATCCTTTCTTTACGGCGGTTTATCCTGTTGATGTTTTGCGTGCGATTGATGCGGGGTTGGCCGTTCGCCCCGAGCATCGGCCACAGTCAGTTGCAGCATGGCGAAAAGTGCTTAATGGTACGGCTGAGCAACAACCTTATATAGCTAATTCGGGAAGCCATTCACGAAACGACTCTGAGCCAGCGATCGTTGTGTCGCGCACGCCAGTTGCTTCGTCAAAGTGGCGCATGATCTGGATATTTTTGCTGCCTTTAGTGGTTTTTGGCGCTGTGCTGTATATCGTGCAACCTGATAATTACCAACGATTGGTGGGCGGACAATTGCAAAAGCGCTATCAAGTGCTGGAAAAACAATTGGCCGATCTTCAGCAAGAAAAAAACGAGGCTGATCAACAAGTTGCCGCCCTGCAAGTGCAACTCGCGCAAGCAAATAATAGTCAAAGCGCCGTGCAACTCAAGCAGGCGTTGTTAGCAGCGCAAGAACATCAAAATACGGCTACTACTTTTTACGATGCTGTGAAAGCTAAGTATTCTACCGAGTTAGTGAGTGTTAAAAATACCATTCAGCAAGCTGAAATTGCCCGTAGCCAAGGCGATCAGGATGACACCAGTGGTTCCATGTACACCTTGGCGCAACAGCAATTACAGAGTTTGGAGTTTTGGCATCAGGATTATAAAAATTCCCTGAAAAAAGATCGTCTGGCATTGATCCAAAAAATTAATGGTGTGTGGGCCCCCAAGTCTTGTCAAAATAATGCGGCCACTTGGGTGGTTGACGGTCAGCTATTGCATATTCTCGATGATGAAAAAAAATCCAGCGAAAAAATTATTGCAGCCTATGGTGACAAGATATACACGAGCCCGGTCACTGTGACTGGGGCAGAGCAAGTTGATCAACTTGTTGAATATCAATTTAGTAAAGGGAAATTGTTGGTACATAAAGGCAATACTAAACAGAGTTTTGTCGCCTGTAATTGATGTATGTTTTTGTAGCGAGATTCCCAGTCAAACTGGGAATAGTGCGTTTGGATGTGTGGCTTCGATGGTCTATCCATTAGCCGTTAATGGGCGATGACTTTCTCAATGCGCCGATCGGGAAGCAACCACATAATCGCGACAGCGACATACATGCCACAAGCCAGCCATTCATTGACAAATGCCAGTCCAATCCCCGCCATATACATCACAATCGAAATCTTGCCTTTAAAGTCCTCACCCAGCGCTTGCGCTAGCGTTGACTCCTGACCATGATGGCTCATTAAACAATGGGCAAGCATAAAGTAAGCAATCGCGGCTGCTAATAACACGCAGCCATACAGGGCGGCTGGTAATGCGGCAAAATGGTTTTCACCCATCCAGCCTGTCACAAACGGAATCAGCGATAACCAAAACAATAGATGTAAATTTGCCCACAAAATAGCGCCATTCACTTTATCAGCAACATGAAATAAGTGATGATGATTATTCCAGTAAATCCCAACATAAATAAAGCTGAGGACATAGCTCAGCAACACAGGTGCTAATTCGGTCAATACGTCCCATCCTGTGCCATGTGGCACTTTCAGTTCCAGTACCATAATGGTAATAATAATGGCCAGTACGCCATCGCTAAAGGCTTCTAGTCTATTGGTGGGCATGAATATCTCGTTAATCCAGGCTGGGTGGTTGGCGCTAATATAGCGATGGCAGCAAACACTTGTCAGCAAAAATCCGCCATTATTGGCAGACAACACTGACGAACACTTTTTTCGGACAAACTTATGGCTTTAGTTACTGTGCGTGATGGTCAGCAGCTTCATGTTCGTGTCTTGGGGCGTGGTCGGCCGGTATTGATGCTATCTGGTCTAGGTATGCATAGCGGTCATTGGTTGCCATTTATTTGGCCTTTTCTGTATCGGTTCAAGTTTTATTTGCCTGACTTTAGAGGCATAGGGCAGTCAGGTCATGTCCGTTTTAATCAGGCTGATATTTTCCAAAATCATATGGAAGATGTGCAGGATGTTATCGCTCATTTTCGGTTAAACGACTATTTGTTGGCGGGCTATTCACTTGGTGGTTCGACTGCACTGCATTTGCAGCGCGCTGGCGGTTTTGCTAGTGTCAGTCGCTATTTGCATATCGATCAATCACCGTGTATTGGTAATCGCGCTGACTGGCCGCATGGTGTTTTTGGTGCGCGTCAAGACGAACTGTTTAGCCAGATGCACCGTCTGCATGATGTCTTAGTCAACTACACTCAATTCGACCAGTTGGCGGAGTTGCCTGAGCAGGCTCGTCGTCAGGCGGCGGCAATTTTGGCCGAGGTATTGACGACGATTAGTGGCCATAGCTGGTTAAAACCGCTATTAGCCAAAGCATTGATGAGTCCTAAACTGTTATCAAAACACCTGCCGTTGACGCAAGTACAGGATTGTGTCGCCTGTTTGTCGGCGTACACGAAGGGCGGTCATGATTATCGCGCCAGTTTAAAGGGCTGCGAAACACCGATTACGGTGATGGTGGGCATGAAGTCGCCGTTATATGCACCGGCAGGACAAATGGCAATTGCCGATTATGCGGCCAACGTGCGTATTGTCCGTTTGCATAATTCGGGTCATGTGCCATTAACTGATGAGCCGATTAATTTTGTTCGAGAGTTGGGAAGATGGTTGAAGGCTTGAGTGGTTAACAGCGCATTCCTCCTCTCCCTAGAGAGATTCGGGGTTGGGGGAAGAGTGCGCTATAAACACCTAACTATGTGCCATATTTCCGCAAAGCCGCTCTCACATTGGCAAAGAGAGCTATTTAGTGATGGTGATGAACGCTGGCTGTAGGGCTAGCTACTGAATTCTCATTAACACTATCTGCTGTCAGCGCTTGATATTGTGCTGTTGTTAACTGCGGTAACTGTTGCAGAAAAGCGACGATATGCCAAATTTCCTCATCGCTATGCGTTGCACCCCAAGCAGGCATCCCCGTCATTTTCAGGCCATGTTTAATGACCCAGAATTGCTCGGCAGGACTCAAGTCATTAGGCTCGGTGAGTTTGGGTGGTTGAGGGTAAAGTCCTTTCCTCATGGCACTTTGTTCAATACCTGGCGCAAGATGGCAGCCCGTACACATGCCCGCATAATGTTCTGCGCCTTCAGCAATTGAGGCATTATCTGTTAAAGGTGGGACAACAATATGTTGGGCATGACGACTGATCGAACGGTCACGTACCGTTTCCATGACACTAAATACGAAAGCCGTATGATGGTCGTCAGCTCCGATGTTATAGAGGCCAGAGTAAATAAAACCTCCTAACGCGGCTAGGAGAATCGCAAGAATGGTGAGTGTCGTATGAGTGATTGTTTTCATAATTACTTCTATAAGTAGTGTCTAATAAGACTCAATGAATCGGTTTAAAGCTTTGGGGATTGTGTTGGCGCAGGCAGCCCATCTTCAACAAGGTGTGCGACTGTCCCCGCAGGATGTTGATACCACGCAGGATCACGGTAATCGTTGCGCGCAAGTCCTTCACGCACTTTCAAAACTGTAAACATGCCACCCATTTCCAATGCACCAAAGGGGCCGGCACCCGTCATCATCGGTAGCGTATTGGCGGGTAGCGCCATATTCATGGCGCTCATATCAGCCATTCCGGTTGCTCCCATCGGCATATAGCCGCTAGAGGCTTGGCGGATTTGACTCGTTAAGTCTTGCGTGTCAGCACCGAGCATGGTTGGTACTCCATGAGCCATCGCATTCATGGTGTGGTGTGATTTGTGACAATGAAAAGCCCAATCTCCTGCAACATCGGCATAGAACTCAATTGCACGCATTTGCCCGACGGCAACATCCACCGTGACTTCGGGCCAGCGTGCAGTTTTAGGCACCCAGCCACCATCAGTGCCAGTGACTTCAAAATGATGGCCATGTAAATGCATTGGATGATTCGTCATCGTTAAATTGCCAAAACGAATCCGTACTTTATCACCACGGCTAACGACCATCGGGTCAATGGCGGGGAACACACGATTGTTAAACGTCCAGATATTAAACTCAGTCATGGTGCTGACACGTGGCGTATAGGTCCCGGGGTCAATGTCGTAAGCGGCGAGCAAAAAAGCAAAGTCACGATCCACGGCCATAAAACGGGGGTTTTTAGGGTGGACAATAAATAATCCCATCATCCCCATCGCCATTTGCACCATTTCATCGGCGTGCGGATGGTACATAAACGTGCCTGATTTTTTCAGTTCAAACTCATAAACAAAGGTTTGTCCGGGTTTTATCTGCGGCTGGGTCAGGCCACCGACGCCATCCATACCATTGGGTACCAACATGCCATGCCAATGGACAGCGGTATGTTCGGGTAGTTTGTTGGTGACAAAAATTCGCACTTTGTCGCCTTCGACAGCTTCAATGGTTGGGCCAGGGGATTGACCGTTATAGCCCCACAAATGCCCTGTCATGCCGGGTGCAAACTCGCGTTCAACCGGTTCGGCCACTAAATGAAACTCTTTCCAGCCATTGTTCATCCGCCATGGCAGTGTCCAACCATTAAGCGTGACCACTGGGTTATAAGGACGACCAATCGCGGGTAGTGATGGTAACTCGGTTTGAGCATGATCTCGGAGCGCTGCCTCGGGAATACTGGCGGCCTCGCTACGACTAACCAGTGTAGCGCCGAGCATCAGGCTGGTCTGCTGCAAAAAATGACGACGTGAAACCATGATCATCTCTTTAATAATTAGGGTGTTGTGGTTCTGCTTAGTGAGTTTGTGCCTGTCATGGCCGCGTCCAGCGCGGTATCAGCTAACCAAAAATTGCGTTGCGCGGTGATAGCCGCTTGTTGCGTTTGTGCTTGTTCGCGGGCATTGGTAAGCACATCCAGCACTGACAGCAACATGCCGTTATAGCGCAATAACACCTCCTCTGATATTTGGGCGTGTACGGGTAACACCTGATCGCGATAGTGGCGAGCGGTGTCATAGGCCAAGCGATAACTCGCATAACTGGCACGCACTTCGGCACGAGCACGGATAGCGATATCGGCCGCTCGATCCAAACTTTGTTGATAACGCAATTCGGCTTGTTGTTGGCGGGAGCCACCTGTAAATAAAGGAATTTTCAACGTCACGTCAACGCCGTGCTGAGCGGATTGCCCGCTAAAGCGGTTGTGCTGATAGCCAAGATCAAGAACATCAACAAAGCGCTGACTTCGTGTCATGCCTAACGTGTGGGCGAGCCGTTCACTGTCACTAATCGCCGCCAAAATATCGAGTCGTTGTTGCAATGAAGTAGCCTCGCTCGCATTATCGGCACGAGGACTATCGGGCAACGGTGCTAACGTAGTGGCTAAACGATAATTGCTGTCGTCACCCCATAAGCCCATTAATGCCGTCAATGTGGCTTGTCGTTGAATACGGTGTTGCTGCGCGCTAGCGAACTCAGCTTGACTGTCGGCATATAACGCCTGCTCCCGTAACAAATCCAAGCGACTGACATTGCCGACCTGTCGCAGTCGTTCAACGGTATCACGTGCGGTTTGCGCCGTGTGATTGCTTTGTTCGGCAAGACTCTCAAACTGTTGTGCAGTCACGGCCTCAATCCACGCTTGCCGTGTTTCTATGGCTAGATTAACCATGTCGGCCATCACGTCCAATCGGACTTGCTGCAGGTTGTGTTTCTCAATTTGTCGTGCCCAAGGACGGGTCAACAAACTCAACAGATTAAAAGAAACGACACGATCAAGCTCTAGACTTTGCCCTTGTCGCAAACGGGCCATACTTAAACTGAGGTCGGGCAAACCACTGACCGACTTCAACTCGCTGACGGCGATGCCCAATTTAGCAAAGTTGGCTTGCAGGCGACGATTGTTGAGGAGTGCAATCTGAACCGCATCATCCATCATCAATGGCTGTTTGAGCTTGTCGTGGATGATCTGTTGTAGCTGTTGTCGCTCGCTATCTGATTGCGGCCAGCGCACAGTTGCCCCCGCTAAACGATCACGAGCCAGTGCCGCAACCGGACGAAAACTATCCTCTACAGATGGCGTCGCACAGCCGATCAAACTAAGGGAAATGAGTAGGCTGGCGATAAGCTTTATCAGCCGAGTGCGGGTGGCCATGACTACGGCTCCCTACGGACAATGGCGGTAATCACGTAGCCGCCATCTTGCTCGTTAATATCAAAATCAATGCGATCGCCGACATGAATTGCCTTTAGCAGCACAGGGTCCGCTACTTTGTAGGTCATGGTCATCGCGGGCATATCAAGCTTTTTAATAGCGCCATGCTTTAGTTTGATATTGCTATTGCTATTGTTGGCTGGCATGGACACAACCGTGCCTTCGCCATCGTAGCTAAGATTAGTCGGCGGTTCGGCTTTGGCTGTTTTAGCGGATGAGTGATTGTACGGCGGGTCATTAACGGCGAGGTGGTCGCCCTGAGTATCGGTTGTTACTTGGTGAGACTCGCTGAACGTACTTTTCCATGATCGTTGCTCCTCATTTGCGGCACGGAAATTATCATAAGGATTGTTGTAGATAATCGCGGGTACAGCAGCGTTCGGGTTACTTGGCTCAGCGCGGTCATCGGCTAATGCTGAAATGGTAAAATTGGTAATGCTGGCGATCAAAAGCCCACGGATTAAAATATGCGTATAAGAGAGGGTCATGATGACGCTCCAGATTGTGAATTCATAACGAGTGATGGCGAAAACAGATAGCCATACTGATAAGGCAAATGATCATGCGTTGAGCCTAGACCTAAGGTCTAAAACTCAACTGATCATTAGGTACAAAACAATCAGCAAAACAATGGTGGGCGATCAGCAGGCGGAATAGCGATTGAATGATAATGATCAGGGAAATAAGATGCCGTTATCTGCATGACGAGATGAGGCTGAGCCAGCGTTAATGTGTGTGGTAATGACGCAGGAATATGGCATAACAAACAATGCGTACAATTGCTGTCATTATGACTAGCGGCGTGATGACAATCAGAACCCGTGCTGACTGAACTGATATCGGTATTGGCAGCATGGTGATGATGTTTGCTGACCGCGTTACAGAGTTGATGCGCAGGACACGCGCGCAAGCCACCCGCAGATGCCAAGGTAATGGGCAACCACAATAATAACAGCAGGCTGACGAAGCGATATAGAGTACGCATAGTGTTAAATGCTAGCACATCCGGTATGGGAAGACACGGCATCCATCGCAGGTTATTTATTGGTTTTAGTAACGTAGACAGTATGTTTATTGAATGGTGTAGCGTACTCTTATGCGATTGCCTGACTGATTAAATAGACATCAAAAAGATAATGGTTTTTGAGGCGATTATGAACGATAAACTAAACGAAGATGCCCTGACGGCATTAAAAATAGCCTTTTGTTATATGCCCAAAGCGATGGATGTTAACCGTTATGACCACGGTGAAAATTTTGAAAAAGTGTTGGCTGATATTCAAACCGTGCGCGAAATGTTGTTGCTGAATGATGTTGACCCTGATGAAGTCTATGCCGAGATCAATCCTGATTCAGCGCCCAACTCTTGTTATTAATTAATAGTGCTTGAATGATAGCCCGATGTCGGGTTAACCCCCGACTTGCCTTTGTCTAGACGCCTTCTATGTGAGAACAGCCCTTAATGTCCACTGAGTTACAAACCCGTGCTTTAGCGATTCTGGCGCGTACCTTTGGTTATGACCGTTTTCGTGGTCAGCAAGACCGTATTATTCAAACGGTGGCCAATGGTCAAAATGCCTTGGTGTTAATGCCGACGGGTGGCGGTAAAAGTCTGTGTTTTCAGATTCCGTCATTATTGCGTTCTGGTGTTGGTATTGTCGTTTCACC
>CANBZV010000036.1 GCA_947373945.1 Moraxellaceae bacterium
TTACTGTTTAATTGGCCTTCAACAAGTGCATTTAAAATCGCTAAAACTTGCGGCTCTGTACGACTCGCTAATTGTTGAATGAGTGCCGCACGAAGTTCAAAATCTTCGGCTTGTACTAATTGACTTAATAAAGAAGGTAAATCAGCAGCAGGCGTTGGTGCGGCTGAAACTTCTGTACTGGCTGTTTCCATGGTTGATTCGGTGACGACGGGTTCTGTAGTTGTCACCTCTTCGGCAAATATAACAGTGCTTTGTAAGCTTAACAGACAGAGTAAAGTCATCATCACGCGTAATAAGACATTCACAGACTTTTCCCCTTAATCCCAGTAGCATCATCCGCAGCAATCCATGCGCGGATGATGTATTGATGGTGCAGATCCTGTTAGCCCTCACCCCAACCCTCTCCCTCAGAGAGAGGGGGCTGGATTCTCTCTCCCTGAGGGAGAGAGTTAGAGTGAGGGTTTGACTAATAAACCTGACCCGAGCACTTCTTGGTCACTGTGTTGTAGTTACCGCACTTCAATTTCACCCAATCAGCCGTAATGTTTTTGCTGTCTGGTAAAAAGTCGGACCACGCATCACCCGCCACCAAACCTTTGGTTTTCCAGACGGTAGAAATCTGACCATTGGCCTGAATTTCACCAATCAAAACGGGTTTAGTGATGTGATGATTCGGCAACATCTCAGCCGTGCCGCCTGTCAAATTAGGCGTTTTAATACCAATGATCGCTGCAGCCACTTTGTCGGTATCGGTCGACTTGGCTTTTTCAACGGCTTTCACCCACATGTTAAAACCAATGACATGCGCTTCCATGGGGTCGTTAGTCACACGCTTAGGATTTTTGGTGAATGCTTGCCATTGTTTGATAAACGCTGTATTGGCCGGACTTTTTTCGCTCATGAAATAATTCCACGCCGCTAAATGGCCGACCAAAGGTTTGGTATCAATGCCTGACAATTCTTCTTCACCGACCGAGAAAGCCACTACAGGAATTTTCTCTGCCGAGACACCTTGATTACCTAACTCTTTATAAAAAGGCACATTGGCATCCCCATTAATCGTGGACACAACAGCTGTCTTTTTACCCGCAGAACCGAACTTTTTAATATCCGAAACAATGCCTTGCCAATCGGAATGACCAAACGGCGTGTAATTGATCATAATGTCTTCTTGCTTGACGCCTTTAGACTTGAGATAGGACTCCAAAATCTTGTTGGTGGTACGCGGATAAACATAATCCGTACCCGCCAAGACCCAGCGTTTGGTGCCCAGCTTCATCAAATAATCGACGGCGGGAATAGCTTGTTGATTCGGCGCTGCGCCGGTGTAAAAGACGTTTTTCGACGACTCTTCGCCTTCATATTGCACAGGGTAAAACAGCAAACCGTTCAACTCTTCAATGACTGGCAATACCGACTTGCGCGATACCGAGGTCCAGCAGCCAAAGATGGCAGCCACATGGTCTTTTTGAATCAATTGTCGGGTTTTTTCCGCAAATAGCGGCCAGTTCGACGCCGGATCAACGACAACAGGCTCGAGCTTTTTCCCTAGCAAGCCGCCTTTTTTGTTTTGCTCATCAATAAGCATCAACATCGTGTCTTTGAGTGTCGTTTCTGAAATCGCCATCGTTCCCGACAAGGAATGCAAGATACCGACTTTGATGGTATCAGCCGCCTGGACGGTAATACTGCTCATCGCTAACGTAGCCGCAATAACACCTGATGATAGTGTTTTTAGCATCGTATCAAGTTTCATGTTTTCTCTCCGTTGAAAGTGCAGGACTGACTTACAAAGTCATGAGTTGAACGCCTAAACCAAGGGTCTTTGTGCCATCCATAACGGCAGAGTAGCTTTTGTCTATGTAAAACAAGCTGACTCGGGCATTGAAGGATTTGATGATGTAGTTAATATTGAATTCAGTGGTATCTTGATCAAAATCAGCCGTGGGGCCTTTCTCGAAGGAGGCGGTGCCAAATTTACCCAGCACTTGCACTTTGCCGATGCCGACATTTTGCGGAAACAAATAAGACACTAACGAGTAATAGCCATCGCCTTCGGTATAGACGCCGGGGGTGAAATAATCGCTAGGTAATTTGTCGTGGCTGATAAAGGAGCCTTCATAAGTCAATGCGCCGCCACCATTGACCTTCTTTTCAACTAACAAATCGAGGTTGGTGGCCATATCCCCGTCAATCATATTGGTGGCAACTCCGACGGCGAGAATATCTTTTTCGCCTAAATAAGTGCCATTGACATAGTAGCCAGGCTCGGCATCCCAAAAGTCATACTGGACGCGTGCGGCAGTCATCATTTTGCCTGCATCGGGGCTACCTTTTTTAGTGGCGGGAATATCAAACAAGCCCGCGGAGATTTTTAGTTTTTTATCGGCAAAATCCCCCCAGTAAGCCAAGCCATCGGCACGACCTAAAGACACACTAGGATAAGCATCCTGAACGCCATCGGCATAAAAATTCCAGTTATTCGAGTAATATGCGCCATAACTATTAGCACGATCGGTCGGTGGTAAAAAGCGTCCAGCCCAGATGTTCATGGTGGGTGAAAACTCAAACTGAGCAATAGCATCCTGAACCGACACTTTGTCAGACAACACTTCGGACGAAAAACTGAATTTCACATTATCGGTAATCTTGCCGTTAATATAAAAACTCAAGCTATCCAGATTAAAATCAGTGGTATCAGGTACAGCCGAATTATCGGTCTGCGTCGAAGCGACGCTGGCCCGTAAACTGGCGGTGAGGGTAGTTTCAGGAAGCTTAATTTCAGCTGACTGAGCAACACTGCTCAAGGTCGCCAATGCGACTGACGTCATCAGCAAGGTGTTACTGCGATTTAATACAAACGTACTAAGCATGATCTATCTCCGTTGACGACCATCTGAACACGAGGAGTCGGTCAGCTCTCCTCGCAAATACGGCTATGCGCCATTACTCAACGGACTCACACGCTTAGTTGCCAGTATCGTGTCAGTCCTTATTCCGTTTCGCCCGCTAAAGGATTACGCGCGCTGTGTAACATATGGATGGTGATTTTGCGGACTTCGGCTTTGCTCGCTTCAATATGCGTTTTTAGCAAGCGTTGAGCTTGCTCAACACGCCGCGTCAAAATCGCTCCCAAAATCTGACCATGTTCGACATACGTCGCTTCAATACGTGCCGTTTTGTTAAAGTCCAAACGACGAATAATGCGAATACGTTCGGTAATTCCTTGATGAATTTTTGCCATCTCCTGATTACCGGTAGCTTCCACCAACATTTGATGAAAACGTTCATCCAATACGGCAACGGTTTGCGAGTCTTGAATACGCTGTTCAGGCTCAACCAACCAAATGCGTTTCAAGTCATCCAACAAACTGGAGCGGACTTCTTGCTCACACAGCTTTTTCACAGCCGCTAATTCGAGGATGATGCGAACATCGTAAATTTCCTCAAAAAAGCGAAAATCAAACGCTTTCACTTGCCAGCCACTGCGGTACAACACCTCGACATAACCTTCGCGCTGTAGGCGAAACAAGGCTTCACGCACCGGTGTTCGGCTGGCCTCCATCCGCTCAGCCACTTCGTTTTCACTAAAACGATCACCTGGCAACAACTGAAAATCAAAAATCTCTTGTTTCAGTCGGCTATAAATTCGCTCTGCCAAATTCTCTGGCGTTTCTTTACGGCGAGGACGACGTAAAGGGGTTACAGTGCTGGCTTGTTCGGTCATGGCTTGTGCTCAACTAGTAGGACTTAGCTCGATATCAAGCAATGCCTCCCCTGCCGCAATCGCTTTGCTGGGACGGCAATGCAAGTCACGTACTATGCCACTGACTGAGGCATGGATGGGAAACTCCATTTTCATCGCCTCTAAAATCACAAGCGGTTGACCAATGTCTACCCATTGACCCGTTTCGACTAACACCTTCCAGACATTGCCCGAAATATCGGCACAAATGCGCTGGATGCTGTCGTCATCCAAATCAGCGGCGACTAACACCGACTCTTCTTCCACTGCCTTGACGCTGTCGGCTTGCCACAATGCAACTTCTTGGTCATAAGCTATTTTTTGCCGATCACGGAACTGTTGGATGCTGTCGGTGTTATCCACTAAGAAGCGTTCATAATCAGCGAGTGCGAAACGCTCTTCTTCAATCCGAATGCTAGCCTTCCCTTCACGGAAGTCATCACGCAACACGGTTAACTCGGCTTCGCTGACTGGGTAAAAACGGACTTGGTCAAAAAAGCGCAATAACCACGGCGAACCAGCGGCAAACTGTTTGTTCTTTAAAAATGTGTTCCAAATCGGTAACGTGCGACCGACTAATTGATACCCGCCAGGCGAGTCCATGCCGTAAACACACATATAAACACCGCCAATACCGACCGTGCCTTCAGCTGTAAATGTACGTGCAGGGTTATATTTCGAGGTCATTAAACGATGACGAGGATCAACAGGCACGGCGCATGGCGCACCCAAATAGACATCGCCCAAACCTAAGACCATGTAGCTGGCTTGATAAACGATCTCTTTGACTTGTTCACGACTAGTCAAGCCATTGATTCGTTGAATAAAATCGACATTATTTGGTAACCACGGTGCTTGCGCCTTTACCGTTTCACGATAACGAGTGACCGCATCCAACGTCGCTGAGTCTTCAAAAGCCAATGGCAAATAGACCACACGAGTTGGTACACTTAAGGTGTCAACATTTGGCAGATGTTGTTCTATGACTAATAGTTGCTTGATCAGTTGCCGTTGATGTAAAACACGGCTGTCATACCGAATTTGCAGTGAACGCACTCCTGGCGATAATTCGTGAATCCCGACTATCGGACGTTCTTTCAGTGCTTCCATTAACGCATGAATACGAAAACGCAAACGTAAATCCAGGACGTTTTCGCCATATTCCAGCAAGAGGTATTTGTCGCCTGCTTGGCGATAAGTCACCGCAGGACGTTGTTCGGTCGCCTCCAAACTCGCGACAATACAGGGAGAAGAAGTCACCGCTGCGACTTCTTTGCGGCTAAATAACCCCGCCAAATACTGACTAATGCCCTGCCAAGTACGGTGAAGCCCCGAGCTGCCGACCACAGGTGTCAGTTGTTCAATTGCTTGGTCCTGAGCTAACTCTAGAGCAAGTGCCTCATCAAAACTTAACCGATGAAAATGGATTTTATCGCCCGGCTTCACTTGCCCGACTTTCCATAACTCTGCTTTGGCAATCGTGGCAACACAGACAAAACCGCCAAGGCTGGGGCCATCACACGCTAAAATCACTGGCATATCGCCCGTAAAATTAATGCTGCCGATCGCATATTCGCAGTCATGGATATTGGAGGGATGTAGCCCAGCCTCACCACCATCAGAACGCGCCCATGTCGGTTTAGGGCCGACTAAACGCACGCCCAATCGGTTGGAGTTGTAATGCACTTGCCACGGCTCGGCAAAAAAATCATCAATCGATTGTTCGGTGAAAAAGTCAGGAGCCCCATGTGGGCCATAAAGCACCCCGATATCCCAGTCATTGCCATACTCAGGAATCAACGCGTGAGGTGCGCTGGCTGGCTCGTAACTGGGTGCAGGCGTATTACATGCTGCGATTTCTGGCGAGCTAAGCGCCAACATATCACCAGTCCGCAAAGTGCGCCCTGCATGGCCCCCAAATTGCCCTAATGCAAACGTCGATTTACTGCCCAGATAATCCGGCACATCTACGCCATAGCGCACTGCCAAATAAGTACGACAACCCGAGGTCGCACGTCCAAGTTTTAATACTTGTCCACTCTTTACGTTTATGGGCGACCAGAACTCGACACGTTCACCATCAAGGGTTGCAGGTGTTTGTGCCCCTGTTAGCGCGATGACAGCATCACCATGAAAACGCAACGTCGGCCCTTGAATCGTGCATTCAATGCCTGCGGCGGCGGTATGATTACCAACAATACGATTGGCTAATCTAAAGGCATAATCGTCCATGGCTCCTGAAGGCGGCACGCCGATATCCCAGTAACCAAAGCGGCCTGTATCTTGAATACTGGTATATGTGCCTGCTTCCAGCACTTCAATTTGACGTGACACATAATCAAAACGCTCGAGAAAGCGCGTTGATAACTGCGCTTGGCTAAACGCGGGACTGGCAATAATTTGCCGCAGATAATCCAGATTCGTTGCAATGCCGTATAAACGAGTGCGGTCTAAAGCCGTTTGTAGTTTTGCCAGTGCTTCACCACGATCGGCTCCGGTGACAATGAGCTTGGCTAACATCGGGTCATAATAGGGGGAAACTTCTGTTCCTGTTGCTACCCAACCATCCAAACGCACATCGTCAGGAAATGCGACTTCGGTCAGGATGCCGGGTGATGGTTGAAAGTTTTTCACCGGATCTTCGGCGTAAATACGCACTTCAATGGCGGCACCTTGCGGCGTTGGCAAATCAGCAAATGAAGGTGGTTGACCTTCAGCCGTCAAGATCATCCATTCAACTAAATCAATGCCAGTGACAGACTCGGTAATTGGATGCTCGACTTGCAGCCGCGTATTCACTTCCAGAAAGTAAAATTCATCGCGTTGGCCATCGTAAATAAATTCAACAGTACCTGCCGACTGATACCCCACCGCTTTGCCCAAACTAACGGCGGCAGCCAATAATGCGCTGCGCGTTGCTGCAGGTAGGTTAGGCGCTGGTGTTTCTTCAATCACTTTTTGATTACGCCGTTGCACCGAACAATCACGCTCGCCTAACGCAACAACATCACCCAAACCATTGCCAAATATTTGCACTTCGACATGACGTGCCTCATCAATAAAGCGCTCTAAAAATACGCCGCCATCATTAAAGAAGTTTTTACCCAATCGTTGTACAGAGTCAAAAGCACTCGCTAATTCGCTGGCGTTATGACAGCGCGACAAACCAATACCGCCACCACCCGCGGTGCTTTTCAGCATCACCGGATAACCCAACAACTCTGCCGCACTCATGGCTTCTGTTAATGAAGCCAATAATGCTGTGCCTTTGGTTAATGGTACACCCGCTTGTTCAGCAATCTCTCGTGACGCGTGTTTTAGACCAAACTGACGCATTTGGGTGGGTGTAGGACCCACAAAGATCAAACCAGCGGCGGCACAAGCTTCCGCAAAATCGGCATTTTCAGATAGAAAGCCATAACCAGGAATAATCGCTTGCGCGCCAACGTGTTTGGCAATCGCAATCATTTTATCGCCACATAAATAGCTGTCGCTCGGGTTACTGCCGCCAATGCAAATGGCTTCATCGGCGACACTGACATGCAGACTATGTTTGTCAGCTTCGCTAAAGACGGCGACACTACGAATGCCCATTTTCTTTAACGTTTTGGCAATACGAACCGCTATTTCACCCCGATTCGCAATTAATACCGTGCTAAACATGTCAGTTACCCCTTATTCCGTGTGGTGATAAAGGCACGCCAACCGCCACACTCAGTAATGTCTTGCGCCTCGGCAATGGCCCACGCTTCGCAAATAAAACCTTTCACTTCACGGCCATCAGCTAAGGTCAACGTACCTATACCTAATGGAGCAGGAATCAAACTGACAAACGAGCCAAAATGCGCCACAGGCATCGCCCAGAGTTCGACAATAATTGCTGCGCCCTCACGTGCTGCGACGCGCAACAAACCAGGCTTGGGGGGAACAGTGCCCGCTAGTGCAAACAGACGGTAACAATCAGCAGTTGATGTTGTTTCCAGTAGTACCGCACCACGCTCCTGCAATTGATAATTCAGCGGCATTCCTGTCAAATGGGCTCCAACTACAGCGAGGGGAATCGTGTCGATCGCCAACGGAATCGCGGGACTAGGTGGACAGTTCGCCAGCGTACTGCCTGTAGCACCTAGCGGTAATGCCGTCATTGTTTGCCAACGGCGACCAAACTCAGCCAATTGACCATCACACCATGCAGGTGCAATGACGGTAATCCCAAAAGGCAAACCATCGGCGCGTAGGCCCGCAGGCAACGCCAACGCACAGCCATCAAGTAAATTGACAAAATTGGTATAGGTACCGAGTTGAGTATTAAGGGTGATTGGGTCAGCCAATACATCATCGAGACGATATAAACTCGGGGTTGTTGGCACTAATAAACCGTCAACGCCTTGATAAATTGCATCAACAACACGCTTCAACGCCACTAATTGATATTGCCCTTTGAAGGCATCCGCCGCGCTCATCGTTCTAGCACGTTCGATAATGCTACGAACTACGGGATGGACAACCTCAGGGTGTGTTGACAACAGTTCTTCCAGCGCAATGAACCGCTCAGCGACCCACGCGCCCTCATACAACAACGCCGCTACTTGATAAAACGGGGTGAAATCAATCTTTTTAAAACTTGCACCTGTCGCGGCAAGTTTGTCTAAACTCGCTTCAAAGGCTTGCGCGGCAAGCTCATCACCAAACCAGTGCAATTGTTCAGGAATGGCAAAAACTGGTTGTTTGGGTAATGCCCCGTGGGCAATTGGAATGGTACGGGAATAAGGGTCTTGCTCATCAAAACCACTCGCAATACGGGCAATGTATTCGGCATCATCCACGGTTAGTGCAAACACCGAAACACAATCTAAACTGCGACAAGCGGGCACCACACCCGAAGTACTTAACCAGCCACACGTTGGTTTTAAACCGACAATATTATTCAAGCCTGCGGGAACTCGTCCTGAACCTGCGGTATCAGTGCCTAAAGAAAATGGCACGATGCCACGGGCAACCACCACAGCTGAACCAGAGCTTGAACCACCACTGATAAAATCGGCATTAAAGCTATTTGCTACAGCACCATAAGGTGAACGAGTACCGACTAATCCGGTAGCAAACTGATCAAGATTGGTTTTACCAATCACCACTGCACCTGCGGCTATTAACTTAGCAACGACAGTAGCGTGTTGTTCTGGTAGATAAGCAAACTCGGGACAGGCGCAAGTAGTCGCAAAACCCGCCACATCAATGTTGTCTTTAACGGCAAAAGGAATGCCGTATAAAGGCAACTGAGTTAAATCACCCTTAACATGTGCCAAACGTGCGGCCAAATCCGCCAAAACAACGGCCAACTGCTGGTGTGATAACACCGAAATCCACGCGTTATCTTCTGTACTAATGCTTGCTAATAATGTCGATAGCAACAACTCCGCTGTCGCTCCTTGACGGTAGGCTTGTTGCCACTCTCCTAAAGTCCACGCTTCACTTGGTAACATGTGATTAAACTCTTTATGTATTCCCACTTGTATACAAGTTACAAAAGCAGGAGTCATGCCAAGTTTTATAACTTCCTCTCAGTTAAAATATAAAATCGTTCAATATCAAATAGATAAGAATAAAAGCAAGAGAATCACTGGAGGATGAGAAATTCTGAAGGAGATGTCATGCACAAAAATGACACGCAAAGAGACCCGCTAACTGCACTACTATTACATCTACATGACAGAAAATGCTTATTGTCAGTGCAAAACCTGAAAGCCTAAAAAGCACTATAAAGGGTGATTTCCTGACAAAAATGATGAGCCCAGTTAATTTGCCCATAAAAAAGGCGGATAAATCCGCCCCCCTACCACAAGATGAAAAGGACTTAAGGCTTAAACTTTCTGAATAACGGCGTTCTTTGCACAATATCCATCATTTCAGGCATCAGACGTTTACCGGCATATAGCACCCATGCTTCAGGACTGACCGGAACCACACTGCGATTATGGCTAATCGCGCTGACCACGGCTGCTGCTACCCCTTCTGGGCCATAATTACGCTTGCGATAAATATCGACTATTTTGTTTTGTGCTTCGACTAACTGGCCGTTGGTACGCATCGCCGAGACGATATTGGTATTAATCACCCCTGGACAAATGGCGCTAACCCCGACATTAAACTCGGCCATTTCGATACGTAGTGACTCTGTTAAACCCATCACGGCATGTTTGCTGGCCGAATACGCCGACATATCGGGCGCGGCGTAATAGCCTGCCGCTGACGCAATATTAACGATATGGCCGCTGCCGCGTTCTGCCATCGCTGCGCCAAAGGCTTTACAGCCATGCACAACCCCCATGACATTAATGCTAAACACCCAGTTCCAATCTTCAATCGGCGTACTTAAAAAATCTCCTGCGGTGGCAACACCCGCGTTATTGACCAAGATATCCAGAATGCCATATTGACGATGAACACGCGCCGCCAACGCTTGCATAGCTTGCCAATCGGCGACATCCGCCGTTTCGCTGTACACCTCTACGCCATTGTTCTGCAACAGAGAGGCTGTTTCTTGCAACGAGTTCGGATTACGGTCACAAATAATGACACGTGCACCTAACTGCCCTAACAAAATAGCCGTAGCACGGCCAATACCCGATCCTGCACCCGTGACTAAAGCTAATTTATGGGTGAATGTTGACTGCTTGGACATATAGGATTCCCCTCTTCTGCAATAGGTCTAATATAGCGATGCCGATGCTAAAATACCGCTATGGCGTGGGCATTATCATGCCAAAGTTGGTACGATAGTGCAAATAAAAGTCCATTCCCTTTAAAAGTAGCTTTTCTCAACAGCCCGTAAGCAAAACGCACCCCTTGCACTCACCCCATGCACTCTTTAGACTTGATATCCCAAACCGCCTCACTATCGTGATTGATTGCCAATGCCTAGACTATTTCCAGCCGACTCTGTAGGTTTAGTTAGCCCCCAACGCATGGAGGTGAATGAACCGCTGACGTTAGCCTGTGCGCGAGTTCTAGAATCTTACACCCTAGTGTATGAAACCTACGGCACTCTTAATGCCGACAAGTCCAATGCCGTGCTCATTTGCCATGCACTGTCAGGCCATCATCATGCCGCAGGGTATCACCACGAAAGTGACAGCAAAGCAGGCTGGTGGGATAATTGCATTGGTCCGAACAAAGCTATCGACACCAACAAATTTTTTGTAGTCGCGCTCAATAATCTGGGCGGTTGTCATGGCTCCAGTGGCCCATCATCGCTAAATCCCGAAACAGGTCGCATTTATGGCCCTGACTTTCCCTTAGTCACCGTCAAAGACTGGGTGCAAGTACAGGCGCGACTCAGCGATCATTTAAACATTCGCTGCTGGGCTGCCGTTGTGGGCGGCTCATTAGGCGGCATGCAAGTGTTGCAATGGGCCGTCGATTACCCTGAGCGGTTGCGTAGCGCCGTTATTATTGCCAGCGCCCCCAAATTATCGGCACAAAACATTGCCTTCAATGAAGTGGCCCGCCAAGCCATTCTCTCCGACCCCGACTTTCATGGTGGTCGTTACACCGAGATGGATACCTACCCGAAACGTGGTTTGATTTTAGCGCGGATGGTCGGTCATATTACCTATTTGTCTGATGACGCGATGAAGCAGAAATTTGGCCGCGACTTAAAGTCGGGCAAATTTTTATATGGTTATGATGTTGAGTTTCAGGTGGAGTCTTATTTGCGCCATCAAGGCGAAGTATTCTCACAAAACTTCGATGCCAACACCTATTTGCTGATGACCAAAGCATTAGACTATTTTGATCCTGCCCGTGAATACAACGATGACTTACAAGCGGCGCTAGCACGGGCAAGTTGCCGATTCTTGGTGATTTCGTTTACTACCGATTGGCGTTTTGCACCTGAGCGCTCGCAAGAAATTGTGAATGCCTTAATTGCCCAAGGCAAAAATGTCGCTTATGCCGATATTGATGCGCCCCAAGGTCACGACTCGTTTCTATTCCCGATTCCCCGCTACGTCACTCTGTTAAATAACTTTATGAACAGTATTCATGGAGACGGCCATGCGTCTTGATTTGCGCCTTGCCGAACGTTGGATTAAACCCAAATCACGGGTACTCGACTTGGGTTGTGGTGACGGTGAATTACTCGCCCATTTACGCGATAATTTTGACGTCAAAGGCTACGGCTTAGAAATTGACGAAGAAAAAATCAACGATTGTGTCGCCCGTGGTGTCAATGTGATCCAACAGAATCTAAACGATGGTTTAGGAAATTTTGGGGATAGCAGTTTTGACAGCGTGATCATGACGCAAGCTTTACAGGCTGTCGAAAAACCTGACCGCTTATTAAACGACATGTTAAGGGTCGGCAAACAAGCGATTATCACCTTCCCTAATTTTGCGCACTGGAAAACTCGGGGTTATTTGTTTTTTAAAGGCAAAATGCCCGTTTCCGAAGCACTGCCCTATTCATGGTATGACACGCCCAACATTCACCTCTGTACCTTTAAGGACTTTGAAGTGTTATGTCGGCAATTAGACATCAACATTCTCAATCGTTTAGCGGTTGATGATGATCAGCAAGGCAGCCTGTTAATGAATCGCTTTCCCAATATGATGGGTGAAGTCGCCATTTACCGAGTCAGTCGCTGAGTTACTCCATCTCCAACACATCAATCACCGGCGGCATCGCAAAACGTAACGGCAAACCGACCATGCCAATGCCGCTGGTGACAAAAATCTGATTGCCTTGCGCTAGTGCATACAAACCACGTTTGTAATGGCCTTGACTGACTAACTGCAAAATTTTTTCGGTCAACATGGGTACGTTGATTTGGCCACCATGAGTATGACCTGCCAGCATCACAAACGGTTGCCTGATCTTCGGCAACTCGGCCAAGGTATCAGGATTATGCGTCAGTAATAATAATGGTTTGTCTTGTATCGTTAATGCCGACAGCCGTTGCGCCCGATCACCACGCCATAAGTCACCCAAACCGATTAAACGCGCTACACCTAAATCAATGCTTGTGCCCTCAATAGGCTGAATATGATTCGCCAATAACGCGTGTTTAAGTGCTTGCTGTAAGGGCGGCCCTGGAATCTCTTCATCGTGATTGCCAGGCACCGAATAAATGGGATGATGTACTTGTTGAAATGGCCGCAATTGTTCAGCCAAGTCTGGGGTTTGTGTCGGCTCATTAGTCCAGTCACCAGCAACTACAACCGCATCAACATCCAGTGAATTCAACCTGTCAACTAACTGCTGCATCTGTGCCGACGATGAAAACAAGCCATAATGCATATCACTGATTAATGCCAACTTCAGGTGATAACCAGTTTTAATCGTCGTGTGATACACCAATAATCTATTTGGCTCAATAAAACGGGCGTAACACCCTAAAAGAAAAAACATTGAGATAACAATACTAAACTTCCGCGAAAAGAGCTGCCATTTTAGCGTTAACAACAACACCAACAGAAATGCAGGCATGAGCCAGCTTTCATAAAATACCAGCGTATAGATCAGAGTATTGGTCGGTTCTGCCGTCCATGCGTTTTGTGTGGCATGCCATGCTAGGGCAGCCAAAACGACTGCCACCACCAAAAAAGTGATCAAAATCATCGCTAAATAACGTTGTTTTTCCGCAATCTTCACACTCTAAACTCCTCTGCCGACACTTAAGTACCACGCCCGTACAGTGTCATTTCTGCTAACATTAGCGCTAGTTTACCCAGCCCTCGTTACGATAAAACTTGGGCAACATCACGCAGCACGCTATTCCTTATACCAACGGATTTTCCATGCAAAAACTCGTTATCGCCACCGGTAATCAAGGCAAGCTCCACGAGCTACAGACGCTACTCCAAGACCTGCCGTATGAACTCATTACTCAAAAACAGCTTGGCATTAGTGATGCCGATGAAACAGGACTAACTTTTGTCGAGAACGCATTGATTAAAGCTCGCCACGCCGCTGCTATCTCGGGCCTACCTGCTTTAGCGGATGATTCTGGTTTATGTGTCGACGCCATGAACGGAGGCCCAGGAATATACTCTGCCCGTTATGCTGGCCCTGGCGCTAAAGATGGCACCAACAACGACAAGCTGCTCACTGACTTATTGCCGTTTCGGGGTGAACAACCACTTGTCGCCCGCTTTGTCTGTGTATTGGTATATTTACGCCACGCCAATGATCCATTACCCATCATTTGCCAAGGCATTTGGCAGGGTGAGATTTTACCCGCCCTACGCGGCAGTAACGGCTTTGGTTATGACCCGTTATTCTGGCTACCTGAACACGGTTGTAGCAGCGCCGAACTAGAGCCTGCCCTGAAAAACCGCATTAGCCATCGAGGTCAAGCGATGGCACAACTAAAAGCAGCGCTTGATACGGTTAACTGTTAACACAATGCCTTGATGATTCGCCATTGCTCGGCGCTGACGGGCATCAAGGACAAACGATTGCCTTTGCGCACCAACGCCAAATCGGCTAATTCTGGAATGGTTTTGAGCTCTGTCAGCGTCACGGTATGCGTGAATTTTTGCCCAAACGCGACATCAACGCCTGTCCAGCGCGGATTATCAATAGTCGATTTTGGTTCATAATATTTATGTTCAGGGTCAAACTGCGTTGGATCAGCATACCCAGCGCGAGCAATGGTCATAAGGCCAACAATACCCGGCTCTTTACAATTGGAATGATAAAAGAACGCTTCATCACCAATTTGCATTTGCCGTAAAAAATTGCGTGCCTGATAATTACGCACCCCATCCCAAAGCGCGACTTGTCGCTGTGCCAAATGGTCTATGCCAAAAACACTGGGTTCCGACTTCATCAACCAATATGCCATTATCTATGTCCCCATTACCGCCGTTAAGTCTGTATATTCATGTGCCGTGGTGTGTCCGCAAATGCCCGTACTGCGATTTCAACTCGCACACTAGCCCGCAAAGTTTACCCGAAGCGGAATACATTGCGACACTTTTAACCGACTTAGATCAAGATTTAGCGTGGGTACAGGGACGAACCATTAGCAGTGTTTTTATTGGCGGCGGCACACCATCCCTGTTTTCACCCGAAGCCTACCAACATCTTTTTCGTGAGCTAAAAACGCGACTGAGCTTTGATGCTGACTGTGAAATCACCCTGGAAGCGAATCCCGGCACGGTCGAACATGGGAATTTTGAAGGCTACCTAGAAGCGGGTATTAATCGCTTATCACTTGGCATTCAGAGTTTTAATGGCTTTCAACTCCAAAACTTGGGTCGTATTCATGGCCAGAGTGAAGCCGAACGCGCCATTGTACTGGCGAAAAATGCTGGCTTTGACAATTTCAATCTCGATTTGATGCACGGCTTGCCCAATCAAAGCTTGGCCGATGCGCTGCGTGATTTAGAAATCGCGCTCAGCTTCAAGCCAACGCATTTATCATGGTATCAACTAACCATCGAACCCAATACCGCCTTTTATCGCCAACCACCCGTGTTGCCGGAAGATGACATGCTGTGGGCTATTCAAGAGGCTGGTCAAGCACTGCTGACACAAGCGGGCTTTGGCCAATATGAAGTATCGGCGTACACCCAGCATCGACCGAGCCGTCATAACCTGAACTATTGGCAGTTTGGCGATTATCTGGCCATTGGCGCTGGCGCACACGGTAAAATCACTACACCAGAAGGTATTTATCGTTATCGCAAAACCCGTTTGCCTAAAGATTATTTGGCTGCTACACCACAACAACAAGCCCGAATAGGTCTAGAACGAATCGCCGAGCAAGACCTATTATTTGAATTTATGATGAATGCCTTAAGGCTGAAAAAAGGCGTCCCGCAGAGTTTTTTTGCCGAACGAACGGGCTTGCCGTTAAGTGCGGTAGAAGCGCAACTACGGGCCTGTGAGCAAAAAGGCTGGATTAGCCTGAATCAAGGGCAAATTGCCTGCACAGACTTGGGTTATAACTATTTGAATGACGTATTGGCGTTTTTTTTAGCCTAAGCTACGCCCCTACCACGGAGGGGTAATCGCCTTTATCAATATATGGTTTCATAGACCTAGCACCCACTAGGAGAAACTACATGAAACGTTTTTTACTTGTTGCCGTTATTACAACCCTATCAACCAGCCAAGCGATGGCCTGGGGCCTAGGGGATATTGGCGGCAAACTTTTACAAAAAGGTGTTGAAGGCGCCGTTACCAGTACTGTTAATGGCGACAACACCAAACAAACACAGCAACAAAGTACTCAAAACGTACAGCAAGAAGCTGTGAATCAGGCGCAACAAGGTGCTGATAGCTTAAATGCCCAAGGCCAAGTTGACCCTAATAGCGCGCAAGGTGTCGCAACAAATATTGCATCTGATACCGCCTCACAAGCAACGGCTAATGCTTTACAACATAGTGGTATCCCAGGCGCAGGAGTCGTAGGCGGTGTCGCGGGCGGCTTAGTCAAAGTCTTTGGTGGAATGTTCAAGAAAAAGCCTGCTGAACAGCAACCCCCTGCCAACTAACTAGCGATCC
>CANBZV010000037.1 GCA_947373945.1 Moraxellaceae bacterium
CAAATGATGCGCTTGGCGCGTGTGGTGCCGCAAACGCGTGAGTTTGAAGAGTGGCTCGAAGAAGTCCGGCAGATGATGCATCGCGAAGTCAATTATCCCCAAGAAATGGAAACGACGCGTTTATTTCGCGAACATCTAAAAAACGATGCCCGTTATGTCGTGCCCAAAGTTTATCCTGACTATTCGACGCCGCGCATTTTGGCTATGACTTACGAGCAAGGCGTGCCCATCAACAGCAATGCCATTATGACCTTATCGCAAGAGCGCCGGAATAAGCTGGCTGAAGCGTCACTGGAAATCTGTTGTCGAGAAGTTTTTGAATGGGGTGAAATGCAAACCGACCCCAATTTTGGTAATTATTTAGTGCGTTTGGGTGATGGAGAGCAAATACCTGACAAAATCATTTTATTGGATTTTGGTGCAGTACGTGACTTTCCTGAAGATTTGTTAACACTGGCACGTAAACTGACCAAAGCATCGGTACTGCGCGATAAACCGGCAATGCTGGATGCCATGCAAGGTTTTGGCTTCTTTGACAATATGCCTGTGGAAGTAAAAAGCGGTATTGCGGATTTATTTTTTTTAGCCGTGGAACCGTTTTCTGACTTATCCGATGCGCCACCTGAAGTAGTCACTGCCGATGGTCGTTATATTTGGGCGAAAAGCAACTTGCATAATCGGGTGATGATTCGTGCCGCTAAATCCGCGGCGACCCGTCACTTTAGTGTACCGCCTAAAGAACTGATGTTTATTAGTCGCAAGTTTATTGGCGCCTATACCTTTATGACCGTGATTGATGCCCAAATCAAAGCCCATGATATTTTAAAACCGTTTTTGTACGCTTAATAAAAACGCTAGCAAGGGCGAAAAACTTTTCGCCCTTGCTGTTCGATTCACACTAGCAACAAGCCTTTCAACTCATCAATACGCAACGCCAACAATGCCGGATTCGCACGCGTTTCCAAATTCAAACGCACCACCGGCTCGGTATTCGAGCTACGGACATTAAAACGCCAATCGGCAAATTCCATCGACACACCATCTAACACACTGATACTCAATGCTTGCGCCGCATAATGCTGCTGTACCCGCGCTAAAGCCGCTTTGGCATTGGCGATAGTAAAGTTGATTTCACCGCTGCAAGGAAAATCCATCATGCACTGATCTACCACCTGCGAAAACGAGCGGCCATCTTGTGATAACAATTCAATAATCAATAACCACGGAATCATACCGCTATCGCAATAATAGAAATCACGAAAGTAATGATGCGCAGACATTTCACCGCCATAGACGGCATCTTGTTCACGCATTTTATCTTTGATAAACGAATGACCACACTTACAGACCACCGCTGTGCCACCAAGAGCCTGAACCTTTTCAATGGTATTCCACTCTAGGCGCGGGTCATGAACAATCGCCGATTTTGGTGACTTTTTTAGCAACTGCTCTGCGAGCAAACCGACCAAATAATAGCCTTCGATAAAACGACCATTTTCATCGAAGAAGAAACAACGATCAAAGTCACCATCCCACGCAATACCCAAATCTGCTTTGGCGGCAACGACGGCTTCAGCAGTTACTTGTTGCTGTGCAGCTAACATCGGATTGGGTACGTCATTGGGAAAAGTACCATCCGGCTGATGATGGATACTCGTTACCTTCAAGGGTAAATGTTGTGCTAAAGCATCAAAGAACGGTCCAGCACAACCATTGCCCGCATTAACAACTAAATGCAGTGGTGCGATTTTTGTTCCATCAATCAACGACATTAACTTAGCCACATAACCTGCCAAGATATCTTGTTGGCTATGCAATTCAGGTGTAGGCATATAGGTCGCAGGTACAACAATATCACTCATCAAGCAAATAGTTTCTTGCTCTATTGCGCCCAAACCAGTATCGGCACTAATGGGTCTTGAGCCTTCTTTGACCATTTTTAAGCCATTATAATCAGCCGGATTATGGCTGGCCGTGACCATAATGCCACCACCCATCCCCTCTTGAGCAGCAGCAAAATAAATCATCTCCGTGCCACACAAACCGATATCAACGGTTTTTACACCTTCACTGTTTAAACCAGCAATTAACGCCTGGCTTAGCATCGCGCTGGATAAACGAATATCTTGGCCGACGGCAATGGCTTTGGCAGGCTGAATAATGCGCGCATAGGCTTTACCAATACAGTAAACCATGAACTCATTGAGTTGCTCGGGTAAACGGCCACGAATATCGTAGGCTTTAAAAGCGGGCAATTTTTCAAGCAGCGTCATATCTACGTCCTAACTAAATCATTAATTACTTAAATGGTTTCGCCACGACCAATGGCGAAATATTTGAATCCTTGTTCTGCCATTGCTTCAGGCTCATAAATGTTACGGCCATCAAAGATCACTGGGCGAACCATTTTTTCCTTTAACAACTCAAAATCAGGATTCCAGAATTCATCCCAAGCCGTCACAATCACTAAGGCATCGGCTCCCTCGATTGCCTGAGACACACTATTCGTCACGCGTAACAAGGGTTGCTCGCCATACATGGCTTTGAGTGCTGCCCCTGCCATTGGGTCGTATACCGAGGTCTGGCAACCTTGCGCCCATAATGCCTCTAGCAAAGGATGAACTACTGAGTTCTCCAAACTAGCCGTGCCCGCTTTAAAAGCAGCGCCCCAGACAGCAATGTTCAAACCTGACAATTGACCATGAAAAAACCGCCAAATTTTACGAAACAAAATCTCGCGTTGCGATTCATTAATGGCCAACACAGCGTCGATTAGCCCAGATGTATCTAGCTCTTCTTTTATGGTCTTGGCGTAACTGAGCAAATCGCCAGAAAAACTGGGACCGCCAAAACCACAACCCGGCTGCAAATAATCACCACCGATCCGAGGGTCTGCGGCCAAACCTTCACGCACCAACTCAATATCAACACCCAGTTTCTCTGCTAATGCCGCCATTTCATTAATAAAGCTAATACGCGTGGCCAGCATCGCGTTAATGCCTAACTTGATCAGTTCAGCGGTGGTGTGTGGCACAACCATGACATGCGTCGCTTGACGGACAAAAGGCCGCATCAACTCTAATGCCTGACGTACAGCCACACCGCCATCCTCGCCACTAACCAATAACAAGGACGGTTTGGTGAAATCATTTAATGCCGAGCCTTCACGACCAAACAACGGCAAACCCGCGACAAATACTTTATGCGTGTAGCCCATGCGTTTTAAGCTTTGATCAGCAAAGTCCTGCAAATGATCAAGACTGCCGACAGGCAAGGTGCTTAATACCAACAACAAGACATCGGTATTGCTATCGGCTTTGGTCGCTAAAATACCTGCAACAAACACCTCAATATCATCAAGCGAAATATCAAGAGCGATTAAATGAATAGCTATATTTTCAGGCACATGATCCGTCAGCGAAACAATAGACAAACGGCCAGTCTGTTGTTGCTCACTCAACAGGGGTAATAATCCCGGCTCGCGCGACGGCTCAAAACTGTGCTGCGACTGGCTGGTACGCATCAGCACATGATTGCCCGTTTCAGCCAGTTTGGCTGCCGCTACCCATGCCGACAAAGAATCACCATGCACACATAGCTTCATGCCTGTTCTCCTTTTTCGGCCATTGATGCAATCTTCTGTAATAAATATTGTGTTGAAGCATCAAGCCCTTCAACCACCTGATCGACCAGCGCTTGCGTCATCTTGTCAGCAATTTTCTTGCCTAACTCTACGCCCCACTGATCAAATGGATTGACATCCCAAATGACAGACATGACAAATACCTTATGTTCGTACAATGCAACTAACGCACCAAGGGTATAGGGTGTTAACTCATCAATCAGCAATGTTGTTGACGGTTGATTACCGCGATAGCGCTTAAAATTAGGGGTATTCGCATCACTATCCGTACTGGCATCGCCAAGCATCAATACACGTGATTGCGCCAGGCAGTTGGCCAACGCGAGTTGATGTTGAGACTGCAATGACTTATGAGCTTCACCAGAATCAGAGTAATCGGTATAGCGTCTAACGGGCGCAATAAAATCCGAAGACACCGCCTGTGTTCCTTGATGCAATAACTGATAAAAAGCGTGTTGGGCATTTGAGCCCACTTCGCCCCATAAGACAGGGCATGTGGAATAGGGTATTGCCACGCCCTGTTTATCGACAGACTTGCCGTTACTTTCCATTTCTAGCTGCGACAAATAGGAGGGGAAATACTTTAGCCGACCATCGTAAGGTAAAATGGCATGCGCTCGAATATCTAAAAAAGTGGCATTCCAAACGCCGACCAAGCCCAGTAAAACAGGCAAATTGCTAACCAGCGGCTGCTCGCTAAAATGACAATCCATAAAATGAGCGCCCGCCAGCATCGACTCAAAATTAGCCATGCCTACTTTGAGTGCAATAGGCAAGCCGATACCTGACCACAGGGAAAAGCGCCCACCTACCCACTCCCAGAACAAAATTTGGTTAGCCTCGGGTATTCCCCAAGCGGACATCCGTTGTGGCTGCGTCGAAATACCAATAAAGTGATGAGCAACGACCAAGTCTTTATCGGCAATTGCCTTAAGCATCCATTGCAAGGCTGTGTGAGCATTTGACAAGGTATCAATGGTCGTAAATGATTTGGACGAGATAATAAACAGTGTCGTTTCAGGGCGTAACGTTCCTAATAAATCCGCTAACTGAGTGCCATCAATTGAACTCACAAAATGCACTTGTAAGCGCGCTGCAGCCTCCGGGACAAACTCATTTAGCGCCTGACAGGCCATAAATGGCCCTAAATCGGAGCCACCAACACCAATATTTACGACATCGGTAATTGCCCGACCAGAAAAACCGCGCCATTGCCGAGAGTGCACGCGCTGTACGATATTGCTAATTCTGGCTAGGCTATGATGGACAGCAGGGACAACATCCTGCCCTCCGACACATAATGTCGCAGACTTCGGTAACCGTAACGCCGAGTGTAGAGCTGAACGACCTTCGGTATTATTAACAACGTCTCCAGTCACTAATGACTGGATCGCTTTAGGTAACTCAACCGCCTCGGCCAACTTCACCAGCCCCGTTAAAATAGCCTCATCCATTTTTTGTTTTGACAAATCCAGCAACAAAGGCCCCGCACGAAACGTCAACTGCTGGTTACGTTCCTTATCATCAGCCAAGTCACGAAGATGCATCCGCTGCATTACTTTGGCTTTGCCTTGCAAATAGCACCACTCGCCAAGCTCTACTCGGGGAATCCGATTACTCATATCCATGACCTATTTATTGATATCGCTTAACCATGCTTGAAAGCCTTGCCCTACTTCCGCATCACGCAAACCTAATGCAACATTGGCCTGAAGATAGCCCAGTTTACTGCCGCAGTCATAGCGAACACCTTTAAAGCGGTGTGGGCGAAAATGATGGCTGGCTAACAGGCTGGCGATACCATCCGTCAACTGAATTTCGCCACCTGCCCCTGGTTTAACCGCAGTCAAGGCATCAAAAATATCTCCAGGCAAAATATACCGGCCAACGACCGCCAACGTACTCGGGGCAACATCAGGCTTGGGCTTTTCGACCATCGCCACAATTTTCCCTGCCGCATCTAGCGAAACGACACCATATTTGTCGGTCTTGTCACGCGGAACATCTTCTACAGCTAATGAAAATGCCTGCTGCTGATTATACAAAGTCACCATATCCGCCAAACAACCGCCGTCAACATCATCAATTAAATCATCAGGTAACATCACAGCAAAAGGCTGATTACCAATAATTGGTTGCGCACACAATACTGCATGACCTAATCCAAGGGCTTTAGGCTGGCGCACTACCGAGAGCGTCATACCAGCCGGCAATGTCGAACGCACCGCCTCTAGCATGGCAAATTTATGTCGCTGTTCAAGGGTGCTTTCTAATTCAAAATTGACATCAAAATGATCTTCAATAGCACGTTTACTTGCGCTAGTTACCAAGACAACGTGTTTAATACCCGCTTTATGTGCTTCTTCCACAGCCAGTTGGATGAGTGGTTTATCCAATACCGGCAACATTTCTTTAGGGATGGCTTTAGTTGCTGGCAGGAAGCGCGTTCCTAACCCGGCAACGGGCAAAACAACAGCGTGGATGGAAGCTTGCACAACATATCTCCTTTAAGGCATTAGTCTACTTCGTTTGATTCACCATGGAACAAGGAATGATATTCAGATGAAGAAATGGACGATGTTTGTTATGGCCAAACAGAACCAGACGAAGTGTAACAAAATTGACTTCTAAACTTGTACCTGTTAGACAAGCGTAATTGCCGCTCACAGCAACCTCGTCTACAATGAGTAGTTATTATATAGGCAAACGCCTACTTTTTCTTTCCATTCGCAAAAGTAGCAACTGCAATAAATCATGCATTTTCTAAGGAGTAGGCCTTAATGCAAGCAACTCCCAACATTCTGAGCACGCATTACAAGATTGTTGATTTTCTTAACAGAATAGCGGATATGCTGCTCTTAGGATTAGCTCTTGGCTTTGCTCATCTTCAATTTAACAAAGGTTGGGGACAAACAAGTACATTGCTGTTTCTATGCGCTATCGTCTACTTTCAATTGTCCGCAGCGCTTTCTGATATTTATGGCTCGCAACGTAGCATTAAAATCCAGCAACACATTTATCAAGTGTCGATCGCTTTAGGCGGTACATTCATGCTGATTGCTATGTCCACAGGACTCAGCAACCGCTTACACTACCTTGCTGACCGCAAGTTTTTATTGGTTTGGCTGGCGACGAGCATGTTGTTCTTTGCAACATGGCGGATATTTATCCGGCGAACGCTCGCACTGTTTCGTCAGCATGGCATCAATCAACGGTCTGCGGCGATTGTCGGCATTGGGGAACTTGGCCAAAGCTTGGCTCTGCGTTTTCGGAATAGCCCGTGGATGGGTATAGATGTTCAAGCCTTCTATGACAATGGCGCTGATGAGAAATTTATTGGTGACACGCCGATTATTGGCAATATCGAACAACTGATCGCCGACGCCAAAAGTAATCGTTTTGATCGTATTTATATTACTCTGCCTATGTCCTCGCAGCATTTGATTAGCCAACTGATTGACGAGCTTAGTGACAGTACCAGTAATGTCTTTCTTATTCCTGATGTCTTTGTTTTTGACTTGCTAAACGCACGACAAACGTCGATTGATGGCCTACCCGCTATAAGCATTTACGACTCCCCATTTTCTCTTGCCGATAGTGTTATTAAACGCGGCTTTGATATTTTTGGCAGCATCGCCATTCTTAGTCTTATAGCTTGGCCCATGATGCTCATTGCTGCTGCCGTTAAACTCACGTCCAGCGGCCCTGTTATCTTCAAACAAATTCGCTATGGTTTAGATGGTAAAGCCATTGAGGTATGGAAATTTCGCTCCATGTCGACGATGGATAATGGCAGTGTCGTTAAACAGGCCACCAAAAACGATTGCCGAATCACCCCGCTAGGCGCATTTCTCCGCAGAACCTCTCTTGATGAGTTACCGCAATTTATCAATGTACTTCAGGGACATATGTCGATTGTTGGCCCTCGTCCACATGCCGTTGCCCATAATGAGGAATATCGCAAACTCATTAAAGGCTACATGCTACGCCATAAAGTAAAACCCGGCATTACCGGCTGGGCGCAAATCAATGGCTGGCGTGGCGAAACAGATACACTGGATAAAATGGAAAAGCGGGTGGAATACGACTTGGACTATATCCGCAATTGGACAGTATGGCTGGATGTTAAAATCGTGCTGCTGACTATTTTTAAAGGCTTTACCAACAAAAACGCCTATTAGCCCAACGACCAAGCCACGCGTATCCTGCGTGGCTCGATCAATTACGACATTACCGACCGATACCAAAATAGGTAAAGCCTTCGCGCTTTACATACGGTATTTCATATTGATTTCGACCATCAAAAATAACGCTGCCCTTCATTAAGCGTTTCATCGCTCTAAAGTCCGGATTTCTGAATGGCTTCCATTCTGTCACCAATGCCAAGGCATCAGCATCAATTAACGCTTCATACTGGCCATCCACTAAAGCGAGGCTACCATTATCAAAATAGGCGGCAGGGAATTCTTTTCGCGCTGCTTTCATGGCCACGGGATCATAAGCTTTAACAATTGCTCCCGCTGCTATTAATGCCGAAATCAACACCACAGATGGAGCTTCACGCATATCATCGGTACGAGGCTTAAAAGCCAGCCCCCAGACGGCAATTGTTTTACCTGCCACATCACCGAAATAGTCAGTTATTTTTTCAAATAAACGATGTTTTTGGGCTTGATTACGATCTTCGACCGCTTGCAGCAGTTTAGGCTCAAAGCCCACATCATTAGCCATGCGAATCAGTGCTTTGACATCTTTAGGGAAGCAAGAACCACCATAACCACAACCGGGCCAAATAAAGTGATATCCGATTCGGGCATCCGCACCTATGCCTAAACGGACATTGGCGACATCCACCTGCATACGCTCACACAAATTTGCGACTTCATTCATAAAGGAAATTTTTGTCGCCAACATGGCATTAGCAGCATATTTGGTCATTTCTGCATCACGCACGCTCATAAAAATAGTGCGCTGATGATTACGGGTAAACTGGGCATAAAGGGCATTCATCAGTTCTTTAGCGTTTTCGCTATCAGCACCAACGACAATACGGTCTGGCCGCATAAAGTCGTCTATTGCCGTCCCTTCTTTCAAAAACTCAGGGTTTGAGACCACATCAAAATCGATAATCACACCACGCTTTGCCAATTCTTGGTTAACAATCGCCTTGACTTTATCTGCCGTACCAACAGGGACAGTAGACTTATTAACAATCACGGTATATTGCTGAAGATGCTGGCCAATTTCCGATGCCACGGCGAGTACATAACGCAAGTCTGCTGAACCATCCTCACCCGGAGGGGTACCTACGGCAATAAAAGCGACTTCCGCATTGGCTACAGCCTGCGCAAGATTATGATCAAAATGCAAACGCCCTTCTTTGGCATTACTTTGTACCAGCACATCCAAACCAGGCTCGTAAATCGGAATAACGCCCTGCTTGAGTTGCTCCACACGATTTAAATCGACATCAATGCAGGTCACGGTATTACCCATCTCGGCAAAACAGGCCGCACTGACCAAGCCGACATAACCTGCACCGACAACTGTAATATTCATCGCTTTTTCCTTATAGTCAAAGTGCGCTGCATGATATATAGCACGATGTCGATGACTCTAGTTTATCAATCGACTAAAAAACATAACGCCAGCATTCGCTGGCGTGTAAAAAGCGTAACGGCATTTATATTCAGGAAGCGACCATCATCATACCGGTGATACTCATATCAGGGACATAGCCTTCAACATGTTGCGCCAGTAACTCTTTCAGACGCACCACATCGTAATCCTGCGCCGCCTGATGCAACTCCTCCAGCAAGTGCTCAAGCACAGACAAAGGGATTAATGCTTCTACCGCACGCATAATTCGAGGATGATCGGTACCGGTCACCACATTACTGCCAATCAACAACTCTTCGTACAACTTTTCACCGGGGCGAAGTCCACTAAATTGAATTTCAATATCGCCATCGCCGTCTGATTCGCGCGCCGACATACCACTCAAGTTAATCATTTTTCGCGCCAAATCAACAATCTTAACGGGTTCACCCATATCCAGCACAAAAACATCGCCGCCTTTGCCCATTGCCCCCGCTTGAATAACCAATTGGGAAGCTTCAGGAATGGTCATAAAATAGCGCGTCACTTCAGGATGAGTGACAGTAACGGGGCCACCCTTGGCAATTTGCTCCCTAAAGAGAGGCACTACCGACCCTGATGACCCCAAGACATTACCGAAGCGCACCATGCAAAATCGGGTTTTGACGTCAGGCTCCGCCGCTAAAGCTTGTAAAGCCAACTCGGCTAAGCGCTTAGAAGCCCCCATCACGTTGGTAGGACGCACCGCTTTATCGGTTGAAATAAGTACGAAGGTGGAAACCCCAGCGGCAATCGCTGATTTCGCTGTTCGTAGCGTACCAACGGAGTTATTTACTACTCCTTCAAATGGATTCCACTCCACTAAGGGAACATGTTTGTAAGCGGCGGCATGATAAACCGTGTCAATTTGATAGTGTTTAAGTACACGCGTCATTCTTTCCTGATGCAACACTGAACCCAGAATAGGCACTATCGGAATGCCATTGGCAATGCCTTTGATTTCCTGCTCGATGCTATATAGCGCGTACTCCGTCAGCTCCCACAAAATCAAAAGTGATGGCTTGGCAGCGATCAATTGACGGCAAAGCTCGGATCCAATAGAGCCACCGGCTCCCGTTACCATCACACGCTTACCTGTGACATCTTTTTCCATTAATTCTGGCGAAGGTGGAACAGCATCACGCCCTAAGAGATCCGCAACATCAACTTCATTGATATCGGAAATCGACACTTGACCATTAACTAACTGATTAAAACCAGGCAATGAACGAACTCGTATTTTTGTAGGTTCTAGACGTTCAATAACCTCACGACGACGAGTACGAGACGCAGAAGGTAGCGCAATCAATACTTCATTCACCATCAACGTCTGATGGATACGGGCAAAGTCTTTACCAGCATACACCCGCAAGCCCTGGACACTGGTGCCGATCAAGCTAGGGTCATCATCAAAAAAGGCAACAACAAAATATTCAGGAGCGGCCTTAAGCGCCGCAAAGGTTTGCCGTCCTGCTACACCTGCGCCATATATGGCGATGCGCGAAACGGGAGCCTGCAATTGCACTAACAGACGAACCGCACGGCGAATGGTTGAGCGACTAGCCCAAATCCATAGAAACACAAAAAAACCAAAGGTAAATGGCGTACTGCGAGGAAGCGTTGGCAGTAACTCTAAACTGAGTCCAACAACTAGTATGCCAACAATAATTCCCACCGCCAACAACAGGTCTTGCAAGAACTTTTCATCAAAAGCGCGGACTACAGCACGATAAACACCGCAGACTTTAAGGATAATTACGCCAAAGACGGCTAAATATAACCAACCTAATGGAATATTTGGCAACATAGGTGGATCTAACCGATCATATCGAAGCGCTAAAACCATCCATAGCAAAATAGGGAAAGCGATTAGATCGGCAATAATCAAAATGTTTTGCTTTACCCGTCGGGGTAGCGCCAGCATCCATAAAACTGTTTTTTTCATCAATCATTCCTGCAAGCCAACTGCAAAATATGTTCGGCAGCCATGACTACAATCCAAGCAAAATATGCTAACAGCAACTAAATCGGCACGACACCAACTACGTTCAAATAATGGGGCGCGAACTCAGTAAACTACTGACACTAATGCGAAACACCATCGCGAGCCAGCACCTTAATAAAGGTCCGCCAAAGAATCAAGAAATCGAACATAAAAGATTGTCTATGCAAATATTCAACATCCAGTCGGACTTTTTCAGGGATCGGCAACTCATCGCGACCATTAATTTGAGCCCAACCAGTCAACCCCGGAAGCAGCTTATGCACGCCATTTTCAGTACGTAAGGCGATCAAATCATCCTGATTGAAAAGAGCTGGCCTTGGTCCCACCAAACTCATATCGCCAGTAATAATATTCCAAAGTTGCGGCAGCTCATCAAGACTGCTTTTCCTCAAGAAACCACCAATTGGCGTTAAATAGGCACTGGGATTTGTTAGCAAATGCGTGGCCACCGCAGGCGTTTCTATTTGCATACTGCGAAACTTAGGCATGCGAAATATCACATTATCTTTGCCCACTCTATTCGACCAATACAATATAGGGCCTTTAGATGTCAGTTTAACCATAATGGCGACAATCACGATTGGAATAAACAGCACTAAAATGGCTGAAACAGAAACACAGAGGTCAAACAGTCTTTTCATGATAGAAACTTTGCGCAGTTTTTAATAATCCTTCATCCACACTCATCGGTGGACTCCACTCCAACATTTTCTTATTTTTGGAAATATCGACTTGCAAGGACTCGCATAAGCGCTGAGCCACATCCCCCTTACCGAGGAGCTTGGCAGCCAGTCGTAGAAATACCGCAGGCACGGGAATTAAGCGAGCAGGTTTAGCAAGCGCTTTACCCATTCGACGCAACAGCTCCGTCGTCGACAAGTCTTCGCCATCTGATACTAAGAACACCTGATTTACCGCGGCAGGATGATAACTGCAGGTGATAATCAAATCTATCAAATTTTCAATTGATACCAAACTACGCTGGTTGCTAATCATACCCAAAGGCAAAGGCACACCTAAGCTTAACCAGCGCATCATGCTATGAAAGTTTGCTTTAACACCAGGGCCATAAACCAAGGGCGGACGAATAATCACGATCTCCATCCCTGTTTGTTGTGCCAAAGCCCGCAGCCCTTCTTCAGCCTCTTGTTTAGAAACACCATAGGGATCTAAAGGCGCAGGGGTATCATCTGCCCGAAACGGTTGACCAAGCACTGTTCTTTCGCCATTGACCTTAATAGAGCTGATAAAAATGAAACGTTTGACGTTTGCTGCTGCCGCTTGCCGGGCAAGATTGAGCGTGCCCTCGACATTAACTCTACGAAACTCTACCAGTGGATCGGCTGCCTGATCATTCATGACATGAACACGCGCAGCAAGGTGCACAACCACGCTGACCTCAGTTAAAGCTGTTTGCCAATTAGTTTGGCCATCAATTGTGCCTACGGATACCGCCTCGGGAAACGCGCCACGAGTGGCTTTTCTATACGGATAGCCACGCTTAGCTAAGACCTCTGTCAGCCGCTTGCCCATAAATCCGTTTGCACCCGTTACTAGAATCATGCCGCTCATCTCTGTCACACTTAAATCCTCTAACCCAGTCCAACTCGCCAAGAAAAACATGCATCTCTTATAAAAAATAACTAGGTATGCTAAACAGGACGCTGCAATAGCTCCTGATAAATATCAAGATGCTTCTGAGCAATGCGCTCAATACCAAACTCATTTTCTGCCAGAACTCGTCCCGCTGCTCCCAGTGCCCGCCGCAGTTCGGGTTGTTCTACCAGACAGACGATAGCATTCGCTAAGGCATGACTATCATAGACAGGGACTAGAACGCCTGTTTTATCGGGATCAATAGCATCACGACAACCGGGAACATCAGTCGTCACTACCGCTCTACCACAGGCCGCGGCCTCAACCAATACCTTAGGCAAACCTTCACGATAGGAGGGCAAAACTATAACATGAGCAGATGCGAAGAACGAGGCTATATCCTGACAGTACCCTCCCACCTCCACACATCCTCCTTGCTTAATGGACTCAATATCAGTTGCCGTTAGTGACGTTGGATTGCCTGGGTCAATATCGCCTGCCAACACAAAGCGAGCTTGTATGCCTCTGGCGTGAGCTTCCTCGGCAGCAGCCACGAACTCCCAAACGCCTTTATCTTTAAGTAATCGTGACGCCATCGCCACCACAGGAACACCTTCTGGCTCAGGCACATAGCGACATGTGGAAAGATCAGCACCAGACCCTCTAATCATGACGGCTTTATTCACTTGCAGTACGTTCATATCCACTAGCAAATTACGGTCATCGGCATTTTGGAAAATCACCCGTAAATTCTTATGTCCCAGGGCAAAGCGATAAAACGCCGTCACCACTGCTTTGACGATACGAGCTTTGATACCTGAAGCCAAAAAAACGGATCCCAAACCCGAAACCGCGGCCACTACCGCCTGAATGTGAGCTAGGCGCGCAGCTATCCCGCCATACAACACTGGCTTGATGGTTACTAAATGAACCAAATCAGGGTTAACCTGCTTAAACAACCGATAAAGCTGCAATAGTGACAAAAGCTCTTGATACGGCTTTTGGCCGCTTCTACTCAATGGCAAGGGATGAAATTTGAAGCCTTGCGCAATAATGCGGTCAGCGGCTGCACCCGCTGCAGTGGCTATATGAACATCATAACCTTGTTTTCTGGCAGCAATGGCTAGCGGTAAGCGATGGGATAAAAAAAACGCGGGATCATTCACCACAAATAAAATACGCTGCATGCAATCCCACCTAGTAGTTACTTTTCAAATCGTTAAACATGTAAACCCCACTCAAATCTCTCAATGAGCAGTTCATTCTTGATTATGCTAATCATCAATGACAAAAGCAGGCAGATTTTATCAGGAATAACTACGCACGCCTCCCCACTATAGCAATCAAACTATTGCTCTTTTTCATTCCGAGACCCATGTGCTCTAATAATGAGTTGAGCCCTTTGCGCCGAGCTTATACGACTAAAACGATTTCCGGTGCCTACACTAGCCATGAGCTGTTGATCACCATCAATTAGAATACCGCGCATATGACCGTCCGTTTTATCGCCCGTCATAATATTGTCGTGGATATTGATTCGGGCAAATAGATGTTTAGCGTCAGGATTACTCACGCGAATAGCCCACACGCGATTTGCACCACGATGCAGACCGACATTAATAATTTCATTTTCATAAATATTAACATCATTAACTCCTAGCACAGCCACCGACTCTTCAAGATTAATGCCGCAGCCCTGAATATTCTGAATTTTATTGCCCCGAATAATCGCACCATCTACAGCACATAACGAAATACCATGCCAGGTCGCCATTTTTCTGGCATTAATAGTTGAGTAGATAATATTATTTTCTATTAGCAAATTTTTGATTTGACTAGTCGTTGCACCGGGCAAGGGATTTTGAAAGATGGCCGTATTGCCTGTATAAACTGAATTATCGATATGAAAAGTATTATCTTTAATAACCAAATTCTTATTTTGATAAGGTGCCACCGACCATAACGTCAAGCCTAAGCTAGTGAGGTTATGAAACTTATTGCCAGACCAGACATTGTTTTCCGAGTTCTGAACCTGCGCAACCGCATTACCGCCCGTCGAGTAATTTTCCACATCATTGGCGGTGACATGGGTATTTCTACCATGAATTTCCAAAGCTACCACGGTGACTTTGGGGGCTGTGAATGGATCTACTGGCGCGTCATTATAAAATCGATTATTAGCAACGGTTGCACCATCTGCTTGCAAATAAATAGAGCTATGATCATTTTGCTGACGGTTACCCTTAATCGAGCCACCAACATTTGCTATGACATTGTTTTGAATAACGACATTACTCATTGAAGGCGCAGAGGCATTATTCCCTAAATTAATGACACCTCTGCCGGGATTATTACTAAACCAACATTCGCTAATACGAATATCACTGCCACTTAAAATATTAATACTATAGGTACGACGGATATGTTCTTGTTCAAATGAGCTTAAAACAAGATTATGCTTGGCATTACCATCAAAATGAACATTACGCACAGAGAAATTATTTATATCCTCCTCTGCAATTGGCGCTAGCACCCTATAATCCCCGCCATTAGTATAATTATCGGCCACTTTCAAAATCGAACCTTGGCCATCACCCAATATAGTCAAATGACTGCGCGCAAAAAGTATGGCATCGTACAACCCTGTCCGTTGACCACTCAGAATATATGTTCCTGATGGCAGATAAATGGTCTGATAACCATGCGTTAACGCATAACGCACCGCTTCGTTTATGTATGCAGAGGCATCGAAACTAGCCACACGCTGACGAACCTCAGCACGCATGGCATCACTGTCAAAGACATCCATTACCGAAAAAGCAGTTTGTTTTTCTTTAGTGGCTGGGCTACTCGCACTAAAAACACTTATTGGCGAGGAGGCCAACACTGTTGCGCCCATACCCTGCAAAAAAAAGCGCCTGTTCATGCTATTTATTCCTTGCCAAAGAA
>CANBZV010000038.1 GCA_947373945.1 Moraxellaceae bacterium
CTTGCCGTCACGAAAAATAAAACGAGCACGAATATCATTGACGACAGTATTCCCTGTTTTTGAGAAGGTATAAGTCGCTACCCAGTGAGCTTCACCACGTTGGTCGTCGGCACGAATGCCATCAAACACCAGTGAAAAATTCTGCGCTCGGGATGCCAACATTCGCCACATATCGCCAATTTCATTACCCTGCAAACCGATAAACACAGCATCACTAAATTGCGCATCCGGTAAATAACAGGCGGCCATCACTTCAGCATTACGCTGTTGAAAGGCTTTATAAAACGTGTCGAGTAATTGAGCATTGCTGTGCATGGCGTTTATCTCGTGGTCTTTGTTATGAGCGATGACAGCATTATGGCGAAGTAAAGATGAGACAACTACTGGCATTAATGACAACTTTGTGTCTAAAATAGACACGATAAGGTTTCATAACGGCATATAACATCAATGCCATGACGTTCGAGAAATTAAGCCATGCTTGTAATTGCGTTATATGTTTGCCCCGACACCATCATGTCTAGTCTGGGCACAGCGCTTGATTGCTTTAATCTTGCTAACCAATTCGCCGAGCAACCACTGTTTCGCCTACACAAAGTAAGCCATGATGGTAAAGCCGTCACTACGGCATATGGCGAGATGACTGTCGATGGAGATTTAGCAAGCGCGATAACGGCGGATATCGTGCTGATTCCAGCAATTGGCCAACAAGTGCAAAAAGTGATTCAACGAAACGCCGAATTGTTAACATGGCTTGCTACCCACAAGAACAAACAGATTGGTAGTGTCTGTAGTGCAGCGTTCCTGCTCGCTGCTGCAGGCATTCTGAATGGCTATCGAGCGACAACACATTGGGGTCTAGCCGAACAATTTCGTCACAACTTTCCGCAAGTACGCTTGGAAATCGAACAATTAATGACCCACGATGGCCTGCGTTTTTGCTCGGGCGGTGCCCAAGCAGGCGTGGATTTATGTTTATATTTAATCAGACTATATGGCGGAGACTGGCTGGCGCGTCAGGTTGCAGGCGTATTAGTGATGGATTATGGACGAGGACTGCAAACACGATTTGTACCGCGTTTACCTGCGCTACAAAACCGTGATTTAGCCATAGCGCGCTTGCAACGTTGGCTTGAGCAACATTATGCCCAAGCGCTGTGTTTGGATGACATGGCGGCACAGTTGCATTGTTCACCAAGGACATTGTCGCGGCGCTTCAAAGAGGCAACGAGCCTGACGCCTAACGATTATTTGCAACGTGTCCGTATTAGTGCGGCGGAAGCTCTGCTCGCCGAAAACCAGCAAGCGGTAGAACAAATTGCCATGCGTGTAGGTTATGAAGATCGCGCTGCTTTCGCTAAACTGTTTAAACAACTGACCGGAGAAACACCTGCCGCGTATCGGCGCAGGTGTCAACAAAGTCATCAACAACCGACAATTGCTGCGGGAACGTAAATGATATTATCCACTAAGAAGCAACAACCGTTTTCACACCCTCTTTTGTCCCAACCAATAAGACATTGGCAGGACGCAACGCAAACAGCCCATTGGTCACCACGCCAGTGAGTTGATTTAAAATGCTTTCCAGCTCTGTCGGATGAACAATGCTTAGTCCATGAGTATCTAAAATCACATTGCCGTTATCCGTCATAAAACCTTGGCGTAAAATTGGCTTACCACCCAACTTCACCAACTCACGAGCAATATAAGCACTAGCCATAGGAATCACTTCGATTGGTAAAGGGAACTTTCCCAACACATCAACTTGTTTGCTGGCATCTGCGATGCAAATAAACTTCTTGGCGACCGCAGCAACAATTTTTTCGCGCGTCAACGCTCCGCCACCGCCTTTAATCATATGCAATTGGGCATTGATTTCATCAGCACCGTCTACATAGACACTAATACTGTCAACGGCATTCAAATCAACCACTTCAATACCTAGGCGCTGCAAACGCTCAGCCGTCGCTTTAGAACTGGCAACGGCTGCAGGAATATGGTGTTTGATACTTGCCAACGCATCAATAAAGAAATTAGCTGTAGAGCCAGTCCCGACGCCTAAAATTTCACCTTTTTCGACATAGGCTAATGCTGCTTCGGCGACAGCGCGTTTCAATTGATCTTGTTGCATGGTTGCCCCTAAATAACAGACGACAGCTCATTGTGTTAACGGTATTTAGCGAGCATACAACCGCTTAAAACGGTGGCTATGCCCCTTCTACAGCCAATCAGTGCAGCCATCAAAAAAGGCTAATTATAACTTGAGACATCGTCCATAACTGCCTAAGATGACGTTTTTATTCCATATTGTAATTACGATGATTCGTTTAGAAGAGTATGTCCGCCGCACACTGCAAGCCCGTGTTTATGATGTTGCACGCGAAACCCCGTTAGAAGAAGCTCGTCTTTTATCACGTCGCCTAAAAAATAAAATTTTACTCAAACGTGAAGATTTGCAGCCCGTGTTTTCGTTCAAAATTCGGGGTGCCTATAACAAAATCGCTCAACTCAGTCTGGAAGAACGTGCCAAAGGCGTGATTTGTGCCTCGGCAGGGAATCATGCTCAAGGCTTGGCTTACTCTGCTAAGCATCTAAAAATTCAAGGCATTATTGTGATGCCACAAACCACACCCGACATTAAAGTCAATGCCGTTAAGTCGTTAGGTGGCCATGTCATTTTGCATGGTGATGCCTTTGATGAAGCCGCAGTTTTTGCCAAACAACTTGCTATTGATAAAGGTTATAGCTTTATTCATCCTTATGATGATTTGGAGGTTATCGCGGGTCAAGGCACCGTCGGCATGGAGATTTTGCGCCAACAAACGCAACATCTGGATGCGGTGTTTGTACCTGTAGGCGGCGGAGGCTTAATGGCTGGCATCGCTGCCTATATAAAATATGTGCGACCTGACGTAAAAATTATTGCTGTTGAACCCGAAGATGCTGCCTGCTTAAAGGCGGCACTAGATGCCGGTGAACGCGTGGTATTACCACACGTGGGTTTGTTTGCCGATGGCGTCGCCGTTGCTCAAATTGGTGCCGAAACCTTTAAAGTGGCACAAGCCTGTGTCGATGAAGTGATTACTTGCACCACCGATGAAATGTGTGCTGCGATCAAAGATATTTTCGAAGATACCCGCTCTATTGCTGAACCAGCAGGTGCCTTGGCTCTTGCTGGCCTAAAGAAATATATCGAACGGGAAAAATGCGAAGGCAAAACCCTAGTCGCCATTGACTCCGGCGCCAATATGAACTTCGATCGTTTACGTCATATTTCCGAACGTACTGAGTTTGGCGAGAAACGCGAAGCAATTTTTGCCGTCACTATCCCCGAAAAAGCAGGTTCCTTTAAGGCTTTTTGCCAAGCTCTGGGCAAACGCAATATCACCGAATTTAACTATCGCTATGCCGACAATAAAGATGCGTATGTCTTCGTTGGCATTCAACTGCGTGCTGGTACACAGGAACGTGTCGAGCTGAAAGAAACGCTTGAGAAGAAAGACTATGCTGTGCTCGACTTGTCAGATGACGAAATGGCGAAATTGCATATTCGCCATTTAGTTGGAGGTCATGCGGGTTTAGGTGATGAGCTATTGTTCAGATTTGAGTTTCCAGAACGCCCAGGTGCGTTGCTTAACTTCTTGTCACGGCTAAGTGGCCACAATATTAGTTTGTTTCATTATCGCAATCATGGTGCTGCTTATGGCCGAGTCTTGGTGGGCTTACAACTAGGCAAGAAATCCAAGGCTGATCTAGTCTCTTCTTTAGAAGCCGTCGGCTACCCATATAGTGAAGAAAGCTCTAATCCTGCCTATCAATTATTTCTGCGCTAATCGCCATCGTATCGTCCACCCTTCTCCTTTCCAATGCTCTCGACTCCCCCCATCAGTGGGGGATATATTCTTTTTTATACGCCCTATAATCAACAAGATTATTGTCTTTCATGAATATTTTGACTGTATACCGTCTTGGTAAAGGCGTTCTTTAGGTCTATATTCGCTCAATACTAAAGCACTAATTGATTTAGTTTTACCAAGTCATGGAGAATGGAAAAAATGAAAAAGACGCATCTTATTGGTGGGGGTATCACCCTGCTTGCAGCAGCAATGTTTACTGGCTGTAACAGTAATAGCAATAACGGCACTGGCAGTGGCTCTAGCACAACAACCGTGACCGTTACACCTTCCCTAGGCAAAATACTGAATGCCAAAGTCATTCTTCGCAACGCCAGAACGGGCGCAAAATTAGGCGAAAGCACAACCGGAACAACTGGGGTTGCCAAGGTTGGCATCACCTCAACAACCGAGCCAATTAAAGTAGATGTCGAACTACCTGTTGGCACACACTATTTTGATGAATCCAAAGGTACAGATACTGTCGTTGCCGTTAATCAAACACTACATGCTTTAGTTCCCGACTCAACCAAAACTTCGGTCGGCGTAACAACGTTAACTGAATTAGCCTTTAAAGCAGCCGTCGCAGGTGGTATCAACAACGCTACATCTGCTGCTGATGCTGCGAAAATCATTAAAGATGCCAATCAACAAATTGGCGATAGTTTGGGTAAGAGCTTAGGGCAAACGGTACCCGACATCCTGACGCCACCGACTCTAATTGGCGACACTAATCTAGACGCGACGATCACCGCTCAAAATGTTGCCAACAATTATGCGTTGTTATTAAGCGCATTGGCTAAATTAGGTACTGGTACTAATCCGGCACTGGATGCGATTGAGAAATTAGCACAAGACATGAATGATGGTGTTTTTGACCAAAAGTCTGGAGCAACCAATGTCGCCTATGACTTGGCTGCTGCTGGCAACTTACAGGCCGCCATCGAAGCATTCTTTAAAGCCGTGGCACAAATTTCACCAGCACTTAAGGCACTTTATCCCGATGCTGACTTGCATAAGTTCAAACCAGACTTCAGTAAACCTATTCCGTTGGTACATTTAGGTGCTGGTGGTTTTGGCTCTCTATTAGCCACGCCTATTCCCACTGGCATGCCCATTAATCACATTGCCACCACCGTTAATGTGACGGAAAACGGTAATATTGTGACAGCAAAATGGACTGAGAATGGCGTATCGTCTTTTACGGCTATGTTTGATAAAACGTCGGGCGTAGTACAGTCAGTAAAAGTTCAAGACTCTGGCTCGTCTGATTTCTTGCAATGCCTTACGGCCACTTGTTCAGGCCTGACAGTCAATCTGACAACCAAAACATTGACTGCTGTTAACCTCAACGTTGCATCGAACGCAGTCCCTAATACCGCCATTCTTGCCTTTAATGGCGTATTACGTTTTGGTGCACCTATTAATGGAGGCGGATTCCCTGCAGGCACATCAGAACCATTAACAGCGGCTAGCTCAGCCACACAAAGTGACTTCTTTACTGCGATTGCGGGTAGCTATAAGTTATTCGTGAGTGATGTGGGTGCTGAGGGAGTGTCTACGGGTGCAGAGCTTGAGTTCCCATTGAACAGCTTGCATGATGTGACCATTAGCGCTACGGGAGATGTAACCATTCAAGGAGCCACTAAACTGCTGACCTACTCTCACACTATCGCTAATGGCTATAGTAATAATCACATTGCTTACTTTGCGAATAATACAGTGGCTGTTGATATTACTTATAATCCAGCTACGGGTGAGTTAAAGCTAGGACCACAAGGCTTTACAGCTAGCGGCGAAGGCGGTGCAACCTTAAAATCAAAAAGTCATGCACCAGTAACGCCGCCAATAGGGACTGCTGATTGTGGTTCCAGTGCAGTATTGACGCTGGCTGATTTAGCCCCCTTTGCTAAATCCTATACCGTTAAGGTGTTCAAGGGTGGTGCCAATCCTGGTGACCTTATTACCGTTAAATCTAACGTAGGTTTATTAGTTGCCGCCAGCGGCGATATTATGCTTGATGGCATACCTGCCAAGGTTCAAGTAGTGTGTGATAATGACTTTAATAATAATGGCGTCATCATCCAAGGGATTATCGTGTACTTAGATAAAGTCACTGGCTCATTTACCGACCCCCAAGGTAATGTTCACCAAACCCATGCGTCAATTGACTTCTTTGCCAATGGTGATACGACGGGTGAAGACTTTAATAACACCTCGGGTGATTATCAGTTCTTCAACAACACTAATTAACAGTATCGACTACCGATAACTGTGTGAAGGGCATACTTAGGTATGCCCTTTTTTTGACTTGCATTTATCAGCCAAAATACCCAGCCCCCCCCTCCTCTGGTGGGGAAGTATTGGCCCAATAAAGACATTAGAATCGGAAAATGGATCAGCAAAAGTTCCGATCATTAGCGGTTTTCGCTATTGGTAATTGGTTAATTTTACAGTTATATTCAACTCAGCAATAAAGCATCGCTTTATTTTTACTCAAGTCATGGAGCAATGAAAAAAATGAAAAAGACTTATTTAATTGGCGGAGGTATCACCCTAATTGCTGCAGCTATTCTAGTGGGCTGTAACAGCAATGATGATGAAGGCGGTGGACGTGGTGGTGCAGCCACGACAACGGTGACGGTGACGCCTTCGCTGGGTAAAATTTTAAATGCCAAGGTCATTTTACGGAATGCCCGTACTGGGGTTCAACTTGGTACAGGCAATACAGGCAATACAGGCAGTGCTAAATTAACTGTACCAGTAACATCGGTCCCTGTTGTGGTTGAAGTTCAAAGTACCGGTGCCACCTATTTTGATGAAAGCAAAAAAGCCGAAGTTTCACTGGATGCTGAAGTTGACGCAGGTTCCACTTTTCATGCTGTACTTCCTGCCCTTAATGCAGCAACGAATGTCGGCGTAACAACGCTTACCGATATTGCCTATAAAATGGCCGTCAAAAAAGCAGTTGATGAAAATAAACTTGGCGCAGAATTAGTGAATGAAGCCAACCAAAAAGTGGGTGAAGCCCTAGCGCCAGAATTAATTGCTGCTGGCCAATCTATTTTATTAGCGCCAAAAGCCGTCGGTAGTGCAGCCGACTTCGCTAATTTAGATAATACGCCAGCCTCTTTATATGCGTTGAGATTAGCTGCGTTGGTTAATCTGGCAGGAGGTGAAGATAGCTCTCCCGCATTAACCGTACTTGAAGTATTAAGCGATGACTTAGTGAATGATGGCAAACTTAATGGTAATCGTGGCTCAGATGGCGCTCCCACCATTCCGACATCACTTTATACGCTTGCCGATCTTAATGCCAAAATCAATGCACAGTTAGTTGCCCTTCAGGCTGACTTTGCTAAAAATGTCACGGTGAATTTGGCTAATACCTTTGTATTACACCCAGAAAAATTCAACATTACCTTGATCAATGTTGGTGTCACTATTGGTGGTGGTACGGGGACCGGTTGTGTTGTGAGCATCAGTAGCGCGCAACTCCCAGGCGGATTCAAAGTGTGCTACAAAAACTTCCCACAAAACACGATTTGCGGCGCAAACAATGCTGCGCTAAATGCGGCTGCTCAAGCATATGCCTCCGCAGGTGCCAGCCTTTCATTCTCTCAAGGCAGTTGTGTAGGAGCCAATGTTACTGTCGACTTTTCACTCATAAATGGTGCAATACAGTAAAGTTTGTAACAAGGGCATCTTCCGATGCCCTTTTTTTTAGGTTTGAACTAAACGCCCAACACCCGCGCAATAACACACTTCAAATACGACGTTTCGGGAATTGCAGGATGTACAGGATGGTCAGCACCCTGCCCACCCATAAACACCACTTGCGCCGACTTATCCAAATGACGGCTAGCACCACGAATAACATCAACCAGCTCATCACGCGTCAAATGCATTGAGCATGAGCCAGAGACCAACAAACCATCTCTGACCAATAAACGCATCGCTAATTCATTAATGCGACGATAGGCCTGTAAACCATTGGCATGATCTTTACGTTTCTGCATAAATGCCGGTGGATCTAAAATAATGACATCAAACTGTTGGCCTTGCTGCTTCAAATCAGCCAACACTTGAAAGGCATCACCCTGCAAGGTCTTAACTTTGTCACCCAGACCATTCAACTCAGCATTTTGATTGACGATATCTAAGGCGAATGCTGACGCATCGACACAAGTCACTTCAGCCGCGCCAAAAGCCGCCGCTTGTACGCCCCAACTACCAGCATAAGAAAAGACATCCAGCACCCGTTTGCCCGCCACTAAACGCTGCAACTGCGCACGCGATTCACGATGATCGTAAAACCAGCCCGTCTTTTGGCCTTCGTAAGCAGGAGCCACAAATTTGACGCCATTTTCGACCAATGATAGCAATTGCGGCACGTCACCATAGGCCACTTCGACATAAGAAGGTAAACCTTCCAGCGCCCGCGCCTTGCTATCATTTTTGAATAAAATACCAACGGGATTCAACACTTTGACCAAAGCTTGGACGATGTCGTCTTTGACCAGTTCCATGCCGACAGTCGTTGTTTGCACGACACAATAATCACCAAAACGATCAACGACCAAACCCGGTAATAAATCACTATCGCCATACACCAAGCGATAATATGGCTCAGGATAAAAACGCTCGCGTAAACTCAAGGCTTGATTCAAGCGATAGACAATCAGCGATTTATCCAAACCGTATTTGACATCACGGCTAACCAAACGCGCACAAATCAACGAGTTAGGCTGAACAGTCGCAATGCCCAGCACCTTGCCCGAAAAGTCCTCGATATGAACTTGCTCACCCGCAGTTAGCGTTTTCAGTGGCGTTTTGGCGATGTCTACTTCATTGGAGTAAACCCATAAATGACCTTCACGTAGGCGACGGTCTTCGTATTTTTTAAGGCGGAGAGTGTTCATAGGTAATAAGACAGCAAGGAAAATAGAAGGGAAAGCTAGGCTGCTGATAATTCAATCACGCCATATTGGTTTTGCGAAATCAACTCTCTAATTTTAATAGAGTTGGTGCGAAGGATATTTTCCATATCGCTAAGTTTACTGTTGCCTGTGCGCAACCAAACAACAAAAGGAGGAAAGCCATATAACAAACTTAAATCGTTAAAATCGGCATCTTTGGTAATAATAACGGCTTGATTTTGCTTAGCAAAATGCCAAATACTGACATCTTCTCGCTCTAATAAATCACGCGCGTGGATGGCATCTGGAAAAATATCAGCAAGCTTAGCGACTAATTTGTAGGATAAATTTTCATCGAACAATAGCTTCATGCACAAATCGCCACTTTATGTTCTTTATCGGCAGCAAACGCCAAACAGGCCAGTATATCCTGACGAGTCAAATCAGGGAAATCATCGATAATTTCCTCAAAACTCATGTCATTGGCTAACATATTAAGCACATCATAAACGGTAATACGTGTTTGGCGCACGCACGGTTTGCCGGAGCGTTTACCCGCACTTATCTGAATCAGTGCTTTGTAATCAACCATGAAACTCTCCCCCAATCAGCCCCAACCCTATCGTCAGAGCTGATTGAGTATAGGTTACTGAGCCGCTGGCTGCCAAACCAAATCTAGCTCACGCGCTGCCCGCACATCATCCAAACGACGTACAGGTAAACGATGCGGCGCACTTTTGACAATCTCTGGCTCGTTTTTCGCTTCTTCCAGAATTTTGACCAAGGCATCGGCAAAGTTGTCCAACTCGTCCTTCGCTTCCGTTTCTGTGGGTTCAATCAAGAAACATTCAGGCACTAACAACGGGAAATACGTTGTTGGCGCATGGAAGCCATAATCGAGCAAACGCTTGGCAATATCCATTGCCGACACGCCTAAAGTTTTAGCTTCTTTGGCAAACGAAATAATAAACTCATGCGACGCACGACGTTCAGGATAAGCCAACTGGAAGCCTGAATTCGCCAACTTGTGCATCAAATAGTTGGCATTGAGCGTGGAGTATTCACCAACACGATGCAGCCCTTCACGGCCAAGAACGACTGCGTAGAAATAAGCTCTCAACAACACACCCGCATTGCCCATATACGCCGACAAGCGACCAATACTGTGCGGTAAATCGTTTTTATCTAACCAACGATAGCTGCCATCGCTATTTTTACCAACAATCGGCGTTGGCAAAAATGGCAATAACCGCTCGCCGACGCCAACTGGACCTGCACCTGGACCGCCACCGCCATGAGGAGTAGCAAAGGTTTTATGCAGGTTCATGTGCAAAACATCAAAACCCATATCACCAGGACGTACTTTGCCCAAAATAGCGTTGAGATTTGCACCATCGTAATACAACAAACCGCCAGCTTCATGGACGATTTGAGCAATCAAATCAATCTGTTGTTCAAAGACACCACAGGTCGATGGATTGGTCATCATCAAACCGGCTGTTTGCGGGCCAACAGCACTTTTCAGTGCTTCAACATCCACATCTCCATTCGCCAATACCGGAATTTCACGTACTTTATAGCCGCACATCACCGCTGTCGCTGGGTTAGTACCGTGCGCCGCTGCTGGAATCAACATTTCGGTACGAGCATCATCTTGGCGTGATTGATGATAGGCACGAATCATCGCCACACCAGCAAACTCACCTTGAGCACCGGCCGCAGGTGTCATCGACACGCCTTTCATTCCCGTCACTTCTTTCAGTACTTCCTGCAAGTCATACATACATGCCAAATAGCCTTGCGAATGCGTCACGGGTGCTAACGGATGACGACCTAAAAAGCCTGACATCATCGCGCCTTTGTGCGCGCCGCGCGGGTTGTACTTCATCGTGCATGAACCGAGTGGATAGAACTGAGTGTCGATGCTGAAGTTTTTGCGCGACAAATTAGTGTAATGACGCACTACCTGTAACTCAGATACTTGCGGCAACAACGCTGCTTTTTTACGACGCAACGCGGCAGGAATATCATTCGCCTCATAACGCTGATGTGGCGCTTGGGCAGTGGCACGACGGCCTTCTTGTGAGCGTTCAAAAATCAAAGTCATGTTGGTTTACTCCGCCAAGGCTTGCGTTAAAGCTGTCGTGAAACGAGTTAAATCGGCTGCGTTTTTCGTTTCCGTGGTACAGACCAGCAAGGCATGGCCTAATTCTGGGTAATAAACACTCAAATCCAAACCGCCCAACACGCCTAAGTCAGCCATTTTTGCTAATACGGGAGCAACAGGCTTAGTTAACTGCAACACCACTTCATGAAAGACCACACCGGCAAACGCGGCTTTAACACCGTCAATAGCTATCACTTGTTGCGTCAATTGACCAATATTATGGTGTGATGCCAATGATACGCGTTCCAATCCTTCTGCACCCATCAAACTCAAGTAGATGGTGGCAGCAGTCATCGCCAAACCTTGGTTAGTACAGATGTTGGATGTCGCTTTAGCACGACGGATATGCTGCTCACGCGCTTGTAACGTCAGCACAAAACCTTCTTTACCTTCAAGATCGACTGTCCGACCAATAATCCGGCCGGGCATTTGTCGGACATGCTCTTGCTTACAGCACAGGAAGCCGACATAAGGGCCACCAGAGGACAAAGGAATACCAAAGGGTTGTCCTTCGCCAACTACGATATCGGCACCTTTATTACCCCATTCATTTGGTGGCGTCAGGATAGACAACGCCATGGGATTGACGACAGCAATAATTAGAATATTGTTCGTTTCTGCCCAACGAGTCAGTGCGTCCACTTCTTCCATAACACCGAAGAAATTCGGGTAAGGAATGATTAAGGCGGCGAAATCCTGACCTTCGTAGGCTTGCAAACTAGCCGGATTGATAATGCCTTGTTGTTGGTCATAATCTAATTCAACCAATTCAATGCCTTGCATCTCAACAATCGCTTTGACCGCTTCGCGATATAACGGCGACACGGTACGCGGCATGAGAATTCGTTTGGATTTCGATTTACGATGCGCACGCACCGCCATCAATACCGCTTCTGCCAAACCCGAAGCACCGTCATAAACGGACGCATTACAAACATCCATGCCAGTGATGTGCGCCATCATGCTTTGAAATTCGTAAATAACCTGCAACGTCCCTTGTGAGGCTTCGGCCTGATATGGCGTGTACGCGGTCATGAACTCGCCGCGAGCAACAACATCCCAAACAACGGCAGGAATATGGTGCTCATACGCACCTGCACCAATAAAACAGAGTGCGCCAGCGTCTTCGCTACTGCGCTCTTGCATAACACGCAAGGCTTCCATTTCGGTCAAACCATCTGGAATTGCCGTTAACGGTTGGCAACGCAAATGGGCAGGAATTTCATCAAATAACGCACTAACACTATCGACACCAATGGTATCAAGCATCGTACGAACATCAGATTCGGTATGAGGGACGAATGGCATGGAGATTTTGCTCAGTTGGAAGGGGTTCAGCAGCTAAACCCAACTTAAAGAACGAGGGACATAAAACTCCTCCCCTGTTTAGGCTATATCGCTAGTAACAGTTGAAGCTGCATTTCCTCCCTCTCCTTGTGGGAGAGGGTCGGGGCGAGGGCGAAGAAAGGGTATGTAAACACTGAAATATGCATTTACCCCGACCAAAAACCCTCACCCTAGCCCTCTCCCTCAGGGAGAGGGGACACTCCGCAGCGAAATTTTATTTCAACTACTAACTACGACATAACCCTGATAAGGGGAGGAAAAAACTTACTTAATGCTCAGCAGCCACTTGCGAGTCGTACTCGTCAGCAGACAACAAATCATCTAATTCATCAATCGCAGCAACCTTGATCTTATACATCCAGCCTTCGCCGTATGGATCTGTATTGATAAGCTCTGGTGTATCTTCCAACGCGGCATTAATTTCAACAACTTCGCCAGACACAGGTGCGTAAATATCTGACGCCGCTTTCACCGATTCAACAACACCGGCTTCGTCGCCTGCACCCACTTCATCGCCAACTTCAGGTAGTTCAACAAACACCAAATCACCCAAGGCTTCTTGCGCGTGGTCGGTAATACCAACGGTGACAATATCGCCATCCAAACGCACCCATTCGTGGCTCGTGGCATATTTTAAGTCGCTAGGAGTATTGCTCATGGTTATCTCTCATTAATTAAAAGCGAATCCCCCTCACCCTAACCCTCTCCCTGAGGGAGAGGGCAGCGCAAAGCGCGGGTGAGGGTTTTAAACTAACACTTTACCAAGACGCACAAACGGCGGCTTGACGACGGTAGCCGCTAAACGCTTACCGCGAATTTCAACCCAGACCTGACTATAGTCGCCCGCAGGAATTCGAGCAAAAGCAATCGACTTTTCCATCGTTGGCGAGAACGTACCCGACGTCGTTTCACCTTCGCCAACACCATCGACAATTACTTTTTGGTGCGAACGCAGTACGCCTTTATCTTGCAATACCAAGCCCACTAATTGCTGTTTGACGCCTGCTTCTTTTTCGGCGACTAACGCGGCTTTACCAATAAAATCATGGTCCCACGCAATCGTCCACGCCATGTTTGCGGCTAAGGGCGAAATGTTATCGTCCATATCGTTGCCGTACAAATTCATGCCTGCTTCCAAACGCAAGGTATCACGCGCTGCCAAACCACAGGGTAAAACGCCCGCCGCTAATAGCTGTTGCCAAAAAGTCGCAACCTTGGCTTCGGGTACTAAAATCTCTAATCCTTCTTCGCCGGTATAACCGGTACGCGCGATAAACCAGTCATCAAACTCACGGCCTTGGAACGGTTTTAACGCCTGAATAATAGCACCTGCTTCCACACCCAAAATGTCACTGACGACACGATACGCTTGTGGCCCTTGAATGGCCAACATGGCCAAATCAGTACGCTCTTTCAAGCTGACGCGGAAGTTTGCCGCATGAGCAAGCATCCACGCTAAATCTTTGTCGTGTGTACCACAGTTAACAATCACTCGCCATAAGTCAGGGTGATGTACTGTCGGTGCATAGACAATCAAATCATCAATTACGCCACCCTGCTCATTGAGCATGGCTGAATACAAAGCTTTACCTGCACTTTTTAATCGGGTGACATCATTCGCTAAAAGATGTTGTAAATAAGCAACGGCATCGGGGCCTGTTAACTCTAAAAAAGTCATGTGGGAAACATCGAACATACCTACCGCACGACGCACAGCATGATGCTCGGCAAGTACCGACGTGTACTGCACAGGCATATCCCAACCACCAAAATCAACGATGCGGGCATTGAGCGCGAGGTGCTCGCCATAAAGTGCTGTTTTGTGTCCCATAATATCCCCATACGACTTAACATCAGGACGATGTACACGTCTTGCTTAGATTTAGCGGGGCGCATTTTACACTTTCTACGACGCTCAAACCACTTAAAAGACATGGACAATATCGGCTTTATTTTTTCTGCACGAAAAACAACAATTCATGGACGTTGGTACTAGCTTTTTATACCCAGCTTGCTAATCTAAACTCTGCTTTTACACAAAAAAATATAATTGTCCAACGAGGGAAAAATGAAAAATCTAGAAAATAAAGTCGTCGTTATTACTGGCGCAGGTTCTGGCATTGGTCGCGCCCTCGCCTTGCAACTCGCGGCGCAAGGCGCGCATTTAGCCCTCTGCGATGTTAATGCCGACAACCTACAAAAGACCGTTGATATTGCTTCAGCTCATGGCGTTAAAGTCTACAGCGCTACGGTTGATGTTGCCAACCGCCAAGCAATGCAAACCTTTGCTGATAATGTTGCGCGCGCCTTAGGTAACGCTAGCGTTATCATTAATAATGCCGGTGTCGCATTATCGCAAAACGTTGAAGGTATGAGTCGTCAGGATTTTGAATGGGTGTTAAATATTAATTTCTGGGGTGTAGTCAATGGCTGCGAAGCATTTACTCCGCAACTGAAACAACAAAAAGACGCCCATATCGTTAATATCTCCAGCATCTTTGGCATTATCAGTGTGCCTTCACAATCGGCGTATAACGCCAGTAAATTTGCCGTTAAAGGCTTTACCGAATCGCTGCGCCAAGAATTACGTGGCAGCACCATTCATGTTACCTGTGTTCATCCTGGCGGCATTAAAACCAACATTGTTCGCCATGCCCGCATTCACAATGATATTAGTGGCCATGCCGTTAGCGTACAGAAAATGGTTGCTGACTTTGACCGTCTAGCTGCTACATCAGCCGAAGAAGCAGCACGGCAAATTGTCCGCGCCATCGAGAAAAACCAAAAACGACTATTAATTGGCAAAGATGCAAAAGTGCTGGATGCAGTGCAACGCTTACTGCCCAACCATTACGATACGGTATTTAACGTCGGTTATAAATTGCTGGAGAGATTTGGTAAACGCTAATAGCAAATCCCCTCTAACTCCCCTTTACCAAAGGGGGAGAACTTCTTTGCCTTGACTGATGCTTTGAAGCCTCCCTTTCTCAAAGGGAGGTTTGGAGGGATTCGCGGCATAATGTAAAACATCAACCAACGCCAATAAGTCAGACTGTGACGCACACCACTCATCAACAACATGGATTAGGGGCGGCAATGAATTGCACCCCTACTCCCTTCCCCGTACAATAAGCCCGCTTTCTCTTATCTGCTTGTACCTCCTTCATGAATAATTTAAATCCGCATCAACAAGAAGCTGCCAAATATATTGACGGCCCATTACTCGTTTTAGCGGGCGCTGGCTCAGGTAAAACATCGGTAATTACCCGTAAGATTGCTTATTT
>CANBZV010000039.1 GCA_947373945.1 Moraxellaceae bacterium
CCCTTTCAGGGATAGTATTAAACCATGACCCTCACCGATTTACGCTATTTAGTGACCCTTGCCGACGTTCGGCATTTTGCTAAAGCTGCTGCCGCCTGTTTTGTCTCGCAGCCGACGCTCAGTATCGCCATTAAAAAACTGGAAGAAGAATTAGGTTTGACGCTGTTTGAACGCCATCGTCACGACGTCTTAGTCACGCCCGCAGGGGAGCGTATCATCGCACAAGCAAAAGTAGTATTACACGAAGCTGAACACCTGAAACAACTCGCGCAAGCTCAACACGATCAATTTGCCCAACCACTACGTTTAGGCGCGATCTTTACCGTGGCGCCGTATATTTTCCCGACCCTTATTCCCGCATTGCATCAAACCGCGCCGTCACTGTTATTGTATCTGGAAGAAAACTACACCGCTGTTTTAGCAGAGAAACTGGCCGCGGGCGAACTGGATGTCATTTTGGTCGCCGCACCATTTGAACAAATTGAAACGCAAACCCAACTGCTGTTTCACGAAGATTTTTGTCTGCTATTGCCCAAAAATCATGCATGGGCGAACAAGCCTCATATTGCAGCCTGTGACTTAGCCAACGCACCTATGTTGATGTTGGGTGAAGGCCATTGTTTTCGTGACCAGATTTTAGCCTCGTGTCCAATGAATCAACCAAAACTGAATAATGGCAATTCGTTGGAAACCTTACGTTTTATGGTGGCCAACGGTTTAGGACTGACGCTAATTCCTGCCATTAGCGTACCTTATTTAGTTAACGACAGTCTTATGACTAAAACCATTGCTCCTGCGCCTACGCGACAAATCATGGCGGTTTGGCGCCGACGTTTCCCCCGCCCACAAGCGATTCATGTCTTAATAGCCAGCTTGCAGCAATTAAATTTGGTAGGAAGCCAACCGTTATGACCCAACAATTGGCACATATCTCAGTACAACATCTCAAAGGTGTTGGTGCTGCGCTGGCCGACAAACTCGCCAAACTCGGCCTGACCAATTTACAAGATATGCTGTTTCATTTACCGCGCGACTACGAAGACCGCAGCCATATCAGCCCCATTTGTAGTGCTCATACGGGCGCCACCTTGCTCTTTGAAGGTGAAGTGCTGGACATGACTGTCGCTCAAGGCAAACGCCAATCGTTAGCGGTGCGTTTTGGTGACGGCACAGGCGTGATCACCTTACGCTTTTATCATTTTTACCCGCAACAAAAAGAACATTTTAAACGCGGGACTCGAATGCGTGTTTTTGGTGAAATTCGCTTGGGCACCAGCGGCATGGAAATCTATCATCCTGAATATAAAGCCATTAAAGGCGACGAGCCGCTACCGGACGCCAACCTTACCGCGATTTATCCTAATACCGAAGGCTTAACGCAAGTACGGTTACGGCAACTGGTCAACGAAGCGCTTAGCTTGGCTAATTCGCAATCGTTACCCGAACTGATGCCTGCTTATGCCAGTAGTCGTTACAGCCTATTGCAGGCGCTACATACGGTTCATAACCCACCGAACAACAGTAACCGTGAGCTGTTATTGATGCGTGCGCATCCCGCGCAACAACGACTGGCCTTTGAAGAACTAACTGCCCACCAAATTAGCTTGGCGCAACGTCGCCAGCATATTCAAGCGCTGCAAGCCCCTGTTTTTAAAGTTGAATCGCCTTTAGCACAGCAACTGTTAGCCAAACTGCCCTTTGCTCTAACCAATGCCCAGCGTCGCGTGTGGTCTGAAATTGCCCGTGACTTAACGCACAACAAACCAATGTTAAGGCTGGTACAGGGGGATGTTGGTGCGGGTAAAACCGTCGTCGCGGCCTTGGCCGCTTGTCATGCCGTTGCCGCCGATTGGCAAGTCGGTTTGATGGCACCAACTGAGATTTTAGCCGAGCAACATTTTGTCAGTTTTGGTCATTGGTTTAATGATTTGAATTTACCCGTCGCGTGGTTAAGTGGCAAACAAGGCACCAAAGAGCGTACTGCCTCCTTGGCGAAAATTGCCTCTGGCGAAGCGAAGATTATCGTAGGCACTCATGCCTTGTTTCAGGACAGCGTGCAGTTTGCTCGTTTAGGCTTGGTGATTATTGACGAACAGCATCGTTTTGGCGTTGATCAACGACTGGCGTTGCGGCAAAAAGGAGAACAATGGGGCATGTGTCCGCATCAATTGATTATGACGGCGACGCCAATTCCACGGACGTTGGCGATGAGTGCCTATGGCGATTTGGACACCTCCGTTATTGATGAATTGCCACCTAATCGTACCCCAGTGACGACAGTTGCGTTATCAAATGCCCGTCGCGCTGAAGTGATTGAACGCGTGCGCGCCAACTGTCAAACGGGTAAACAAGCCTATTGGGTTTGCACCTTGATTGAAGAGTCTGAACTGTTAGAAGCACAAGCCGCAGAAGCCATCTATGAAGAGCTGCAAAAAGAATTACCTGAGCTACGGTTAGGCTTAGTGCACGGCAAACTGAAGTCCAACGACAAACAGGTGATTATGAAATCGTTCAAACTCGGTGAACTGGACTTATTAGTCGCCACGACGGTGATTGAAGTCGGTGTCGACGTGCCAAATTCATCATTGATGATAATTGAAAACGCCGAACGTTTAGGTTTAGCGCAATTACACCAATTGCGTGGTCGTGTCGGTCGGGGTAGCACCGTCAGTTATTGCGTATTGATGTATCAGCCGCCGTTATCACAGATGGGACAAGAGCGCTTGGCGATTATGCGTGCCACCACCGATGGTTTTATCATCGCTGAAAAAGACTTGGAAATTCGTGGCCCCGGTGAAGTATTAGGCACGAAACAAACAGGCATGGTTGAGTTTAAAGTGGCTGATTTACAGCGCGATCAACAGTTATTAAAAACCGCACATCAATTAGCAAAAACCTTGCAGAAAGAACAGCCACAACAGGCGCACGCGTTAGTGCTGCGATGGTTGCCGAATGCACCTAAGTATGTCGCGGTATAAAACCATTCACAGCCATGACAGTGACTATTGCCGCCGCATTTTTTCAGCTTGTTCCACGGTGACATTGTATTGATAAAGACGCCCTGTGCCCTTATAGACGGCGGCCATAGCATCCAATCCCGTCGCAATGACTTCTTTGTTGTAGTCTTTTTCAGCAATGGACAAATAGCGTTCAAGTAATGGCTCGGCTTCCGCATAGCGGCCGAGATCAATATAAAACTGCGCAAGATCACCAATAAAAACAATCACCTGTGTAGACCCAGTTCTATCAAAAACCATAATAGCTTGTTTATACAGTGACACCGCCTCGTCAATTTGGCCAATCTTACGATTGTACGCAGCGAGCGAAAAAAGACTGCTAGCAACGTTAGTAAAATTCGGCCCATCATGATGAGCAATAACCAGAGCATTTTTTTCCATCACGATGGCGGCGTCATACTTTTCATGCTTATACAATGCCATCGCTTGTTGGTGTATGTCTTGCCACTCCTTATCTTTACTGCAAGCAGTAAGTATCAGTAGTAACATCGCCATAACCATTGATCGCGTGCGCTTTGACATAGCCATATTCAATATTTCTTCACCCGAAAAAATGCGTATAAATGATCAGCAACACTCATGACCCTAACAACAAGCTCTAGCAGCAATCAAATCATCGCTGCAACGTTTGTTTTAACTGACATGGCGCTAATGTCGATACAGCCTAATCTATGTTTCGAAAAAGTTTGAGTAATACTATTTCTTGGCTTTCAACAAATCCCCTAAGCCCGCAAATGCTTTATTTGTGGCAACAGGAATTTCTTTTTCGCGGGCAAAACCCGATTGACTCAGCTGTTTAGAATGCTCTTCGTCGTGGCAATACACACACAATAACTCCCAGTTGCTACCATCTTCTGGATTGTTGTCGTGATTGTGATCGCGATGATGGACTGTCAACAAATGCAAATTGGCGTGCGTAAACTCACGAGAACAACGTCCGCACACATGAGGATACATTTTCAGTGATTTTGCGCGGTAGCCTTGCTCGCGTTGCTCAATATTTTTCCGCGCTTCGGCGACGGTTTTATCGTGCAATATAGACATGATATTGCCTCCTTATAAACGACAGACGCCCGTGAAATACACTAGGCGGTTAACGCTTTTTTCTGCGTCTTCACCCATTTTACCGCTTGACGTACAGGCTTTGGAATGTCAGGTTGCAAAAATTTAGCGGCGTTGTTAAACCACATCAACAGGCTAAAATCACCTTCCATCTTGATGTCGCCCGCCTGCATGCCTTTCATAAAGGCCATCGGCGTTGCCTTACTCAAAATCTTTAACGCGTAGTCTTCATCCTTGAAATTCATGACAAAATCAGGCTTGGCGTGGGGGCGCGCGTGCGAGCGAATACGGCGGTTTTGCACCGAAAAATAACGCACTGTGCCGCCATCCATCGTTTGCAGTTGGATGACAAAATGACGGTGATGCAGCATCGCAATAAATCCCGCATGATGGTGGGAAAGGTACTGCATGCGCTTCGCCATAAATAACAACAATAACTGAAACTTATTCATTCATCGCCCCAATGCTTCTTATTGATTGAGGCGAAATGTATCAGTTATTGCTACGACACCCAAGCCCTGATTGAAACCATCGTCCAAGGTTAAACGTCGTCACGTTGATGCTGTATTTTTTCATACGTCGTCAACATCGCAAAAACAGCAACGGCGACCAGCAAAAATGACAACACGCCACTAAATGAGTGCATGGCACTGGGCAACACACGCTCAAAAATCATCATCAATAACCATAATCCCATTACCAGCGCTGCACCCCCTGCGGCACTCAGTAACCATATCCGGTGACGCGTCATCATCACGATCATCATGGCAGACACTATCGAGAGTAATAACATTATTTTTCTCCTCAGATTAGCGTTAACACCGACAGTGCCGATGGACGTCAGACGCACCTTGTTAACGTAAAGCCATTATGCGAAGGAAAAATGACAGGAAGAAGTGACAAAAACCTGTTTAACGACGGCCTGTGTCGCCTTGTTTCTTGCGACAATAATTGTCGTTGTTGATGATTTTTTGACTTGTTTTAGCGCGTTGACGTGGTATTTTGGTGCGACTCCGGACTCATGCATTTCACCAAGATTAGCGCGTTTGCAGAGCCTAAAGCCGCTAAAAGCGGCTGCGTTGTAAACCAATAAGCGATTACCACGTACATCCTAAAATAGTTTGCGAGGGTTAAAATAATGATGAGCAAGGAAAAAGCCAGTAGTCTGCATCGGCAATGGTTGGTATTACAACGCTTGCCGCAGGGTAAATGGATTGGCACTGCCGATATTCAAATTATGCTTGAGCGTGAAGGCGTGCAAGTAAGCTTGCGTACGATTCAGCGCGACCTGAATCAATTGGCCGAACGGTTCCCGCTGGAAAATAATGGCGCTAGTCCACAGGGCTGGCGCTGGCGTGCCGATGCTCAGATTTCTAGTCTGCCGCATATTAGCACCAGCCAAGCAGTGACTTTTTTGATGGTGGAAGAACACTTGCGCCATTTGTTGCCGCCCAGCTTATTGGACGAGTTACGGCCGTGGTTTGATATGGCACAACGCGCAGTGAGTCACAGTGATAATCAGGGTCGTCATTGGCTCGACTGCGTACGCATTATTCCACCGACCCAGCCGTTAATTCCACCAACGGTCAATCGTCAGGCACAACAAGCGATTTATGAAGCGTTATTGGCTAATAAACAGCTCACTGTCAGTTATCAGCGCCGGTACGACAAAGTGGCAGCGGAATATACGCTGAACCCGTTGGCGATTGTCCAGCGTGGCCCCGTCATTTATTTGGTTTGCACCCGTACCGATAGCCCGAAAATTCGTTTGTTTGCGTTGCAGCGTTTTGTCGCGGCGGAGTTACTGAAAACGGCGTCGATGATTCCTAGTGATTTCAATATTGATGATTATTTGGCAACAGGCGCATTGGGCTTTGGTCAAGGTGACACCATTCGCCTGAAAGCATTATTTACCAAAGCAGTCGGCGATCATTTATATGAGAGCAAACTCAGTGAAGACCAAGTGATTAGTGAAACGGACGATAATCGGTTATTGGTCGAAGCAACAGTTAAAAATACCCAGCAATTGTTGTGGTGGTTACGGGGTTTCGGTGATGCGGTGGAAGTGGTAGAACCCTCGCTAACACCATAAAAGAATCAACCGTTCACGGCGCACCCCCCGTTTGCGCGCAGGATTCGCCACTACACTTGTATATTTGTAACGAAATATATTTACGATAAAAACGTCCCATCACCCCCTTAATGATTTTATACATCTATATATACACGCTTATATACAACTATATTTTAGCTACTATATCAGTATGTTAAACCCACTTTAAATGCAGCACGAATGGCAGGAAAAGACAATAATTTGGCAGGTAAAGACAATTTAATTACGCATTAACGCCAAAAAATTATCATATCACGCCATTCGTCGCCATTTTTATACTGCCCATCTTAATCAACTTTCGCTAAGCTAGCGGCTAACCAGTTTCTAATCACTGATTTATCCGACTGGCCAAACAACAAAAAGGTCGAGCCAATAAGGCATCTACCTATAAAAAATATAACCACCCATACTTAGCTCTCAACCCACTATGCTCACTGCATCTCCCGTTAATAAACGGATGTTATGTATTGCAAACCGATGGGTTATTGACGCTAAGTCCTATACGAAGGACGAACAATAATGCGTACATTTGCGCGCCCAAACGTTGCTAATATCAAGATAGCTCATGCTATTCAGCGTTTTTTTGGCGTGATACTTTTTTTGTGTCTTTGCTCTATCACCACGACCAACGCGGCGACAGGTGTATTTCCAACAGCAACATTTAACAATTTAGATTACGGTTTGTACTGGTTTGGTGATGCCGACAATTGGCAAAAAGCCGTGCCTAATCAAAGTAATGCTTACTATAGCGCCAGTAAACCAACTGTCATTTATATTCATGGCTGGCAAAAAGGCTCAAGCGCAGCTCAAAATCGTGAAACATTTAATCGTAAAGATGCAGGCGGCCCAGACTTAGATTTGGCTTATGCTTGGCGCGCAGCAGGCTACAATGTCGGCATTATGTATTGGAATCAGTTTGCTGATGAAGATGAAGTTAAAGACGCTGAAGCCAAAATTTGGTCTGCTACCGCGACGCGAGCTATGCGTTGGAAGAACGTGGCGGGGGTTTACAGCACAGGCCCCACACAATCCGTCACTGACTTGCTATTTACCAGCTATAAAGACAACTTAGCGGGCTACACAGGCAGTAATATTCGTATTCTTGGCCATTCACTGGGTAATCAACTCGCCATTAGCCTCACTAAAAAAATCAGTGATGCTGTGGCTTTAGGCACCATCAGCAGCAAACTCTTGCCTAAACGTGTGGCTTTACTTGATCCATTCTATTCAAACGATGCCAAAAGTTATTTAAGCAACCAGTGGGTGGGTGCAGTTTGTCGTACCTATGTTAGTGCCCTAAAAACTAAAGGCGTGATTTTTGAAGCGTATCGAACATCAGCCGTCACAAGCACCATTTTTGTTGGCGATAGCAATACTGACCTAATGAAAATGACGGCTTACACGGAGTTAAAGCCTTGGTACTTTAACGCGACACAAATCACCGAAAAACATAATGCTGCTGTATGGCATTATCTTTGGTCATTTGCTTACAACGCGCCATTGATTACGGGCACTAACATCCAAGCGGCATCAGCAAAAACATCAGACAGCCGTATTAGCATACTGATGAATGGCACAACCAAATTGACGCACGATCAAGGGGCTTATACTAAAGAACCGTCTGACGACAATTTTAAAGAATCTGCTCGCTAATCTACTGTCGACATAGTCCTCTGCCACACAGTAGAGGACTGCTCTAATCATTGGCACTTATTACGTTAATTGCACCATACTCAACGCTAATGCTTCCGCCACTTTAATACCATCAACCCCTGCCGACAAAATGCCTCCTGCATAACCTGCGCCTTCGCCCGCAGGAAACAAGCCTTTGACATTCAAACTTTGGCAATCTTCACCACGCGTAATGCGTAATGGTGATGAAGTACGAGTTTCTACGCCAGTTAATACCGCATCGTGCATGGCAAAACCTTTGATTTTCTTATCAAAAAAAGGTAAAGCCTCACGTACGGCATCAATAACATAATCAGGCAGGCTGGTGCTGAGATCACACCAGTTGACGGCAGGTTTGTACGAAGGTTCGACCGAACCCACACCCGTTGAAGGCCGTTTCGCCAAAAAATCACCGACCAATTGCGCAGGAGCAGCATACGTGCCCCCCCCCAACTCAAAAGCGCGGGACTCCCAAAAACGTTGAAAGGCGATGCCGCCTAACGCACCACTTTCGGGATAATCACTGGGTTGAATATCGACAACAATACCGGCGTTGGCATTCCGCTCGTTACGTGAATATTGGCTCATGCCATTTGTGACCACCCGGTTGAGTTCTGACGTAGCTGCGACCACCGTACCGCCTGGACACATACAAAAGCTATAAACAGCACGGCCATTTTTAGCGTGGTGTACCAGTTTGTAATCGGCAGCACCCAAAACTGGATGTCCCGCTGACTTGCCAAAACGACAACGATCAATCAAACCTTGGGGATGTTCAATCCTGAAGCCGATCGAAAACGGTTTGGCTTCCATAAACACGCCGCGTTCATGAAGCATGGCAAAACTATCACGCGCACTATGACCCAACGCCATAATGACATGGTCGCTACGCAACTGTTCGCCACTGGCTAAGGTCACACCGCGTACTTGACTATCGTCAATCTGCACATCAACGACGCGCTGTTGAAAGCGAATTTCGCCACCTAATGACTCAATGGTACGACGGATATTTTCGACCATCGTCACCAACTTGAACGTGCCAATATGAGGTTTGTTAATAAATAAAATTTCTTCCGGCGCACCGGCTTTAACAAATTCGTCCAGCACTTTGCGTCCTAAATGACGCGGATCTTTGATTTGACTATAGAGTTTGCCATCGGAAAAAGTTCCCGCACCGCCCTCACCAAACTGAACATTAGACTCAGGATTCAACACGCTTTTACGCCATAAGCCCCATGTATCTTTGGTGCGCTCACGTACTTCTTTACCGCGCTCAAGAATAATCGGTTTGAAGCCCATTTGCGCCAACACCAAAGCCGCCAAAATGCCACACGGACCAAAACCAACAACTATTGGGCGATGCGTGAGGTTTTCAGGCGCTTGGGCAACGAACTTGTAATCCATATCGGGGGTGACTTTGACGTTAATATCGCCTGTGAATTTCGCCAACACTTCTGCTTCGTTAGCCACTTCAACATCAACAATATAGGTCAGAATAATGGCGCTGGACTTACGCGCATCGTAACTGCGTTTGTAGATGGTATGACTAATGAGGTCTTGGGCAGGGATTCCCAGCCGTTGCAGAATGGCAGCCTGTAAAGCCTCTGGCGCATGGTCTAGAGGCAATCTGAGTTCGGTTAAACGCAACATGAGGGAGTCCGTGAAGGTGAGCAAACAAACGATGATAGTGTTGATGGCGCGATTATATAGGCAGACGTAAGGACTACCAAATAGTGTCGGTAGGGAAAGGTCGAATCAGCTGCAAGTAAGAACGGAGATAGGCATTAACACACAGACGCGTTAATGCCCCAGCTAGCGATAGAATTAAAAGCCCGCTGTAAACATCAAACCGATGTTGCTCGCATCGTAAGTATGATGATCTTCGCCATCGTATTGAATATCGGTATACGTCAACGCGATGTATTTCCAGCCTACGGAAGCAACAAAACCGGTCGCATCGTCAAAGCTTAAATCAGGACACAGGCCACCACAATCAAAGGTGATATTGCTATGTCTGGTAATGCCTGCACCGACCCAAATGCTGTCGTTGGCGTGAAAACGCTCTTCTAATTTCATTGTCCAGCGGGTAATGCCAATATCGGCATTGGAGGCCGCCGTGGTGACAAATTTATAGCCAACGGTACCTACGGTATCCCAAGGGCTTTTCTCGGCGCGATAGTGGCCGCCAATCGCCAGTGTCAGCCCTTGCCCCGCTTTAACATCTTGGGTATCGCCATTGGTATAAAACACGGTGGCAACATCATCGCCACCCACTTCCGCAGCGCCTTCAATTTGTCCACCAAAGCCAGCAGCTAAAACAGATTGGCTTAGACCGAGCGTTAAGCTGAGCACCATCAGAGCACGTAAAGACTGGTTCATTGAAAATATCCCTGTTGATTAAAAGCGAGCGCCATTCTAACACTGTCAGCAAATTCACTTTGCTCGCACTTTTTTTCTTTTTAGGTGCAGACGCGACGCTTGCAAGCGTTTATCCAACACCGTTAGCGCCGTACGAAACGCCGCTTTGGCGATCCAGCCTGATACTTTGGACACTACGATGGGTGGTAACGACGAAGGGACATGAAAGGTTGACGACCAAGTCACTTCGGTCATCGTGCCGCGTTTTCTGAAACTAAAACTGCCCGCTTGATGTTCGAAATAGGGTCGCGCTTCAAGAATTTTATAATCCACACGTTTGGGGCGTTCAAAGACGGTAAATTCTTCTTTAAACCACATAACGCCCAACTCGACTTCACGGAGCGTGCCGACACCATCTTTTTCGGTAGTTGACGCATCGCGGACACGCTCGACGTGAATTAAACGCGAGACATAGGGATATTTATCGGCATTGATGACTGCTTCAAATACCTCAGCAATCGGGGCATCAAACAAATGAGTGACGGAAATTGAGGTCAAGCTTTTCTCCCGCGAGCAAGATGGATTGAGACACATAACCCATCGCATAGACAAGATGGGTTTCCTTCGTCAACCCATCCTACCAGCCTATGGACGACTTAAACCAGCCAGCCTAATACCAATTTACCTAATTCTGCTTTTAATGCCGCATCACTGGCAAACGAACCTGTTAATGCAAAGCCCAATAACTGGCCTTCGCCATTTTTAAACAAGGCTTTGATGTTATTGCCATCTTGGGTTTCCAAATGCCATTCGCCTTGCATATTGGGAAACACAGGCGCTACAACAACTGGGCAAATCGGTGTTTTCACTTGTACCGGCATCACTGGGTAGCTGATTGGCGACTCTTGACCTGATAAGGTTTTTGCCAACGCGCGCGCACCCGCCATTAACGGCAACACATAGGGCAACACCAAACCATCCACTTCGGCACAATCACCCAAGGCATAAATATCAGGCTGGCTCGTCGCTAATAACCGATCGACGACTATACCGCGATTTACCATCAAGCCCGCTTCTTTGGCCAGCGCAACCCGTGGCCGCAAACCAATCGCCGACAGCACGATGTCGCCATGAATTTCTTTGCCGTCCGACAAGACGGCGCGTACACCGTCACCCTCGTTATAAACCGCTTGCACACTGACGCCAAAATGGAAGGTCACCCCCAAATCTGCCAAAGCATTACCCACAGCATGAGAAGCAACCACCGGCAATAACGCAGGTAAGACACGACCAACTGGCTCAATCAGCTGTACCGAAAAACCACCGTTACTGAGGTCATTGGCGTATTCACAACCAATCAAACCGCCGCCGATGACGATAACACTCTTTTTGCCTGCCGCCGCTTGCTGGAATTTGGCATAGTCCATTAGATCGTTGACGGTATACACACGCGCTAAGCCATCACCGGCTAATGGCGGTTGGAAAGGGTCAGCACCCAAGGCCAACACCAATTTGTCGTAGGACAGGACATCGCCATCAACGGTGACTGTTTTAGCTGCCGCATCAATGGCACTGACACTGGCGGAGGTGCGTATATCAGCTTTTAGTTGTTCGGCCATTTGCGCAGCGGTTTGCATCGCCAATGCATCGGCGGTTTTGCCTTTGGTATAACCTGTAGACAACATCGGTTTGGAATAATTACGGCCATCATCACGGGTAATAATGACCAACTCGCCCGCGGGATTGAGCTTGCGCCATTCGCGAGCCAAATTATAGCCCGCCAATCCTGTACCAATAATTACTAACGCCATGATGATGCCTCACTAAAATTCAACAATAATAAGGGCGCAATGATGCGCCCTCATAACCAATCAAGCCGAAAACGCTAACGCTTAGAGCTCAACCATTTCAAAATCATCTTTACCTACGCCACAATCAGGACATACCCAATCGGCAGGAACATCAGCCCATGATGTGCCCGCAGGAACACCATCCCAAGGCATACCAACGGCTTCGTCATAAATAAAACCACATACGATACATTGCCACTTTTTCATTTTTGAACCTCGCTGATTCGGCTAGAGTTTTTAGGCCGCTTACGTTACGCAGAAACGGCCTACTTTGCAATCTTAACACTATACACTGTCAAGTTTATCATGCCCGACGGCAACACTGGCTATGGAAAACACCAAAAAATCGTCGTGTTACTCCCCAAGTCACTGCGCTTGTACGGCATCCAAACGGGCGCGGTAGTGATTGGCATGGCGCTCTTCGACTTTGGCCAACGCCGCAAAACGCTTGGCGGCTTTCTCCAACACCTTGGCAAATGCTTCGGCGTGTTCTTTGGATTCAGCGATTTGTTCGTCGAACTCGCGAATCGCTTCAGGCTTGCCTTCGGCAATCGCGGTATCGCGGAAACTCGGGTACATTTCAGTGTATTCGTAAGTTTCGCCAGCGATGGCCATTGTCAACATACTCGCTGGGGTCAACGTACTTGCCGGGTACAACAAATCCAAATGACCAAAGGCGTGTTGAATTTCTTGTTTAGCGGTTTCTTCAAATGCACGCGCGGTGTCTTCATCGCCCATCGCCCGCGCTACTTTCGCGAAATAACTGTATTTCATGAATGCCATCGACTCGCCGGCAAACGCACCTTCTAAGTTTTTGGCGGTGACTGTGGCTGGAATATGACTCATCTTGCTATCTCCTGGTCTGGTTCGTGCGGATCGAAGCAGTTTGCCCCGTTGAAATCAGCTTAAGGCAATACCAACCATCAATCCAATTGAATAAAAATCTAATTTCAATAGATAAAAACTATCAAATAAAACCCTTGATGAATCAGTTACAATACCTCCAATCTTTTCAAGCTCCCTTGTTATGATGCCGAATCCTCGCTGGCTACCTCCTGCTCGCTATTGGCAAGCCGGTTTACGCTCACCTCACAAAGACTGGCTGTTATCACGCGGCTCGTTAACCGCTTATTTGATTGCGTTGAGCCATGGTGATTTTAAGGTACGGGTGCTGCATCAAGGTTGGCATCGCCCCCATTTAGATGAACGTCTGGCGTTAGCATTACCACCAAGCCAACGAGCATGGGTGCGTGAAGTGGCATTGATTGGTCGTGGCGAAATATGGATTAAGGCGCGTAGCATTATTCCTATCAATACCTTACGTGGTCGTGGGCGACGTTTACGCTATTTAGGCTCGCGCTCGCTCGGCAGTTTATTATTCAATGGTGGACGGCGCGAAAAAATGGTCATTCAACAGACGGTGACGCTGTTAACCCGGCGCTCGCGTTTTAATTATGCTGGCCAGCCGTTGTTAGTTCAGGAAACCTTCTTGCCGCGTTTATTTGACGCTGCGTCACTACAGTCGATTAAATTATGACGACACCCTTCTCACTAAAACAGCGTCTACCGCTGTATGCCGAAGTGATGCGCTTACCGCGTCCGATTGGTATTTATTTATTGTTATGGCCAACGTTGTGGGCGGTATGGATTGCTGCGCATGGCAAACCCAGTATTAAGATTGTGCTGATTTTTACCTTGGGTGTGGTGTTGATGCGCTCGGCAGGCTGCGTGATTAATGATTGGGCGGATCGTCATTTTGATGGCCAAGTGGCGCGTACCAAAGAGCGGCCGATTGCCAGTGGTCGCCTACCCGCACGGGAAGCGCTCTATCTGTTTGTTTTTTTAATTGCTTGTTCGGCATCGTTGTTATTATTTCTGAATTGGACGACTTTTTTTTGGTCGTTTGGCGCACTGGCGTTGGCGAGCTTGTATCCATTTATGAAGCGCTTTACCTATTTGCCGCAACTGGTGCTGGGAGCGGCATTTTCGTGGGCGATTCCGATGGCCTTTGTCGCCCAAAATCAGCCACCTAGTGCTTTATGCTGGTTACTGTATGCCGCCAATTTACTGTGGACGGTCGCTTATGACACCCAATATGCGATGGCTGATCGCGATGATGACCTAAAAATTGGCGTCAAATCAACCGCAATACTTTTTGGCGATTATGACCTACTGATTATTGCCTTATTACAGGCCGTATTTCTCGCGCTGTTGGCACTAATTGGTTATATGCTCCACTTTGGCGTTATTTGGTCAAGCACCTTGGGCATCTGTGTCGCGTTATTTATTTGGCAATGGCGACACTGCCGCGACCGCATTCCCACCCATTGCACCGAATCTTTTCTCCATAATCATAAAATAGGCATGATTATTTTTCTTGGACTGGGTTTAAGCTACGTTCTGTAATAATTTTGCAACAGGCTTGTCATGTAATACGCTTGTCACGAAAGCTTCTTCAGGATGTGCACGGTTATCGCCATTTTTCACCCAAGGTGTTGATGGTGCCACCACGTATAAATCCTGCTTTAATTATTAAATTCGTGGCCAACAGGGGAAAGAGCCATGAAAAATGAACGCATTTTGATTGTCGATGATGAGATCGCCATTCGTGAAATGATCAGTATTGCTTTGGATTTAGCGGGCTTTGACTGTATTGAGGCCGAAGATGCTTTGCAGGCGCATCACAAGATTGTTGATGAACGCCCTAGCCTAGTGTTGTTGGACTGGATGTTGCCCGGCATGACCGGCGTAGAGCTGTGTCGCCGCCTAAAACGCGATGAAACACTGAATGAAATTCCCGTCATTATGCTGACCGCGCGTGGTGATGAAGACCACAAGATTCAGGGTTTAGACTCGGGTGCGGATGATTACATTACCAAACCGTTTTCGACACGCGAATTAGTGTCGCGCATTAAAGCGGTATTACGTCGTTCGTCAGCGTTGAGTGCCGAAAAAGCGATTGAAGCTGAGGGCCTAAAACTTGACCCTGTAAGCCACCGCGTCACCGCCAATGATGAAGCGATTGAAATGGGGCCAACCGAATATCGCTTACTGGCGTTTTTTATGAGCCACCAAGAACGTGCTTACTCACGCACCCAAATGCTCGACCAAGTGTGGGGCGGTAATGTGTATGTCGAAGATCGTACCATTGATGTGCATATTCGTCGTTTACGTAAAGCCTTAGAACCGTATAATTACGACCGTTTTATTCAAACTGT
>CANBZV010000040.1 GCA_947373945.1 Moraxellaceae bacterium
ACAATCGCAGCAGCAAGAGGATGTTCACTGCCTTGATCAAGACTAGCAGCCAAATAGAGTACATCCGCTTCGCTAAATCCTGACGCAGGGACAATGCTGTCAAACGCAGGACGACCTTCGGTGAGTGTTCCGGTTTTATCAACAATCAAGGTATCAATCTTTCTAAAGTTCTCAATAGCCGCCGCATCTCTAAATAGTACACCGCGACTAGCGCCTGTACCTGTAGCCACCATAATCGACATCGGCGTTGCTAAACCCAATGCACAAGGACAGGCAATAATCAGTACCGACACCGCGTTGATCAGACCAAAAACCCAGTTGGAGGCCAACAATCCCCAACCGAAAAAAGTCAACAATGCGGTCACAATCACCGTCACAACAAAATAACCCGCTACGGTATCCGCCATGCGCTGCATAGGAGCTCGTGACCGTTGCGCCTGCATCACCATCTGCACAATTTGCGCGAGCATAGTACTAGAGCCGACACGCTCGGAACGCATTACCAACGCGCCATTGGTATTCATCGTTGCACCAATCACTTTATCGCCTGGCCGTTTACTGACTGGCAGTGGCTCCCCCGTCAGCATCGACTCATCAACGGCACTACTGCCCTCCAACACCACGCCATCAACAGGCACTTTTTCCCCCGGACGCACGCGCAACCGGTCGCCAATATGAACATGGGTCAGTGGCACATCCTCTTCCGTACCATCATCACACAATCGACGTGCTGTCTTAGGTGCTAAACCTAACAACGATTTAATGGCTGCTGACGTTTGCGAACGTGCGTGTAACTCCATCATCTGTCCCAAAAGCGTCAACGAAATAATGACTGCCGCCGCTTCAAAATATACCGCGACGCGCCCCATAGAGACAAAAGACGCTGGAAACCAAAATGGCACTACGGTTGCGATGATGCTATAAATAAACGCCGCACCCGTACCCAGACTAATCAGCGTCCACATATTCGGGCTGCGATGCACGAGTGATTGCCAGCCACGCACATAAAATGGCCAGCCAGCCCATAAAACCACCGGCATCGACAGCAACATTTCGATCCAACTTTGCGTCGTCATATCGAACAAATGCAACTGATGACCAAACATCGCCAAAACGAACACGATGGCGGTTAACGGCAAGGTAAACCAAAATCGCTGACGAAAATCAAGCAACTCTGGATTCTCCTGCTCGCCCAGATTAGGCTGAACAGGTTCGAGCGCCATGCCACATTTAGGACAACTGCCTGGGCCAATTTGCGTGATTTCAGGATGCATCGGGCACGTATATTCGACATCTACGGCCATCGCAGGCACTGAATCTATTGTTTTTGCGTTGAGATACGTGGCTGGATTCACCTGAAACTTATCAAGACATTTGCGACTACAGAAGTAAAAAAGCTGCCCTTGATGATCGTGGTGATGGGGAGAAGCTGTCGTCACATTCATGCCGCAGACGGGGTCTTTTAGTTGTTCGCCTGTGGATGTTGGAGCTAACTGCTCAGGATGAGAATGATCGTGGTGTTGATGAGACTGCGCGGGCATCACAAGCTCCTACCGCCAATGATGATTGACGGGGCTGTAATTAAAAGCGAGGTGGTTATTTCGTTGAGCTGACCGCGTGATGATGACGAGAATGTGCCGACGATTTCTTACTAGTTTTTTTGGCATTTGATACCGGCGCTTTCATGTCTTTCATACAGTCTTCATGCATATCGTGCATTGCAACACTTTTGCCAGCTAACTTTTTTTCATTGCCCATACAGCGTTCGTGCATGCCCTTCATATCTTGCGCCTCGACAGGAGTCGCTGCCGTTGCAGGGACTGGCGTATCATCAGCGAAAACATGATTCATGGTTAAGGCCGTGATCAGTGGTAATAACAAGGTATAACGCTTCATGGTATCGACTCTACAATTACGGTTAGAAAAAAACTTATTGCCCCATTAAGGACACTCTTTTTTATCATGCTCCCGTTTAGCCAGAGAATCCATACTAAAAATAGGGATAAAACACAGCCACACCATAAGCACACACAAACCTTTAATAGCGGTATCACCAGCAAGCTGTTGTACAATAGCGCTGCTTTTTTTTGCCCTTGAGAAACCTTCGCCATGCCTTCGCTTATTTGTCCCTTGTGTCGCCACCCTCTGCAAAAAGAAGCCAAAACATGGCGTTGCCATGACGGACACAGTTTTGATATCGCTCGAGAAGGCTATGTTAATTTACTGATGGTGCAACAAAAAAAGAGCAAAGAGCCTGGCGACTCACCGGAGATGGTGCAAGCGCGGCGCGAGTTTTTACAAGCTGATAATTATGCGCCATTACGCGAGGCAGTAACGACGTTGCTCGCGCCACTGAACGCCAAGGTGTTACTGGATATTGGTTGTGGTGAGGGCAATTACACACAGGCGCTGACTCAGGTGGCGACTGATGTCACGGGTTTGGATATTGCCAAACCTGCGATTCAATTAGCGGCAAAGAAGTTCCCTAATATTACGTGGTTAGTCGGCAGTAGTGCGTTATTACCGATGGCGGACGACTCAGTAGATATCGTCACCAGTTTATTCAGCCCGATTCCGGTTGCTGAAATGGCGCGGGTATTACACTCTGATGGTTTTATATTAATCGTGCGCCCTGCTGACACCCATTTATGGACAGTGCGTGAGGCATTGTTTGGTGAAGTGCGCGCCCATCAACCCGATAAGTTTTTAGAAGAACTGGCTGCTAGTTTTAGCCTAATTTCACAACAGGAAGTGCGCTTTCCGCTGGTACTGGCGCAATCCTCGTTAAAACAATTATTGGCCATGACCCCCTATGTTTGGAAAGCCAAACCTGAACATCGTCAAGCGCTGGAGTTACATGACAGCTTCTCGACTGAAGCGGCGTTTATGATGATGTTATTGCGCAAAACGGCGATGTAATGGTGATGAACCGCCAAATCAAAACCATCGACCTATTCTGTACCATCATCGATAATTTTGGAGATATTGGCGTCTGTTGGCGACTGGCACAGCAACTGCGTCAAGAACACCAACTGACGGTACGCCTATGGGTTGATGACCTGACCAGCTTTGCTCGTCTACTGCCCGCACTCAATGTGCAACTGGCCGAGCAAACAATTTACGGCATAGAAGTTCGTCACTGGATTGACCATGCTACCAATAATATTAGCCCTTATGATGTCGTGATTGAAGGTTTTGGCTGCCGTTTACCTGAGTCATATCTGCAAAAAATGGCGACGCGTACGCCTGCTTCGCAATGGCTGAATCTGGAATATTTATCGGCAGAGTCTTGGACGTTATCATGCCATAGTTTGCCTTCGGCACATCCGACATTGCCATTACAACAATACTTTTTCTTTCCTAGTTTTAGCGCGCAAGGCGGCGGTTTGCTGCGCGAACATGATTTACTACAGCGCCGCGATGCCTTTCAAGCCGACGTCAGCCTGCAACAGCAATTCTGGCAGCAACTGGGTTATCCACACGCGCTGCAAGCTGATTATCGTTTGTCGCTATTTGCTTATGAAAATGCTGCTGTACCTGCCCTGCTCGCTGCACTCAGCCAACAACAGCAAAACTGTTTTCTTGCCATTCCTGAAGGACGAGTATTGGCGAATGTTTATCATTGGTTGGGCAAGACCTTAGCGGTTGGCGATTGCGTCACCATCGGAACATTGACAATAGCTGTTATTCCTTTTCTCTTGCCGGATGATTACGACCGTTTATTGTGGGCGTGTGACCTTAATATCGTGCGCGGCGAAGACTCGTTTATTCGCGCGCATTGGGCCAATCGACCGCTGTTATGGCACATTTATCCGCAACAAGAAAACGCTCACTTGGTCAAACTTGAGGCATGGCTAGAGACGATGCAAGTCGCAGTACCCGAACTACCCGAAGCGTATTTGGACGCGCAACGGGCATGGAATCGGGAGGAAACCTCTATCGCTTATTGGCGACAACTACTACAGATCTGCGCCGACGCACGAATCCATCATCAGCGTTTTATTGACTCATTGAGCCGGCAAACTGACCTCGCCACCCGCTTAATTGATTTTTGTACAAAATAACGGCACATTCTATCAAAAAAAGGCCTAAGAAAAGTGCAACTGTATTTTGCGTAAGTTGAGTTGTCTGGGGTAAAATGCGGCACTTTTTCTACCTTGCGTATGTGAACTCCGATGAAAACCGCTCAAGAACTCCGTCCTGGCAACGTATTTATGATTGGTACCGAGCCTACCGTCGTCATTAAAGCCGAATACAATAAATCTGGCCGTAACTCTGCTGTGGTCAAAATGAAACTGCGTAACTTGTTGAACGGTACATTGACTGAAACCGTTTACAAAGCCGACGAAAAGTTTGAGCCAGTATTCCTCGACCATAAAGACGTCACTTTCTCGTACATGGCCGACCCAATGTACATTTTTGTTGACGCAGACTACGAACAATACGAAGTCGAAAAAGAGAACTTGGGCGATGCCGTGCACTTCATTGAAGATGGCATGGAAGAAGTTTGCCAAGCCGTATTTTACAATGGCAAAGCTATCTCGGTTGAATTGCCAAACACCATCGTCCGTACTGTTACTTATACCGAACCAGCCGCTAAAGGCGACACATCGGGCAAAGTCATGAAGCAAGCGACATTGGCTAGTGGTTATGAATTACAAGTGGCGTCGTTTATCGAAATCGGTGAGCGTATCGAAATTGATTCCCGTACTGGCGAATTCAAGTCGCGCGCTAAGGGTTAATCCTTTTTCGCGCTACGAAAATAGGCATCTTTGGATGCCTTTTTTATTTTGATTTCCTCACTTTCTCCTGCAAAAATACTTTCCTAACCACGTAGTAATCAGCATTCTTTTTTGCCATGATGTCGGCTTATTTGTCCACATTACAGATCAAGGATGACTCATCGTGCTGTCTCTGCGCGCTTTTTTTCAATTTGCTCTTTTCGTTACTGCTGCCGCTACGTTTACCGCACAAGCTGCCCCTCGCGCATCCGTAAAAGCAATAGCCGCCGATACCAGTAATATGGCGCGTATTGTTTTATTTAGCCCTCAGCATGAAGCGCGCACAGTACGGCAAGTGCAAGCGCGCTTTTCCGAAGACATGATCCCGTTTGGCGATCCACGGCGTACCGATCCCTTTACTGTACAATGTCCAAAACCGGGCAAAGGCCGCTGGGTAGATACCCGAAATTGGGCTTATGATTTTGATGCCGACTTGCCGTCAGGAATTAGCTGCACGTTCACTTTAGTCAAAGATAGTAAGTCATTAGCAGGCAAAACCATCTTTAACTCATCGTCCTATCAGTTTAATACTGGCGGGCCATTGATTAGCGACAGCATGCCTAGAGCGGGCATTAGCTACTCCAATGAGTCACAGCTATTTCTCATCAAACGCAACAAGTCTTTTGGTTTAGGCATTGTCCATCGAGATGAAGGCATCAGCGAGAGTCCGCACTTTCTACTGAAGCTGGATGGCGAGGTGAATCTACAAACCATTGAAAAAAACACCTATTGTCTGACCGAAGGACTCAACGAAAAAATTCCTGTTCATTTACTCACACCCGCAGAAGTTGATGGCTATTTAAAAACAGCTTATTCGTGGGAGGTTGACTGGTGGAACAATAATGACCCAAGCTGGATGAATACGATCCTGCGTGCGCCAGTGAGCAAAGTCATCGTCGAGTGTAAACGGCACTTTGCTAATAAAGCGCGCGTGACCGTGGTTTGGGGACGCGGCATTGCGTCCACGAGTGGTATCGCTAATACTCAAGAACAACTGCTGGGTTATAAAGTCCGTCCGGAGTTTCTTGCCCATTTTTCTTGTAGCCGCGAAGGGCCGCAAAAGCCCTGTAATCCTTTAGCCAACATGGTTGTCGAGTTCACCGAAGACATAGATGCCGATACACTGCAAAATCTGACACTTCGTGTGGGCAAAGAAATCCGTACACCCGCGCCAAATAGTAATGGCGACTCCTATGACGACAGTCGTTATGCGGTTTTTTCTCCCCCATTTCCTGCCAATAGTGCTTTAACGTTAATACTGCCTCCCAAAATAAAGGGCATACGCAGTCTTCGTCCATTAAAAAATGCCGCCCGCTTTCCACTCAGTATTAAAACGGGCGACTGGCCGCCTCTCGCCAAGTTTGCCGCTGATTTTGGTATTGTTGAAGCCCAAGTAGGCGCCATTCCGTTAACCTTGCGTAATTTAGAACCTAGCGTCAGCCATGAAAGCACGAGCGCCCAACTCATGACCTTACGTCTGCCCGATGATGACGTTGGGTTAATTAACTGGATAAAAACGACCGAAACCTTTGAAAATCGGCCATGGCGCGTCCCCGCTGAAAACCCAGATGACAGTCAGCAGGTCACGGTAACAACTCCCGTTAAAACACCACATATTGACCCGCGTAGTGAGTCTCTAATCAAAGCACAGGCTGGTGTCGAAACTAGTCCGCTACCCAAACAACTTGGCGCTAAAGACTTTGAAGTGATTGGTATCCCTGTCAACAAGACTGGCGTTTATCTGCACGAAGTAGAAAGCACTTATCTGGGTCAGTCACTGATGATGCTCGATAAGCCAATGTACACACACAGCATGAGTCTGGTCACTGATTTGGCGGTGCATTTTAAACGTGGCCGCGTCAATTCCTTGGTTTGGGTGACTTCTCTGGCGCATGCCAGCCCAATCGCCAATGCCCATGTCGAAGTACATGACTGTCATGCGGGCGAACTATTGTGGCAAGGTGAAACCGATAACAGCGGTATTGCCCGTATTGAGCGCACTTTACCTAATATTTCACGCTCTGACTGGCTGGAAGATGAAGGCGATAAAGGCTTAAAACAACGACAAGCCTGTCGTGGTGCCAGTATGTTAATCAGTGCACGTTTAGGCGAAGACCGTGGCTTTGTCTTGTCGAACTGGACGGAAGGGATTGATACTTGGCGTTATAATTTGGGCAACTATTATTATGGCTCAAACGATAGCGAGCAAGTCAGTGTCCATAGCGTGCTTGACCGTAGTTTGTTCCGGCCTAACGACACCGTGCACATGCGCCACTTCATCCGCGCTCACTCACTAACAGGCTTTAGCGCCCCAGACAACCAAGCCGATAGTATTACCATTCGCCATAATGGCAGCAATCAAGAATACACCCTGCCTGTCACCTTTGATCGGCAAGGCAATGCTAACAGTGAATGGAAAATTCCAGCAGCCGCTAAACTGGGCACCTACAGCATTGAAATTTCGCTAGATAACGGCTCAAAACGTCAAAGCGGCGAATTCCGTGTTGCCCAGTTCCGTTTGCCATTGCTGAAAGCACAATTACAACTCCCGGCAGGCCCCATTGCCCGTCAAGAGACAATGCCTGCCGATATGAGTTTGGCTTATGTTAATGGCGGGATATTTCCCAATGCCAAAGTGCTGTTGCGCGGCTTGGTGAGCGAAGACTACGCTTACTTTCCTGATTATGATTTATATTCTTTTCGTACCTGCGTCAGTGAGGAAGGTGAAGACTTATGCCCGCCACTGTCTGGTTTTGAAGAGTCGCAATCGCTAGAGGAAATCGACACAACACTTGATGCTCATGGCGGTGGTCGTGCGGATATTCCGCTGCCCGAACGGGTTAATCCGGCCAATGTGCAGTTGGAAATGGAGTTTCAGGATCCCAGTGGCGAAACTCAAACCGTGGCCGCTAATAGCCAATACTGGCCAGCATCTTGGCTGGCGGGTATTAAAGTCGAACAGTGGCTAAAAACCGGCAGTAAAGTGCCAGTGGATGTTATTGTCCTCGATACTCAAGGCCATGTAGTCAAAAATGCACCTGTGAAAGTAGATATTTTTGAAAACAAAACCATTACCACACGCGAAAAAACGGTCGGCGGTTTTTATAGCTACGACAACAGCACCTCACTAGAAAACCTGAACGCGCATTGTGAAGGCAAAAGTGATGCTACAGGCCGCTTCCACTGCGAGATCGCGGTCGATAGCTCTGGCGAGTTACGCTTACGCGCCACCGTCACCGATAAAGACGACAAAAAAAGCACATCATCAACCAGCGCGTGGGTTAGTAATGATGAGCCGTGGTGGTTTGACCAGCAAGACACCGATCGTATTGATTTAATTCCAGAAAAGAAAAGTTATAACCCTAATCAAACCATGCGTTTTCAAGTGCGTATGCCTTTTCAGGAGGCAACTGTACTGGTGACCACAGAGCGTGAAGGTATTTTGGATGCGCAAGTACAGTATCTTTCCAGTAAATCGCCAGTCATCACCCTGCCCGCCAAAGGCAGTTACGCGCCGAATGTCTTTGTCTCGGCGTTAGCCATTCGTGGTCGCAATAATGACGTACAGCCGACTGCATATATCGACCTTGGCAAACCTGCCTTCAAGCTCGGTATTACCGAAGTGAAAGTTGGCTGGAACAACTTCAAACTCAATGTTGATGTCCGTAGTGACAAAAAACGCTATCGTATTCGTGAGCAGGCCAAAGTCCACGTACGCGTCAACAACGCCCAAGGACAAGCATTGCCAGTTGGAACAGAAGTCACCCTCGCCGTCGTTGACGAAGCCTTGCTGGAATTAGCCGCCAACAACAGTTGGGACTTACTGACCGCGATGATGAATGAGCGGGGTTTGGAGGTAGACACCGCTACATCGCAAATCCAAGTGGTCGGCAAACGCCACTTTGGCCGTAAAGCATTACCAGCAGGCGGTGGTGGCGGTAAAGGGGGCACGACACGTGAGCTATTTGATACTTTGGTGTACTGGCAGGCGCGCGCTACCGTCAATGAACGCGGTGAAGCTGATTTTAACTTTCCACTGAATGACTCGGTTACAGGTTTTAGATTAGTTGCCATCGCCTCTTCAACTGAGCGCTTTGGTAAAGGCGAAGCAAGCATTCAAACCTTCCAAGACTTGCAAGTGATTAGTGGTTTGCCACCTATAGTCCGCGAGGGTGATGTCGTCAACGCAGGCTTTACTGTGCGTAATGCCAGCAATCGCCTACAAAAAGTAAGCTTTAGTGCTGATGCTCCGGCGTTGAGTGTCCCCACATGGCAACAGCGTCTTGAACTAAAACCCAACGAATCACGCTTATTAACGTGGCCTGTCACCATCCCCAATGGCATTAAGCAGGTGGATTGGACGTTAAGCGTCGCCAGCAAACTCGCCACTGACCGCATTAAAGTCAGTCAACGGGTATTAACACCAGTGCCAGAACAAATCATTCAGGCAACACTGACCCAACTGGATGCTGGCACACCCTTTACTTTAGCGGTCGAAAAACCCGCCGACGCCCTGTCTGGTGGCGGCATCAATATTCAACTGAAAGCCCATCTCAATGATGGTTTAGATGGCGTACAACGCTACTTCCGTAACTATCCTTATGCTTGTCTGGAACAACAAATCTCGCGTGCTATTGCCCTTGACGATAAAGAAGCGTGGCAGATCATTGGCGAAAACATCGCCGCTTATCTCGACGATCAAGGCTTTGCCAAGATTTTCAGCTCACTGGATCATGGCGACCCGTTAATGACTGCGTATCTGTTGGAAATCACGCATGAAAATGGCTGGCAACTGCCTGCGGCTGCACAAGAACAAATGTTGAATGCCCTAGACGCTTTTGTCGATGGCAGGCTGACACCCACAGTATGGAACTTTAACGCCCTTGATAACGATACCCGCAAACTAAAAGCAATGAGTGTTTTAGCCTCCTACCATCGCTTCAAACTAGCAAGTATAGGCAGCCTGAATATCCAGCCATCATTATGGCCAACCGCCATGTTACTGGATTGGTTCAATTTGTTGCAGCATGAACCCACTATTCCTCAGCAAGCCACGCTACTGGAAGATGTCAGTTCCATTCTGCGGTCACGGCTTAATCTGCAAGGCACAGCCTTAATCTTGAGCCGTAACGAGAATAATCAATGGTGGCTATATAACAGCACCGATGTCGCCGCTGTTCGGTTATTCCTTGCCGCGCAAACGTTAAAGGACTGGCAAGATGATTTGCCGCGCCTGATTCGAGGCCTCAATCTGCGCGCGATCAATGGCCATTGGGATACAACATTGGCCAACGCGTGGGCGAGCGTGGCGATGAAGCGCTTCAGCGAACGTTTTGAAAAAACACCGGTTAGCGGGACAACGCAACTGCAACTGGCCAATGATCAACAAACTGTAGCGTGGCCAGATGCAGAAACCAGCAAGCCTCGCCTCGCGTGGCCAACCAACATGGCGACACTGAAGATCAACCATGAAGGTACCGGCAAGCCGTGGCTGATGCTGCAAAGTGTTGCCCGTATCCCCATCACCAAAGCTTGGAGCACGGGCTACAAGATTAGTAAAGAAACCTATCCTATTGTCCAAAAAGTGGCAGGCCAATGGTCGGTTGGCGATGTAATGTTGGTGATGCTGCACATGGATGCCCAAACCGATATGAATTGGGTTGCTGTTGATGATCCGATTCCGGCGGGAGCCTCATTACTTGGCCGTGGGCTGGATCGCGACTCGGCGCTTCTTGATAATAAGGGCTTAGGCACCGCATCATGGGCAAACTCTTGGCATAGCCCTGACTTTGCCGAATACCTGCAAGACAGTTATCGTGGTTATTACAGTCGTGTCGATAAAGGATCGTTCGGTGTCGCCTATGTTGTGCGTTTGAATCAAGCGGGCACGTTCCGTTTACCGCCAACTCGTGTTGAAGCCATGTATGCCCCTGAAATGTTTGGACTGCTACCTAATGACGACATGGTTATTAAACCCTAAAGCTCACGCGACCGCTGATAAGTCGCTGTTATCCGCCATCGTGTTGATGTGGAGCCTAAGTAGCTCAATGGTGTTGGCTGCGGTGGCAAGCCCTGACTTCCCCGAGGTCAAGGCCACTCACCCCTCTGCTTACGCCGAACTTAACGACCGTCATGGTCTGGTATTAGCGCGGCGGCGGGTGGATATGGACGAAAACCGCCTCGACTGGACAGCACTAGCCGATATGTCGCCCGCGTTAGTCGAGGCGGTGATTTTTGCTGAAGATCGCGATTTTTATCGCCATCATGGCATTGATTGGGGCGCTACCAGTCGGGCGCTCGTGAATTTGCTGCATGGCGACAAATCACGCGGAGCCAGCACTATCACCATGCAACTCGTGGGCTTATTACATCCCGAACTGGCATGGCGTAAGGGTGGACGAAGTATTAGTAGCAAATGGCAACAAATGCAGGCCGCACGAGCCTTAGAGGCGCATTGGACAAAAGCTGAAATTTTAGAAGCCTATCTCAACCTTAATCAATTCCGAGGCGATTTAAGCGGGATTGCCGCTGCTAGTAACGCCCTGTTTAATAAACAGCCATCGGGTTTGGATCGCGATGAATCGCTGTTATTGGCCGCTTTGCTGCCTTCGCCTACAGCTCCCGCTGCCACTGTCGCTCGCCATGCGTGCACGTTAATTCAGGCGGGCTTTAGCCATAGTAGTTGTGAGCGCACTCGCTTCTTAGCGACGACACGGCTGGATCAACGCCGTATTCCCTTCAATGAACAACCCGAATTAGCGGCAATAGCGTGGCGTTATTTATCCACCGAACAGCGACACGTGACAACTACCTTAGATGGCAAACTGCAAGCCTACGCGCTCGAGCGTTTACAGGCACAGCTTGCTAGTTTGCGTGATCGGGAAGTGAATGCTGGCGCTGTGCTAGTACTAGACAATGCCAGTGGCGAAGTCTTGGCCTATGTTGCGAATGCAGGCTTAGTCGAACAAGGTCGTTTTGTTGATGCCATTATGGCGCAGCGGCAGGCAGGCTCGACGTTAAAACCCTTTCTCTATCAACTCGCGCTTGAGAAACAACTCTTGACCGCGGCATCACTGATTCAGGATGAAGCAATTCGTTTGCCAACACCACAAGGGATGTATATTCCGCAAAACTACGAAAAAGACTTCAAAGGCATAGTCACAGTGCGTACGGCCTTGGCCAGCTCCCTAAATGTCCCTGCGGTACGCACACAATTACTGGTCGGTGTTGATGATTTTTGGCAACGTCTGCGGGCATTGGGTTTTGACAGTTTAACGGAAATGCCTGATTTTTATGGTTATGGTCTGGCATTAGGCGATGCCGATGTCAGCCTGTGGATGGAAGCTAATGCTTATCGCACCTTAGCCAATGGCGGCTTGTCGTCAACGGCGCATCTGTTGCCAACAGCACTGCCAGCAACACCCGTAGCAATTATGGATCCGCAAACGAGTTTTATTGTTGCTGATATTCTCAGTGACCGTCAAGCTCGGGCATTAACCTTTGGTTTGGAGAATCCACTTGCGACGCCTTTTTGGACAGCCGTCAAAACAGGCACCAGTAAAGATATGCGCGACAATTGGTGTCTTGGTTTTTCTCAACGTTATACCGTCGCAGTGTGGGTAGGTAATTTGAATGGCGCACCGATGCGTGATGTTTCCGGTATTACTGGAGCCGCACCTGTCTGGTCGGAGTTAATGGCTTATTTGGAAGGTCAACAATGGCACACCTCGACGCCACAACCGCCTAGTGGCCTCATCCATCAAACAGTAAGCTTCACGGGTGTGCAAGAGCACACACGCCAAGAATGGTTTGTCGCTAATACCGAACTAGCAACCGTCAGTTATACCCCAGATGACAAAACGCAGATTTTATCGCCTAGCAATGAAACCATTTTTGCCCTTGACCCTGATATTCCTGCCCAACAACAATTAGTGCGCTTTCGCAGCAATGCCACCTCAGTCCCGTTATTTTGGTGGCTAAACCAACATAATTTGGGATCGGCAAAAGAGTTACGCTGGGCACCCGTGTCAGGAAAATTTCGCTTGGCGTTACGCGATGCTCATGGCCAAGAGCAAGACGCAGTGGTCTTTGAAGTACGCGGGCGGCAAGCCAAGTCGCATCATTAACTTGCGCGATCAAAATACTGCCATACAACTGCCATACAAATAGGCATCTTTGGATGCCTTTTTTATTGCCTATATGTCAACCCTGCCCGCTCAACCACAACGCCATATTCAAATCGGCATAACAATAACGATTAGCCAAGGACTCGCGCAAAACCTTGCCCGCAGGTTGCTGACGGCTCAGCCCTAAGCTCTCACACATCTCGCTAATTTCTTTGACTTCATTAGCCTGTAAATACAACGCTTGTGCCAAGCTAATACGATCAGTTTGATACAGTTTCAATAAATGGCCACCAATGGTATCTATCGACAAGCCGCGCTGTTGAGCAATTTGTTCACGCGTTAAACCTTTAGCCAGCAACCCTAATGTCGCTTCCAGCGTATCGACTTTGGCACCAGCCGACTCAACATAAGGCAAGCTGCTATCCGCTGGCAGTGCACGCACCTCGGCCAAGCGCGCCAAGAACGCCTCGCCATAACGCGCTAACTTTTGTTCACCCACACCATTCGTTTGCAAGAACTCGGCCGGAGTGCTCGGGTCGGCAATCGCCATATCCCGTAAGGTCGCATCGCTAAAAATAATATACGGCGGCACTTGTTGTGCCTGCGCCAACGATAAACGCAGCAAACGCAGCGCATCAAAACGATTTTGTGCTGCAATCGGCAAATCACTATTGCGCGCAATCAGCGTACGGTCTTTACGTGCTGCTTTTACTTTCGGTGCTGCTTGCTCACGCAATTGCAATGGCTGCAAACCTTTCAACAAAACTCGACCTTTATCACTGGCAACTAAACCGCCATAACCTTCATCGTCGGGCAGCAAATAACCCAAGGCCACCAATTGCCTAAAGACATTACGCCATGCCGATTCGCTTAACTCTTTACCAACACCAAAAGTGGGTAATTGGTCATGGTTAAACTGAATGACTTTATCACTGGCTACGCCAAGCAAGACATCACTTAAATGCGCCGCACCAAAACGATTACCGGTACGAATCGCTGCTGATAATGCTTTTTGCGCGGCAACCGTAGCATCCCATGTTTGTGGCAGCTGGCTGCAAATATCGCAATTACCACAGGCTTGCAGGCTGGTTTCACCAAAATAGCGCAGTAACACTTGGCGACGACAGGTGGCAGTTTCGCAATAGGCTAACAGGGCATCGAGTTTGGTCGCTTCAACACGTTTTATTTCGGCTGGTGCTTCTGATTGGGCGAGCATACGGCGCACTGAAATCAGATCGGCCAAACCATAGGTCATCCACACTACAGACGGCAGACCATCACGTCCCGCCCGTCCTGTTTCCTGATAATAGCCTTCGAGCGATTTTGGCAAATCCAAATGGGCAACAAAACGGACATTCGGTTTATCAATGCCCATGCCAAACGCTACCGTCGCACAAACAATCCGCCCTTCTTTTAATAAGAACTCATCCTGAACACGCGCGCGTTCTTGCGTAGACAAACCGGCATGATAGGCCAACGCTGGCAGATTTTTACTTTGCAGAAAAGTTGCTGTTTCTTCTACCCGCTTGCGCGACAAACAATAGACAATGCCCGCCGAGCCTTCCGGTTGCTGACGGATAAACTCCAACAGTTGCTGACGACCATTATCTTTTTCAACAATGCTGTAACGAATATTCGGGCGATCAAAACTGGAAATAAAAATCGGCGCATTATCTAGTTTCAGCACATTAATGATATCAACACGGGTACGCTCATCAGCGGTTGCCGTTAACGCCATGCGCGGAATATGAGGAAAACGCTCGACCAAGATGCCGAGCTTTTGATATTCAGGACGAAAATCATGTCCCCACTGGCTAACGCAATGCGCTTCATCAATCGCAAATAAGGCAATCGCCGTGCGCTGTAGCAGCGCTAAAAAACCATCACTGAGTAAACGCTCAGGGGCGACATACAACAAATCCAGTTGCTGATTTAACAATGCTTGCTCGACAGCACGCTGCTCGGTCAACGGCAAAGAGCTATTCAAATAAGCAGCACGAATGCCTAGCTCACGCAGGGTATCGACTTGATCTTTCATCAAGGCAATCAGAGGTGAAACGACAATACCAACACCAGAACGCAATAATGACGGAATCTGAAAACACAGACTTTTACCGCCACCCGTCGGCATTAACACCAAGGCATTTTGACCATTGGCCACCGTTTGAATAATACGGTCTTGCTGACCACGAAAACGGTC
>CANBZV010000041.1 GCA_947373945.1 Moraxellaceae bacterium
AAAGCATTCAGCCGCAAGGTGATAAGGCGATGCTGGCCAAAATTATTCGCCGTATTGTCATTCATGCGCTGATTAATTTTGCCATCGTGATCGCGATTTTTTTAGCGAGTGCTTATTTTGTTGACGTGGTGGAACAGCATTTGTCGTTCTTGGTGTTTCATGAAGGGCTGGAAAAAACGGTGGTTTGGAGTAGTGCCTTGTTGGTGTCGCTGCCATTTTTGATTGCCGCATATCGCAAATTGAAAGCGTTAAGTATGTTATTGGCGGAGATGAGCGCAGGGGAATATACGGTTCAAACCCGCAAAGTGATTTCCGAGGTGATTCCGATTGTTGCAATTCTCTTGATGCTGTTTTTGGTGTCAGCGCTAAGTGCCAGTATTTTGCCGCCCGCCAATTTGCTGTTTGCGGTGTTGGGCTTGTTCGCTTTGCTGGTGCCGTTGTTATGGACGAAGTTTGTCAAACTGCACTCGCGCTTGCAAATTGCGTTGATCGAAACATTGGAAGAGGAAGAAGGGCAAGGGCATTGATTGTTGTCGTTTTATGTAGGATGGGTTGACTAAGGAAGCCCATCAATTAATTTTTATAAATAATTGATGGGTTTCGTTCCTCTACCCATCCTACCTTTAATATGAAACGTCATAAACTAGACCTTATTTACTATCCAGATTCAACGCACCATCCCAGCCTTTATCAACTCCGTCAGATACATATTGCGTGCAACGCAGGATATAAGACTGCGTCACCATATCATCGGGAAATTCAGCAATAACTTTATAAAACAACACCAGTGCTTTGTTAAACTCTTTGACGGCATAGAGTTTAGTCGCTTCCTCTAGCAGGGCTTGGGTAGCGAGTTTTTGCGCGCATGCCGGTGATTCGTCAGCACTAAAGATTTCATAAATATTGACGGGCACATTTTTGCCCTTCACTTTGACTTTATCAACATACCGCGTGTGTATTTCGGACGAGTCGTTGAGTTGTCGGTACACATCTTCGGAAATCAGGCAGGGCACGCCGTAATACTTGGTCAGCCCCTCAATGCGTGAGGCTAGATTGACGGCATCACTAATCACGGTGCTATCCATTCGACCGTGTTCGCCAATCGTACCCAGACGCACTTTGCCTCGATGCAAACCAATACCGATACGAATAGGTTGATTGTGGTTTTTCAAATATTCGGTGTTATAGGCTTCCAGCACGGTGAGCATTTCCAGAGCGGCATTAACCGCATCATCGGCATTATCAAAAAGCGCCATGATGGCATCACCGATATATTTATCAATAAAGCCATGATTGCGCCGTACAACGGGGCCCATGACATTCAGATAGTCATTCACAAATTTAAAGTTTTCTTCGGGGGTCATGTGTTCCGATAGTTCGGTAAACGAGCGTATATCCGAGAAAAGTACCGTCATTCGCGTTTCGATGTTGTCGTTTAATTGAACATCCATAATATTTTGCTTGTTCAGATAGTTCAGAAACTCATGCGGCACGAAGCGGTTGATGGCGGTATTGGTTTTGGACAACGTATCAATAGAAGCACGTAACGCTTGGATAATGATAAAAATAAGACCCATGCCAAAGAGGCTCATCGCCAGCATGACAATCAATGTCACCGTCCAGCCAGTATTGACCTGTTGATTGGCGGTATCCATTGGAAAGGTGACTGTTCGCACGCCGCGCACATCACCGACGCGCCAATCTTTTTTCGGACTTTCAGGGTGAGTATTGTGACAATCAACGCAGGACTGCTGCATGATAATGGCTTTGGCATAACGATAGGAATAACGGCCATTGACCATTTCATAGCGGGCAAAGGGTTGTTCTTTATCTTTGGCGAAACGCAACGTTGTTAATGCCAGGCTCTCAAATTCATCATGTGGCCCGCCATTCTTGCGGGTGGTGAATGGAAAATCGCTATACAGGCGAGTGGTGATCCCCGTTTTTGGGTTAGTCAGTGCTTCGGCAAGCTCAATGCTAAAAGTCGCAGGAAAAGGAATTGTACCTTCGTTATGCTTGTAGTCACTGTTGGCGACAACACCATGTGATTGTACACGTGCAACTACAGACGATGAGTACATGGACTGAATGGTATTTAAGGCCTGAATATAGTTTTCAGCATAATGCTCAGCCATGTCTTCTTTCATTTTATGGGCAAGGAACACCATATTGGCGAAAATTAACGCCATGCCTAATAGCAGCAGGATAGCGGTCGACCAAAGAGGGTGGCGATGCAGAATTTTCAGCAGGTGGGTAATCATGGCATTTTCCTTGGTAAGGGGAGGCAACCCCGACCTATGGCAATGATTATTGCATGTCCTGTGGCACGGAAACTAGATAAATATAGGCTTACGGCGGCGGCAAGTGAGTGCCGCCAGCGACGTAGCATTCAGCGGAGTTGAAGCATGTTGAGCAACGCCCACACGTTCTGTTATTTCTTTTTAGGGACCCAGGCCCACACCATTTCACATTGAATAGGTTCGTTGCCACTTTCGTCAGTAACCGTGACGGGTACTAAAATTTCACCCTTGGGTTCATTGGTGATACGAGCAATATCGGCGGCATCAAGTGTTGCTACAGCGCGCATATCACCTTGCGTGCGGCGGTGATAATCCACTTTCAGGCTTTTAATGAGTGGTAGTTTATCATCGGGTAAATTAATACCAACGACAAAGCCCGTAGCTGTTTCTGCCAACAATGCCATGGCCGCAGCATGTACACCGTTGATATGGTTTTGAATTTTACGTTGATTGCGAATGCTGACAATCACGCGCTCAGGGGTGATTTCTTCGTATAACAAACCTGATGTGCCTACAAAAGGGACAACTTTACCTAAGATTTTGGACACAACTACCGCACGAATATTGGCGGGTAGCCATTTTGATGACTCAACGACACGTTTGAGTTGATTAGACATGGTTAATCCTTGAAGTTATTGAATTGCAATGGAATGCCGAGCTGTTGCTCGCGCAGTAAATTCATCGTCGCTTGCAAGGTATCTTTTTTCTTATCGGTGACACGCACCTTATCGCCTTGAATACTGGCTTGAACTTTAATGCCAGACTCTTTAATGACTTTGACAATTTTCTTGGCCGTATCGCTGTCCAAACCATCTTTCAGTTTGATCACTTGATACATATCTTTGCCAGATGCCGTCATTTTTTGCGCATCTAAGCATTGCGGGTCAACCTTGCGTTTCATGCAATGGTTTTCCAGCATGTCATAGACTTGTTCGACCTGAAAATCGGACTCGCCAGTGATTTTGATTTCTTTGCTTTTCTCATTTAATTCGACTTTGACATTAGCACCGCGAAAGTCAAAACGAGTCATAATCTCTTTCGTTGTATTACCAACGGCGTGATTGACTTCGTACATTTCTAATTCAGAGACAATATCAAAAGAAGGCATAGTTTACTCCATCCTAAAAATGGCAGAATACTAGCACTTTTTCATCGTCTTTGGATTGGCCCAATATGGCTTTACGCTATCAAATTATTCCAGTAACTCCCTTTGAACAAAACTGTACCTTGTTTTGGTGTGATGAAACGATGGAGGGTACCTTGGTTGACGCGGGCGGTGACATTCCCAAATTATTGGCAGCCGTGATCAAGGCTGGGGTAAAAATCACCAAATTGTTGCTGACACATGGTCATTTGGATCATGTGGGTGCCGCCGCCGAATTGTCACGCCAGTTTGCTGTTGATATTGAAGGCCCGCATATTGAAGAGAAGTTTTGGCTCGATATGCTGCCGCAACAAGCGATGATGTTTAGATTTCCACCCGCGCAGCCATTTGAGCCGAATCGCTGGTTGGCGCAAGGTGATACGGTACAAGTAGGCAATTTAACACTGGATGTCCGCTTTTGCCCCGGCCACACGCCCGGTCATGTGGTGTTTATTCATCAGCCTAGTAAATTGGCGATTGTGGGTGATGTGCTGTTTAAAGATGGCATTGGTCGCACCGATTTTCCGCGTGGCCACCATCAAACCTTGCTGGACGCTATTAAAAATCAACTGTTTACACTTCCTGATGATTTTTCTTTTATTCCCGGTCATGGCCCAATGTCAACGATAGGCCGTGAAAAGCAACATAATCCTTTTGTCGGTAGATATGGTTAATCACGATTCACAGACTAGCCGACCAAGCGAAAGCCATGCTATAGAGTAAATACTCTAATTTGCTTTTTCTTCAGGAGGCACCGAAATGGCTGGCGTGCAAAACCCTCAACAAATTCTAATTACAGGCGGAGCGGGCTTTATTGGCTCGCATGTAGTCAAAACATTAAAGCAACGTTATCCGCAAGCCAAATTGCGGGTTTTGCACCTACCAAAAGAAAATCTGTTTAACCTGCGTGATGTCGATGGTGTCGAACTCGTGGCGGGTGATGTTACCAAACAACGTGATGTTCAGTATGCCGTTAAAGGTTGCGATGTTGTTTTTCATTTGGCAGCGATTTATGCCCTATGGCTACCTGATATGTCATTGATGGATAAAGTCAATGTCGAAGGTACCCGTCGGATGCTACAGGCGTGTGTTGAGGCAGGCGTAAAACGGGTGGTTTATACCAGCTCTATTGCCGTGTTTGGTGGTCAAGGGCAGGGCAAGGCAGCTACCGAAAAGTCAGAGTTTCAGTTTTGGCAGAGTGATTATTGCCGCACTAAATATGAGTCTCATATCATCGCCCAAGAGTACGCTCAGTTGGGCTTGGATGTGGTTACGGTATGTCCTGCTTTGCCTATCGGTCCGGGTGATATTGGCCCAACACCAACCGGTCGTTTGGTGACCGAAGCGTTTAAAATGCCGGTATTAATGGCGTTGGCGAGTGGTCCTAGCTGTTATATTGATGTTCGCGATTGTGCCATGGGGCATGTGTTGGCGATGGAGAAAGGCAAAACGGGCGAAAGCTATATTTTGGGTGGCGAGAATTACGACCATTATGAAGTATTGATGCGCTTGACCAAGTTGCTGCATTTGCAGCAAAAAATCGTTAATGTGCCTTTGTCAGCATTAAAGCCCTTTACCCATGTCGCAACATGGTTGGCCAATCATGTTACGCATAAGCCTCCCTTCTTTACCCCCGTGGAGGTGGAAATTACTCGTAAAGGCTTGAAGTGTGATGCCAGTAAAGCACGGCGGGAGTTAGGTTTGACGGTACGGCCCATTGAAGACAGCTTGCGTGACGCGGTGCTGTGGTTTGCTGATAATGGTTATATTGAAGTGAAATATGGCACTTTGCCTGCCCGGATAGCGGTGGCGTAATTGCACTGTGATTGATGCAGAAGTGCAAGCTCATGTGCACCCTGCATCCACAAGCAGACTAGGGTGTCGTTGCCACAACCGTCGGGCTAATAAAGTATTGTTTGATGCCAGCCGCTAGCGCATCGGCAGCAGTTTGATTAAATAAGAAGTAATACGGCTCGTTGGATGTCCCTTTGCTCGTATAGTCAGCATCGTAGACTTTACCGTTGTAATTAACCGCACAAGAGCCTGTAGGCACATTGCTGGTATCGACAAGGCAGGAAAAGCTGATGCCTTGCCACTGCATGTCTTTAAATATTGCACCGAATATAGAGCCAGAACTATGGCTCGCTTTCCATTCAGCAATGCTGGCGTAAGAAAGGAGGTGTGATTGGGAGAAGAATAAAGAGTCTTCGTGAGACGTGCGCATTGTTTGTTCTAGGCCAATAGAACCCGTTGGAAATGTTAGGCCGCTATTTTTTAGCTTTATCAGGCTAGGATCATCTTCATCAATAATCTGTGTATCTATGGCGTCTGCCAGTAAACGCCCATCAAGATGGTTCTTGGTGTATTGGATGGTTGTCGCTGCGGTGTCTTTGTATAAATCAGGGTTATAGGGAACGGTGGTAATGCTATTTGCCGTTTCATCAACCAGAATACTGGTTTTGTACGTTAGGCCGAGAAGGTCGTTATTGCTAGTTAATAGTCTTTTTTCAGTTAACGTGTAGTCCTTATCAAGACTCGCATAAGGGTTATAAACGAGATTGCTAATACTGGTGGAGTTTAACAGTGTACTGAAGCCATTCCAGAAAGGCATACCAACAAGAAGGTTATGGGTGTAGGTAATGACTTGGTTGCTATCTTTCGTGACGCTATTTTGAGAAATACCGTAGTAATAGGTTTTGGTGCCAGCGTCAAAGACTATATTAGCCTTACTGTCGATATTAAACCAAATGTTATCAAATAGAGTAGCTGGGGTGCCACTTTCGCCACTTCCTCCCCCACACGCACTTAGTAGCAAGGTTAATGTTGTTAGTGAAGTGATTTTGCGCAAAGCCGGCATCGGTGTTATTCCTTAAAACCATAAAGATCAGTAATGATTAGTATTGTAACAGTATAAAAAGTTGCCGGATGCATCGTAAGGCTATAACAGTCATGGTGGGGAGCCTAGTCGGGGCGGTTTTGAGTTCAGTTTGGGGCAAAACGCTATAAATATAGCTGCCAGCAAAACCGCCCCGAAGGTTTTAAGTCGTCAATACAATGGCATCATGCCCAGCCTGAATGGCTGTGCTTTCTCGACAGTTAATTTTAAATACCGTGCCTGCAACTGACGCAGTGACATGAAACTCCATTTTCATGGACTCGATAATGGCTAACGTGTCGCCTGCGCTCACACAATCACCTTCATTGACCAGAATCTTCCAGACATTGCCCGAAACGCTGTTGTTGATAATCACGGCATTTGCGGGTAGTTCAAGAGTATCCGTAGCTTGTGCGATGTTTTGCTGACTGTCGTCAAACTGGGCTTGCCCTGTGGCCTGCCAGTGTTCCCGTTCGGCATCAAAGGCGGCTTGTTGTGCTGCTTTACTGGCCGTAATCGATGCCGCGTTATCAGCTAAAAAGCGGCGATAATCACTCAGTTTGAACACGGTTTCTTCAATTTTGATGGGGTAACGCCCCAAAGGGAAATCAGCTCGAATTTGAGTTAACTCTTCATTGCTGACCGGGAAAAAACGGATTTGATCGAAGAAGCGTAATAGCCACGGTTTGCCGTCGGTAAAGGCATCGGTTTGTCGATACCGATTCCACATCTGCAAAGTACGGCCAACAAACTGGTAGCCGCCAGGCCCCTCCATGCCATAAACACATAAATACGCACCACCAATACCTACGGCGTTTTCGGGCGTCCATGTGCGTGCGGGATTGTATTTTGTCGTCACTAAACGATGGCGAGGATCAATGGGGGTTGCAACGGGCGCACCTAAATAAACGTCACCCAAACCCATCACCAAATAACTGGCCTCAAACAAAATGCGTTGCACATCGTCAATGCTATTCAAGCCATTGATGCGACGAATGAACTCAATATTGCTGGGACACCACGGTGCATCCTTGCGCACCGATTGCATATATTTTTCAATGGCTAACTGGGTGGAAATGTCATCCCACGATAACGGCAAATGGACGATACGGGAGGGAACTTCAATCTCATCAATATAATCAAGTTGTTCTTCGGCTTCTTTGAGTTCGGCCAATAAATCAGTACGCGTGATTTTTGCTGAATCAAAATGAATCTGTAACGAGCGAATGCCAGGGGTTAAATCAATAATGCCAGCTAGTTGACGTTGTTGAATCCATTGCATTAAGGCATGAGCACGAAAACGTAAGTTCAAGTCAAGTACCAAGTCGCCGTATTCAACTAATACATATTTATCACCCGCTTGGCGATAGACGACTTGTACTTTGCCGTCTTCGGCGGGTAAGTGCAGTAAAATCGGGTTTTCTATCGTCGTTAAGGAATCGTCGATAACGGGCAACGGACTAACTAACGTGGTTAATGTGTGCGTCTGTGCCTCTTCTAAAGCAAGGGCTTGAGCATAACTCAAGCGGATAAAACGAATGGTGTCACCTGCCCGTAATTGACCTAGTTTCCACAGCTCGGCTTGTATTACGACCGCAGGACAGACAAAACCACCCAGACTTGGACCATCAGGTCCCAAGATGACAGGCATATCTCCGGTAAAATCAATAGAGCCAATGGCGTAGGCGTTATCGTGGATATTGGAGGGATGCAAACCTGCCTCGCCGCCATCGTGTCGTGCCCAATGTGGTTTTGGGCCAATTAAGCGCACACCAGTACGGCTGGAGTTATAGTGAACTTCCCAATCGGTGGCAAAAAACTGGTCGATATCGTCATGGGTAAAAAAGTCAGGCGCTCCATGAGGGCCATATAAAACGCCAATTTGCCAGTGATGGCTATAGACTGGAATTATTTCAGAGTGGGCGGAAAGGGTCGGTAGTTTTTCGCTGGGATTAAGATGCAAGACGTCACCGACCCGTAAAGTACGGCCCGCATGACCGCCGAATTGGCCAAGGGTAAACGTCGAGCGGCTACCTAAATATAACGGTACATCGAGTCCGCCTTGAATGGCTAAATAGGTTCGTGCCCCAGTAGTACTAGCCGTCCCCATTTTTAACACACTACCTGCGTCAATGGTTATGGCTTGCCAAAGGGGGATAAGAATACCATCAATCGTGGCATTGATAGGCGCACCGGTAATGGCAATGACAGAGGTGCGATTGAAGCGTAGCGTCGGTGCCGTCATCGTGCATTCCAAACCTGCGGCTTCTTCGCGATTACCCACTAATTTGTTGGCCAGTCTAAAACTATAATTATCCATGGGGCCTGACGGCGGGACACCAACATCCCAATAGCCGATACGCGCAGGGTAGTCTTGTACGGTTGTTTGTATACCTGCCTCTAAAACATCAATGGTTTGCCGAGAAAAGCTAAAGCTATTGAGATAGCGAGTAGTTTGCTTTCCTTGGGTAAACACTTCATCGGTTAAAATTTGCCGTAAATAATCCAGATTGGTTTCAATGCCTGCAATGTTGGTTTCTTCCAAGGCATGTTGTAATTTGACTAAGGCCGCGGCGCGCGTGTCGGCATGAACAATAATTTTTGCCAACATAGGGTCATAAAATGCAGGGACATCACTGCCTGTTTCTACCCAAGTGTCAACCCGCGCATCTGACGGGAATTGGACTTGAGTTAATACGCCTGCCGAAGGTTGAAAGTTCTTGCTCGGGTCTTCGGCATATAAGCGCACCTGCATGGATGCGCCTTGGGGCTTAGGTTGTATGGTGTCTAAAGGGGGTAGCGTGCCAGCAGCTAAGCGCACCATCCATTCGACCAAATCAATATTCATCACTTCCTCAGTGACGCCGTGTTCGACTTGCAAGCGCGTATTGACTTCCAGAAAATAAAACTCTTGAGTGTTGGCATCAAAGACAAATTCCACGGTACCTGCGGAGCGATAACTCACTGCTTGTCCCAAACGTACTGCCGTAGCATATAACGCTTGGCGAGTTGCTTCGCTGAGATGGGGCGCAGGAGTTTCTTCGATAACTTTTTGATTGCGTCGTTGTACCGAACAATCACGTTCTCCCAAGGCAAGCACATTGCCCTCACCATCACCAAAAATTTGCACTTCAATGTGTCGGGCGTGTTCAACGTATTTTTCTAAATAAATGCCTGCGTCGTTAAAGTTGGCACGTGCCATACGTTCAACAGATGCATAGGCTTCGGCTAAATCGTTAACCTGCCATATTAAGCGCATGCCAATGCCTCCGCCGCCTGCGGTGCTTTTGAGCATAACAGGATAACCAATGCGCTCGGCTTCAAGCGTGGCATGAACGACATTATCTAATAAACCACTCCCTGGTAGTAATGGCACGCCATGGGCTTTGGCCAGTTCACGGGCGGTATGCTTTAAGCCAAACGCCCGCATTTGTTCAGGTGTGGGGCCGATAAAGGTAATGTTGGCGGCCGCACAGTCAGCAGCAAACTGTGCATTTTCCGATAAAAAACCATAACCTGCATGAATGGCTTGTGCGCCCGTTTGTTGCGCCGCAGCTAAAATTTTATCACCGCGTAAATAGCTGTCGCTCGCCGCAGCAGCACCAATACAAATGGCTTCATCGGCTAAACGCACATGTAATGATTGAGCGTCGGCTTCTGAATAAACGGCAACTACGTCGATATTGAGTTTTTTTAAGGTGCGAATAATACGACAGGCAATAGCACCACGATTTGCGATCAAGACTTTGGTTAGCATGATGATTTTCCGTGGGTCGTCCCACACAAAACGAAATAGCGATAGGTCGTCCTAGCGCTATATTTTTTAAGCAGCATCCCAGACCAATAACCGAATGGGTGTCGGGTTATAGGCATTACATGGATTATTTAGTTGGGGGCAGTTGGAAATCAGCACCACAATATCCATCTCGGCCCGTAAATCGACATATTTCCCCGCACCAGAAATGCCATCGGCAAAATGCAAGTCACCGTTGGCCGAAACAGGGACGTTCATAAAAAAATTAATATTACTGGTAATGTCGCGCTTGGTTAGACCTAGTTCCAAACTATAGGGATGATGAGCAATGGCATGCATGAAATTGTCACGGCAACTGTGCATATGCCGTTTATCAAGGCTGTAACGCACGCAATTACTTTCGGCAGCACAGGCACCGCCCAAGGTGTCATGACGACCACAGGTGTCATCAACAATAGTCAACATTACATGACCCAAGTTGCTGTATAGCTTTGAATTTTTTTCCAAGTAGAGTTGCTGCTGGCGGCAAATGGTGTCGCTGGCGCTGTAACGTTCACTGGCGTTGTGGGCGTTGTAAAACAGAGTGTCAACGGCTTGATTGCCCTCTAAGTCCAAAATTCTAAACACTTGTCCGCGTTTTACTTTACCCATCCATGATTCACCTGAGGGGCAAACTTCATTGAGTACGGCATTTTCAATGGTTAACGTCGTCATAATGTTTACTCCTTAAACAGCGTAATAACGGTCAGTCAGGATAAAGCCACGTTCGTTTTGTGGGCAGTGTTGGCGGCATCGGTCATTGTCGGTAATAGACTCAGCGCTATAAGCACTTAATAATACGGGTTTAGGGTTGTATTCTGTCGATGGATTTAGAGGGTGAGGAGCGGTAGATAGCACAACTAAGCTATTCATTTCAAAGCGTAAATCAATCACGCTACCCGCAGGGCTATGAGCCGGAAGATAATGTAGTTTGCCGTTATCATCACAACTCACTTTGCTAAAAAAATTGACGTTAGGTACGAGGTCGCGTAGGCCTAGGCCGTATTTGCCAAGTTCAATTAGCAGGCTGTCTTGGCCATTACGGTACATGCGATTACGCACTAGGCCGAAGTCAGCCTGGCCGAACTGGGTATTGATTTGCGCGGCGTCGGAGACCCCACAAAAAGTGTCGTTCCAGCCAGCATCATCACGAATAATTGAACAGAAAATTCGTCCCATATCTGAATAGCAAACATGACCTGTGGTTAAAAAAGCGGTATGTTGTGCTTTCATGGTGTCAGCCATGTTGTAGCGCTCAAGCTTGTCTTCGGGGTTAAAAAACAGCATTGAGGCATTCGCGCCGCCACCGAGGTCAGTTAAGCGCAATACGGTGCCACGACGTATTAACCCTGACCAATGATGGCCAGCCGGGACGAGTTCTTCCCATAACACAGATGGTAATGATGGCTTCATGTTGTCGCGCTCACAGAGTTATTGGCTTGCAGCGTAAGTTTTTCGAGTAGCTCAAGATCGGTTTTCATGCCCGAAGTTTCACGAATGCGTTCTAGAATTTGTCGTTTCAAGCACAAAAAATCTGGTGAATGCTTCATGTCCTGAGTGCGCTGCGCGGGTAAAGGCACCTCGTAAATCGTGTCGATCCGACCAGGTCTGGGGGCCATTAACACCACCCGATTACCTAAATAAATGCCTTCTTCAACATCGTGAGTGACAAAAATAATCGTCGTTTTTTCTAGCTTGAACACATGGCGAATCAAATCATGCATCACTTCTCGGGTTTGGGCATCCAGTGCACCAAATGGCTCATCCATCAACAATACATCGGGTTTGCTCATTAAGGCGCGGGCAATCGCTACCCGTTGTTGCATCCCTCCCGATAGTTGATTGGGATAAGCATTTTCAACGGCTGTCAAACCCATTAACTGGAGTAGGGCATCTGTTCGACCTGATGCCGCTTCAACATCAGATTGCGTTCGTCCATCGGTATGAACTTTCAACTGCCGACAAAAACGAATGTTGTCACGCACACCCAGCCACGGATAAAGACTGTAATGTTGAAATACCATTGCTCGGTCAACATCAGGGCCGTCAACTTCTTTACCGTTGACTAAAATATCGCCATCATTATGGAATTCCAAACCACCAATAATGCGTAATAACGTCGACTTACCACAGCCCGATGCACCTACAAAGGTAATGAACTCATTAGCACCAATCGCTAAATTAATGTCTTTTAATGCCTGAATTTGCTCAGCACCGTCACCAAAAAACTTTTGCACCTTGCGAATAACAATTTTCGGTTCAGACATGATTAGCCTCGCAAATATAACCACGGAAAAGCTTTACGATGTAAAGCGCGGAACAGCTGGTCGGTGAGTAAACCAATGACACCGATCAACATCATGCTGGCAAAAATTTTGTCGGTTTGTAAAAAGCGCTGCGCTTTTAATATGGCATAACCTAAACCTGAGTTGGCAGCGACTAATTCGGCGACGACTAAATAAGTCCAAGCCCAACCCATTGTTACTCTTAAGGTATCGAGTAGCGCGGGTTTGGCCGAAGGTAAAATTACCAAACGAATCAACTCTTCGCGGCTGGCACCCATCGTCTGAGCGGCTTCAATTTGCGCCATAGGCACCCGACGGACATCCTCAGCGACCATTAGCACCATTTGAAAAAAGGTGCCGATAAAAATAATGGCCACTTTGGATGACTCATCTATGCCAATCCATAACATCACTAATGGGATAAAGGCTACTGCTGGCATATAGCGAATAAAGTCGGTCAACGGTTCTAAAAATGCCTGTACTGCGCGATAACTTCCAATAAACAAACCCAAAGGAAGAGCAATCAGCGCCGATAATAAAAACCCAGCCATTACTCGATAAACACTAATAGTGATGTCGTCCCAAAGCGCATCTTCCTGCCACCAAGTGCCGATGCGGGTAACGACACTCCAGGGTTTGGGTAGGAAAATTTCGTTGTCGCCGCTAAGTGTTGCCAACCACCAGATAAAAAAAGGTAGAACCAAACCTAATCCCGCGAGCAACCAGTAGTTGCGACGACTTATCTGGCCGCGAATTGCCCACATACCGGGGCCTCGGTGTGCTTTTTTGGGGGAGTTGCCCATGCTCATCATTCCTGTTTGCCATAGCTATCATGTGTCGGGGCGAGTAAGTTCACCGCCTACAAAAGGCTTATTTTTTCAAGGCATCGGCAACAATACTGCTATCCAAACCATTCGCAAATACAGGGGCTTTTTCAATCAGTTTATTACTGATTAGAAATTGCGAAATGATGGGCGATACCGCCAACAAGGATTGGGGATTGCTGGCGGCAGCAAAAGCAGTTTGATTGGCGGCGGCATCAAAAAAACGAGTGCCAGGTAAAAAGACTTTGTACTGCTCAGGGGGTAAACCGACGATTTTGGCCATGATTTTAGCGGCTTCATCAGGATTGCTTTTGATAAAAGCAACAGTGTCAAACCATGCTTTTGCCATACCGACAAAATCTTTCCGTTTCGACTTAATAGACTTTTCTTGGGCAACCAATAAGTCAGGCACCAAGCCAGGCATATCTTTGGAGGTAAATAACGCCCGACCTTTTTGTGATTTTTCGATTTGTGATACCCACGGATTCCAAACGACAGCGGAATCAACTCGACCGGTCATAAAGGCAGCGGCGGCATCGGCAGCGGCCAAATTGACGATCTGTACGTCACTGGCTTTTAAACCGTTTTTCGCTAATGCGGTGACCAAGACAAAGTGGGAGATGCTAAATTGTTCCAGCGCCACTTTTTTGCCTTTTAAATCAGCAAAGCTATTGATTTTGGGATTCACCATTAAAGCATCGTTGCCCGCAGAGTTATCGTTCACCAAAATGGTTTTTAACGCCAGACCTTTAGCCATAGGCCCTAAGGAGTCAGACCATGTTTGTGAGTTAGCGTCTAATTGACCGGAAGAAAGGGCAGAAATAGAGTCGGTATAGTTAGGGAACCACACTAATTTGACATCAGCGCCGTATTTCTTGAAATAGCCTTTTTGTTCGGCGATATACCATGCGACCCAACCGGGCCAGTCGCTAACACCGACTTTAACTTCGGCGTGAGCCACGGAACTAGTGATAGCAGCAGTCATACTAATGCCTGCCCCTAAACCGGCAGCAATCGCAACCACACGCGCAAGATGACTAATAGCAGACGATAAGCGAGACATAATGTTGCTCCTAACGAATAAAGACACGGGGAGAGCGCGTTGAACGCGACAGATTTCTCCCGGGCTTTTGTCCCGCCGTGGAGCTAACATCCTTTTCTCTAGATGTAGCCGATAGCTCTCGGACCAGA
>CANBZV010000042.1 GCA_947373945.1 Moraxellaceae bacterium
GCTTTTTCAAAAGAACTATTATGTTGAATAGGGTTGTCGGTTTTGTTGCCCATATTGGCATAATTAACGCCAATGTTGGCATTAAATATCCAACCTGCATAATGTTGACCCAAAATAATGTAGGGATAGTAATCATACTTTTTTGACCCACCAACCTCTTCAGAGCCTGTTGGTACTTTTAACTTCATCGCAACGATAACGGCAGGTATGACATCATGTTCTTTTACTACCATATAAGAGGGCGTGATTTCTAAATCACCTCTGCCGCTGACACGATCTTCACCCTCTGGTTGTTCCCATTGCCGAAAGAATGGTTCTATCAGTATCTCGGCACGGTCAGTAATCGCATATTCAATTTGCGTGAGTAACTTTCCTGCTTTTCCGTCATCTGCTTTTTCAAACTCGACGGATTGACTCACCGTTATATCTCCTGACTTACCCATTTGAGCCGTTTCGGTTTCGATAGCGGTATTAGCGGATGCTGATAACGCGGTAAAAGCAAAAATGGGTAATAAAAACAAACTACGTTGAAACATATACAACCTCTTATTTGATGGGGGAGTAGTTAAGCGATAGGGGGGATGTTTATTGAACTCGTGGAGTTTGCTGACGCAATCTTGCGTGTCGATTGATGCTTTATGGAGAAATGATGGAGCTGGTGTTGAGTAAATAATTTTAGCGTAGCGGTATGAGTGGCTCTTTAAGTATATTACTTCCTTGGAAGATCATAAATTTAGCAGCTCTAAGCGTTGGCTAATTCTGTTCCCTTATTCTTGCTAGTGCTTAACATACCGTGCGCTGTCAAAAGGATATTTTTCATGAAATGCCATTTTGCGCTCACTACTGTCGCAGTTGTAAGTCTAGTGGGCTGTACTGCGTACAAGCCACTTTCTCTTCAGGGTAAAGCTGTGTTTCCTGTAGAAGTGCCACACCTTGTGGTGTCGTCAGCGCACATGCCGCTACGGGAACTGACAACCCATCCGTTTGACCCAAGCGATGGCTTGGACATGACAGAAGTGGCGATGCTAGCGGTGGTCAATAATCCGCAGCTCAAAGTCGCCAGAGATGAAGCAGGGATTGCCCAAGCTCAGGCTTTTGCTGCTGGACTGCTACCAGACCCGCAATTAAGCATTGCTCAGGATTTTCCTGCCACTAATACTTTGGGCAATACCAGTGCCTTTAATCTCGGGTTGAGCTATGACGTGGGTGCTTTGCTTACGCACTCTGCCGTCAGCAAGGCCGCTCAGGCGACGCAGCATCAGACTGATCTCAATTTGTTATGGCAGGAATGGCAAGTTGTTGGTCAGGCACGTTTGCTGTTTGTTCGTAATCTCGGGCAACAACAGCTTTTAGCGGTGCTGCAACAGGAGCGTAACGTACTTTTTTCACGCTATCAGCATACGCAGCAGGCCGTGGCGCAAGGAGCTTTAACTGTAGATGTAACGAATGCCGATCTGGCTACTTTGCAGACGCTGGATACCGCTATTCATGAACTTTCGCGTCAAGCTATTGTCAACCACCATGATCTTAATGACCTACTTGGTCTTGCTCCTGATATGCGGATTAACTTGGTTGGCGAGGCACAGTTACCACAAACTAACGAAAATAATCTGAAGCTCGTTAAGGCGCAATTGGTTTTACAGAGGCCAGATTTACGCGCCTTGCAAGCGGGTTATGAAAGTCAGGAACAGCGTTTTCGTCAGGCCGTACTCGCGCAATTCCCTGCACTCAACATTGGTTTAACTCGCGCACGGGATACTTCTGGTCTGTATACCCAAGGCTTTGGGGTGAGTTTCAATCTACCCGTTTTTAATCGTAATCAAGGCAATATCGCTATTGAGAAGGCCACACGCCAGCGTCTTTATGACGAGTATCAACTGCGTATCAATGCCGCCGATGCCGATATCACTCGCATTCTTGAAAATCTGCAATTGTTTGAAAAACAGTTACACAATGTTGAGTCTGGAGAGAAAGCGTTGGCTCAGGCAGCAACGAATGCCCAATTGGCATTTGACGTGGGCAATATAGATTCCTTGACTTACACCAACCTGCGTAATGCTTGGCTTGCCAAGCAGGCCGAGGTGATTACCGTGAGGCAAACCCTGCTCGAAGAGCGCGTGGCATTAGCAACACTCATGGGTGGTGAATTGCCCAGCCAGAATAAACAGGATAATCCATGAACAAGACTTTTTTACTGTTGGCTTTGGCGATGGCTATGCCTTTGTCACCATCCGTGGTCGCTGCACCTGTTGCCGATGATGAGTCCAGTGTTCAGATCAAAACCGAGAGTTTGCGTAGCCAGATGATGTCTGAAACCATCACTGCCTATGGCGCGGTTACGCCCATCACTGGGGCAACAGATAATATCAGCGTTCCTCGATCAGGGCAGATAGTGCAGTTAATGGTAGCTGCTGGCCAAGTGGTGAAGCGTGGCGAGCCTTTGCTAACGCTTGCCACCGAAGCGACGACGGTAGCCACTTACGGTCAGGCAGAATCAACGGAAGTTTATGCCCGCAGTGAGCTTAAACGCACAGAGGAATTGGCGACACAACAACTGGCCACTCAGTCGCAGGTTGCGGCCGCACGCAAAGCTTTAACAGACGCACAGGCGAGTTTAGCCGCGCAGCGTCACCTTGGTGCAGGTATGAGTCGTCAGACGATAACAGCACCTTACGATGCGGTGGTCGCCAATATTGCAGTGCAGCAAGGTGATCGAATTCAGTCTGGTACGTCCGTTATGCAACTGATGAAGTCAGGAGGCTTGCAGGTCTTATTAGGGGTGCAGCCAGAAGAGGCAAGCAGGGTGCGCGCTGGCATGACTATTCGACTCGTGCCTGTATTCGGTAGTGGCGGAGCAGTCATTGCCAAAGTGTCAAAGGTCTTTGGCCTTATCAATCCACAAACTCGTTTGGTCGATGTTGCGGCTCAGTTACAAGGTTCGTCGGTCAAGGTGCTGTCAGGTATGCAGATGCGTGGAGCAATTGATCTTGGCGGCCAGCCATCATGGGTAGTGCCTCGCCCTGCGGTGTTGCGTGATGGCGTAGGTGCTTATTTATTTCAGGTGCAAGATGGTCATGCCAAACGTATTGAGGTAACTACAGGCGTAGAAAGCAACGGCCTTGTTGCCGTGTCTGGCCATCTAGACAATAAGCTAAAAGTGGTCGTGCTCGGCAATTATGAGCTGAAAGGCGGCATGGCCGTCCGTGAGGCGGGCGAATGAATTTTTCTGTTTGGATGCAGACGCATCGTCGTTCCATTCTCTTTTTTATCCTTGTCTTGGCAATAGCAGGTTTATACGCCGCCTTCAGGTTACCGATAACCTTATTTCCGAAAATCGACTTTCCCCGCGTCGTGGTTTCAATCGACTCAGGTGATCGACCCGCAGAACAGATGGAAGTGGAAGTCAGCATGCTGGCGGAGGAGGCTATTCGGCGTGTACCTAGTGTACTCAATGTCCGTTCGACAACTAGTCGAGGCTCTGCGGAAATCTCGGTGAATTTTGCTTGGGACACCAACATGGCACTGGCGGTTGCTGACATCAGCCAAGCAATGTCATTGACTCAGTCACAATTACCCGCAGGAACACAAATTACCACGCGATTAATGACTCCCACGTCCGCATTCCCCTTTTTAGCCTATAGCCTGACCTCTGATAGCTTATCTTTGACACAGCTCCATGATCTGGCTCAATACCAGCTACGTCCATTGCTTTCTGGCGTAGAAGGCGTGGCGCAGATTCAAGTGATAGGAGGAACCCGTGAGGAGTATCACGCCATTGTTGACCCTTTGCGTTTGCAGGCATACGGGCTGGCAATGAGCGATGTCTCGCGGGCGCTGGCGGCAACCAATGTGGTGTCAGCGGTCGGTCGATTAGAGGATCATTACAAACTCTATCTCGGTATTGTCGATACAGGATTGAAAGGCATTGATGACATCAGGCAAGCCGTACTCAAGACAGGAAGCAATGGATTGGTGCGTGTGTCGGATGTCGCCAATGTAACGCGCAGCGCAGCTCCAGAGTGGATTCGGGTGAATGCTGATGGTCATAATGCCGTCTTGATACAGGTCTATCAGCAGTCTGGCGGCAACAGTGTGCAAATAGCGGGCAATATTAAGGCCAAACTTGATGCTTATCGCGGCCAGTTACCCAAAGGGGTGAAAGTTGCTAATTGGTATGACCAAAGCCAGTTGGTAATTGAATCTGCGAGTAGTGTTCGTGATGCCATCTTGATCGGTATTGGCTTGGCGATGCTGGTATTGCTGGCTTTCTTGCGTAACATCAAGATTACCTTGATTGTGATTATTGTCGTTCCAGCGGTATTGGCCGCGACCATCGTATTACTGACCGTCTTGCAAATGAGCTTCAATATCATGACGCTGGGCGGCATGGCAGCGGCAGTTGGCCTGATTATCGACGATGCTATCGTCATGATAGAGCATATCGTACGTCGTTTGCGTGGTTCCTTTGGCGACCATAACGGTAAGGTGCTGACGGCGGCAGGGGAGTTTTTGCGCCCCTTGACGGGATCGTCCGCATCTACGGTAATCATTTTTATCCCACTGGCTTTTCTCGATGGCGTGACGGGTGCATTTTTCAAGGCTCTATCTTTGACAATGGCAGCGGGATTGGTAATCTCGTTTCTAGTAACGTGGCTGGTTGTGCCTATTTTGGCGGATTATCTGTTGAACGATAAAGATGCCAACCAAAAAGAAGGTGGCCGCCTGACCGAATGGCTGCATGAACAATATGACCGAATCATGCATCGTCTGCTGACACGCCCCATGCTGGTTCTCGTCGGGATTGTTCCTTTGCTGGTGCTGGGCTGGGTGGCCTATCATCAGATTGGCTCAGGATTCATGCCTGTCATGGATGAGGGCGGTTTTATTCTTGATTATCGCTCCGAACCTGGCACCTCCTTGCCTGAGACTGATCGCTTGCTCCAGCAGGTAGAGACTATCATCCGCGCTAATCCCAATGTCGATACCTATTCCCGCCGCACTGGCACTCAATTGGGTGGTGGTCTAACTGAGTCCAATGAGGGGGACTTCTTTATCCGCCTTAAACCCGAACCACGCGCCGCGATTGACGAGGTGATGGATCAGATTCGCGCTCAAGTCGAGCAGCAAGTGCCTGGCCTAGACATTGAGACAGCGCAGTTAATGGAAGATGTCATTGGTGATTTGACCGCAGTGCCTCAGCCAATTCAGATAAAAATATTCTCGGACGATACCGCGCTACTCGGTGCATTGGCAGAAAAAACGGCGGCCACCATTGCCCACATCAATGGCGTGGTTGAAATACGCAACGGCATCAACCCCGCTGGCGAGGCGCTTACTATTCAGGTTGACCGCGTCAAAGCAGCATTGGAAGGTGTTGATCCCGATAGTGTGGCGAGCATGGTGCAGGACTCTCTCGCTGGGCATGTCGCAACTCAAATACGCGAAGGTGTCAAAATGATGGGGGTACGCGTCTGGATACCCGAACAATTAAGGTCTACCGAAAATGATCTGGCGCAGCTAATGATACGTGCGCCAGATGGCCATCTGTTACCACTCAAACGCATAGCAAATATAAGTACGATTTCTGGTCAGCCGCAAATCAGCCGCGAAAACTTCAAACGCATGGTTGCTGTGACGGCACGTATCAGTGGGCGAGACATGGGGTCAACCATTAATGACGTAAAACGCGTCATGGACAATAAAACCATGTTGCCTAAAGGTGTCTATTATGAGTTGGGCGGCCTTTACCAACAGCAACAAACGGCCTTTAAAGGCTTGTTGATGGTGTTTTCCGCCGCTGTCGCGTTAGTCTTCCTGCTGTTATTGTTTCTCTATGAACGATTCAGGATTGCGTTGTCCATTATGGCTATGCCGCTGTTGTCCATTTCTGCGGTTTTCATTGGCTTGTGGGCAACGGGTATAGAACTCAATATCTCCGCCATGATGGGCATGACCATGATTGTTGGGATTGTCACAGAAATCGCCATCTTCTATTTCTCCGAATATCAAAGTCTGCCTTCAAATATGACGCGTACCGATGCCTTGATTGAGGCAGGGAAAAACCGAATGCGGCCTATTATCATGACGACGTTAGCGGCCATTTTGACCTTATTACCGCTGGCGTTCGCTATTGGACAGGGCTCGGCTATGCAACAGCCGCTTGCCATAGCCATCATTTCTGGACTCATCGTGCAGCTACCCTTGGTGCTTTTGGTTATGCCAGTGGTATTCAGTGTACTTGATCGAAATAAGCGTCATAACAGGATTGACCCATCATGATGAAAAGTTTCACTGAACATATCCTAACTAAGGCGTTATCACAGCTTGTTCGCCGAGGATCGCTGACAGTAGTGACGGCGGATGGAAAGCGGCTGGTGTTTGGCGACCAGACTCTGCCATGTGCCAGTATTCGCTTTAGCGATCATGCGGCTGAGCGTGCCTTTTTGCTTGACCCTGATCTTCAGTTCGGTGAATTGTTTATGAATTCCCGACTCATCGTTGAGAAAGGTTCGATTTATGACGTGCTGGAATTGCTATTACGTGATGCAAAAAGCGTCAAAGTGAATGTATTGGTACAACTGCTCGACAAAATACGCTTTGCCAGTCGCCGAATATTCCAGCGTAATCAGCTCCAGCGGGCACAAGCGAATGTCGCCCATCACTATGATTTAGATGACCGACTCTACTCCCTTTTTCTCGATACCGACCGACAGTACTCTTGCGCCTATTTTGAACAACCTGACCAAAGCCTTGAGCAAGCGCAACTGGCGAAGAAGCGCCATATTGCCGCCAAACTTCTGGTTGAACCAAGCCACCGCATTTTGGATATTGGCTGTGGCTGGGGTGGAATGGCGCGTTACCTGACTGAAATCGCAGGCGTTAGCCACGTCACTGGCATTACGCTGTCTAAAGAACAATTAAGTGCAGCAACGATTCTTGCTGAGTCTTCCGAGCAGTCGCAAAAGCTGGAGTTCAGGCTGGAAGACTATCGTAACACCCAAGAGTTGTTTGACAGGATTGTCTCGGTAGGCATGTTTGAACATGTTGGGCTGGGCTATCACGATGTGTTTTTCAACAAGTGTCGGGATATGTTGACCGATGACGGAGTCATGCTCCTGCACTTTATTGGTAATTCTGATGTCCCCGATTTTAATAATCCGTGGATCGAAAAATATATCTTTCCTGGCGGCCATTTGCCGTCTCTTTCTGAATGTATGCCCGCCATTGAACGTTCAGGTCTGATTGTCACGGACATTGAGATTTTACGTCTGCATTATGCCCAGACATTACGGCTCTGGCGGCAGCGTTTTCTCGCCAGACGCACGGAGGCTGTAGCACTTTATGACGAGCGTTTTTGCAGAATGTGGGAATTTTATCTTTCCATGTCTGAAACAGCTTTTCGTTATCAAGACATCGCCATCTTTCAAATACAGTTGGCAAAACGTCAAGATAGTGTGCCGTTGACTCGTGATTATATTGTGAGTCGGGAACAAGACTTAAAGCAGCGTGAGGCAAAGAGACGTAATAACTTGTGTTAGTATTTTGCTGTCCCGCACATTGCAGTTACAGTGTATAACATTTGTTCAAGATGGCTTTCGCTAATGATGCACTAAGTAATGCAGAATAGATTAACTATCACGGTAGATACCAATGTATCTGTCGTTTACAAACAAACGTGATAGGAAAAATGATTATGATTACCTTAAGAAAATATGCAATGCTGTTAATGGGCTTTGCTATGACAGTGACTACCGTTAATGCGCTAGCTTATACAGGCCAAAAACTTTCTGGAACGGCAAAAGTCACTATGGAACAAGCTCGTGTAATCGCCCTTAAAGCTCATCCAGGAAAAATTACCGATGAGGAGTTGGAGCAGGAGAAAGGCGGTAGTGGACTACGTTACTCTTTTGACATTCGGAAAGGCAAGGTCACGCAGGAAGTGGGCGTTGATGCTCAGACAGGTGATGTCTTAGAAAACGCACCTGAAGGGAAGCATCCTGACTAATCGCTATCTGATTAGCTTTCAAACACAACATACGCTGGTACACGTTTAGTGATAGCGTATTTTAAACACAAAAGAGGGCAAGCTTAGATTGTAGGTCGTTATCGGTGTACGAAAGTAAGCAAAATTAACTTCGAGTGTTAAACATCACTCGTACTCTGCTTTCGTACCGTATTCAAGTGACAGCATCATCCAAGCCACTCATTGATTTATATGCTTCAGCTAAGTCTTACTCGCTATAGTATTAGTGAATAACAAACACGTTGAAAGGAGGTGATACCATGATATTACCATTGTCCAGTTTTACCACACGACTGTTGAACAAAGTGCCAGAGGTGACGATTTTCTTCTGGCTTATCAAAATCATGGCAACCACAGTCGGCGAGACGGCGGCCGATTTTTTATCGTTCAATTTGCATATGGGTTTGACTAATACCTCCTTTATCATGGGTGGATTATTGCTGGCTTCCTTATTTATGCAAATTCGGTCTGAAAAATATGTGCCGTGGTTATATTGGATCACGGTTGTCTTTATTAGTATTTTCGGCACACTGGTCACTGACAATTTAGTTGATAACTTTGGCGTAGCCCTAGAAACAACCACTTTCATTTTCAGTATCGCGTTACTCGCCACGTTTATCGTCTGGTATGCCCAAGAAAAAACCTTATCCATTCACACCATCTACACGCGTAAACGAGAACTATTTTACTGGTTGGCTATTCTATTTACCTTTGCCTTAGGTACAGCCGCAGGCGATCTTGCCGCCGAAGGTTTGGGTCTCGGTTATGCGACTTCTGCATTGATCTTTGGTGCATTGATTGGTGTTATCACCATCACTTATCACTTTTTCAAAAGCCATGCCGTCACCGCATTTTGGTTGGCCTATATCCTCACACGTCCCTTTGGGGCATCTTGTGGAGACTTTCTTGCTCAACCTATTGCCAATGGCGGCTTAGGCTTAGGTACAGTGACCACTAGCATCATATTTTTAGTCACGATCCTTGGCTTGTTGATTTATTTGACCAAGCAACAGCCAAATAAGCTCAGCAAAATTTAACGGACAGTCATTAGTAAACAGTGCTTAGCAATGAGCAAACTTTCGCAAATAACCTATTTACGCTAAAGGCTAATGTCATGAGAGTGTTACTGGTTGAAGATGATTCCATGATTGGCGACGTGGTTAGTTTGGCCTTAAAAGATGCAGCCTATGCCGTTGATTGGGTGCGCGATGGCCATATGGCGTTAGCCGCTTTTGATACACAGACTTATGACTTGTTGCTGCTTGATTTGGGTTTGCCCAAAAAAGATGGTTTTGAGGTGCTGAAGTTTATTCGTGCGCGTGACAATCCTATCCCTGTGCTGATTATTACGGCACGGGATGCGGTTGAAGACCGTATTCGGGGGCTAGACAGCGGTGCGGATGACTATGTACTCAAACCGTTTGTTATGGCCGAGTTGTTAGCAAGAATGCGGGCAGTGATTCGTCGCAAAGGCGGTGTCGCCAGTCCTGTGTTATCCAATGGCATATTAACCTTAGACCCTGCTACCCGTGAAGCCACAGTCAATGCAACAGCGGTAAGGCTATCGAGTCGTGAGTTCGCACTCTTGCAAGCCTTATTGATGAGACCTGGTGCAATTTTATCTCGTTCGGAGCTAGAAGAGCGGATGTATGGCTGGAATGACGAAATCGACAGCAATGTCGTTGAGTTTATGATTCATTCCTTACGCAAAAAACTGGGTAATGACACTATCAAAAATGTCAGGGGGCTAGGATGGATGGTAGCCAAAAGTCTCTAAAGCATTCGTTGCAATTCCAACTTTCAGCAGCATTATCACTGGTCATTTTGTGCATTACGCTTGCCGCGGGCATATTTTCGTTTGTCTCTGCCTTTCGTGAAGCCAATGAACTACAAGATGACCAACTACGACAAATTGCTGCCTTGTTCAATCAGCATAACTTACCTATAGCTCATATCGGCACACAGGCCGCTATTCCCTATAGTGATCCTGATTCGCGGGTCGTTGTACAGCTATTGCCACAAGCTACTGATCCACCCTCGTTAGATCATAATCCTCTGAGCTTGCCTGCCAATTTGCCCGGCGGCATACAAACATTGAGTTTGAATAATGAATCTTGGCGGTTGTTTATTCGCCGACTGGATTCAGGCAGTCGCATTGCTATTGGCCAACAAACCGCCGTCAGAGACGAAATTGCCAGTGATAGTGCTTTACATACGATGATGTCGTCGCTAATTCTCGTCCCTGTGTTGGTTGTGCTGGTCGGCATGTTGATTAGGCGGATGTTCAAACCGATGAGGTTATTGGTCGTGGAGCTAGACCAACGATCTGAACAGGATTTAAGTGCACTTAATGCACAGCATTTACCATCGGAAATTATCCCTTTTGTTGTCGCTATCAATAGCTTACTGGCACGAGTTGACAGTGCCGTAGCCTTGCAACGTCGATTTGTTGCCGATGCCGCCCATGAATTACGAACACCTCTGACCGCATTATCGTTACAAGTAGAGCGACTAGAAACAGCAGAAATGTCCGTACCCGCAAAAGCGTTATTGACTGCCGTATCCGCAGGATTACAACGCACACAAGGTTTAGTCAGCCAACTACTCAGTCTCGCCCGTGCACAGGAACCTTCAACCATCAGAGCTGTCGTATCTTTGTCGCTGCAACACATCCTTCGTCGAGTAGTGGAAGATTTAATGCCATTGGTAGACAAGAAAAAAATTGATTTGGGAGTTAGCGGCGAGTCCGACGCACAAGTAATGGCAGTAGAAATGGACTTAATTACCTTAGTCAAAAACCTACTCGATAATGCTATTCGTTATACACCAGACGAGGGGAGAATTGAGCTATCCATCACCACTAACGAAAGCCAAGTCCTGCTCCAAATAGATGATTCTGGGTCAGGTATTCCGTTAGAAGAACGCGAGCGGGTTTTTGACCCGTTCTACCGTGTTTTGGGTAATGAAGAAATGGGTTCAGGCTTGGGCTTGGCGATTGTTCAGACCATTGCTATGCGTATGAAGGCGGAGGTTAAGCTCAGTGATGTGCATGACCGTACTTACTTATCAGGATTACACGTCACAGTGACGTTTCCTAGAGCAATCACAGGATGAAGATAATGCGCACTAAAATTAATATGATTTTCGTCATTGCTGGTATTGCCACAAGCTCTACTGCTCAGGCCGTCAGTTGGCATCCGACGGATGCTGACCGTGGCGCAGGGGATTTTTTGCAAATTGCCTTGCCTGCCGTCGGTTTGGGGATGACGTTATTTAAGGGTGATAAAGAAGGGAGCAAGCAATGGGCTTATAGCATGGTTAGTACAGCTCTTTCGACCCAAGTGCTAAAACGAGCATTTGACCATACAGCTTGGGGCGAGCGACCTAATGGCGGTCGCCAGTCTTTTCCGTCAGGTCATACCTCCAGCGCCTGTGCAGGGGCTGTTTTTATTGGCCGACGTTATGGCTGGGAGTATGGTACGCCTGCTATGTTACCCGCAGCGTTTGTGGCGTATTCACGGGTAGATGAGGAATTGCATCACTGGCGCGATGTCATTGCTGGCTGTGCCATAGGAGCTGCTTTTTCCTATTATTTTGTCCAACCTGATGGTGTCTCCTTGGCAGTGTTACCTGAGATTTCTAGCCATGAGATGGGTGTTCGGCTCGTGCTGTCATTTTGATAAAATCCTGTTTGTGAGAGTGCGTATCTATATCACTAAAATAGTATCCGCATGGCAATCACAATTTTCACCCTTCGCCGCTTGCTCCAGATTTTTCAGAATACCGCAGTCACGGATTTTATCATGGTGATGGCAACTATCACGCTGCGTATGCAATTGCTGCTCCAGCAAACGTAACGACTCTATCTGTTGATGAATCCGCGTAATCTGGCTATCAATCAGTTCATTAATGTCATCACACACCAGCTCAGGATTACTCTGAAACTGACGTAACCTGCGGACATCGGGTAAACCCATGTCTAATGAGCGGCAATGGCGAATGAATTTGAGTTGAAGCAGATGGGCATCGGTATAGCTACGATAGCCATTAGCCTCACGCATTGGCGTATCTAACAGTTTTTCCTGTTCATAAAAACGAATGGTTTCGACATCACAATGACCACGTTGCGCCAACTCGCCAATACGCATGATTAATTTCCTGAAAAAGCTTGACCCTGTAGTAACTATAGGCTGTTTAATGAGGGTATTGTCAACATTAGGTACATCATCATGAGCCAACATGGCCCATTAAATTCTCAATCTGCACTGCCCAAAACAGCTTGTTGCAGTTCAACAGATTGTCATGCCCCAGCCGTTGCCCCCGTTGTTATCGTTAAAACCAGCGACGTACATACACAGGCCAAGGCTTGTTGTAGTTCTGAGGCGATAAGTGGCAAAGAGACAAATGCTGAAACGGCTATTGTGCCTGTAGATGCTCGTTCCGTACGTTACTGCATCGACAACATGGATTGCCCGACCGAAGAGCGATTGATTCGTAACAAGCTGGAAGTGATGTCGGGCATCAAGCGTTTGGATTTCAATTTGCTCGACAGAGAATTGACGGTGTATCACCAGCTTGATGATGAGGGGATGATTGCCAATGCGTTACAGGCCATTGATATGGCACCGAAGTTGCTGCTAACAGGCGTTGCTTCAACACCAATCGCACCATCACTGGATAGCAAAAATAAAATCTTGCTGGCGGTGAGCGGGGTGACGGCTATTGGTGCTGAAGTGTTGGCGTGGCAGACAGGGCAAGATACTAGTTTGCCAGTCATGGTGATGGCTGCTGTTTCTATCTTTAGCACAGGCTTACCAATTCTGAAAAAAGGCTGGATTGCTCTCAGTAATTTAACATTGAATATCTATTTTTTGATGTCGCTGGCGGTTGCAGGCGCGGTGGTCATTGGCAAATGGCCAGAAGCGGCGATGGTGATTTTTCTGTTTGCCGTCGCCGAAGCTATCGAAGCCTTATCTCTGGAACGCGCACGTAATGCCATCAAAGCCTTAACTGCGTTAGCACCAGATACTGCGGAGGTACAACAAGGCGATAGTTGGCAGGAAGTCCCTGTTGCACAAGTGGCTCTGAATAGTCGTATCCGTGTCCGCACGGGCGCACGCGTACCATTGGATGCTCGCGTTGACTTTGGCCGCGCTGCACTGAATCAAGCCCCGATTACGGGTGAAAGCCTGCCTGTTGATAAACAAATAGGCGATGCCCTGTATGCAGGGAGTATTGTCACTGACGGGGTAATTGAAGCTATTGTTACGGCAACGGCGAGTGAAAGCACGTTGGCTCGTATTGCCGCCGCCATTCAAAATGCCCAATCGCAACGCGCACCTACGCAGCGTTTTGTCGATCAATTTGCACATTATTACACGCCCGCCGTTGTTGTACTTGCGGCGGCTGTTGCCATCTTCGGGCCATTGCTCATGGGCGGGACGTGGAGTGCATGGCTATATGAAGCATTGGTGTTACTGGTGATTGCCTGTCCTTGTGCCTTGGTGATCTCAACGCCGATTACGGTGGTTAGTGGTCTGGCGGCTGCGGCGAAACACGGTATTTTAATCAAAGGTGGGGTTCATCTTGAAGGTGGGCGGTTATTAAAAGTCGTTGCGCTTGATAAAACAGGCACTTTGACCCAAGGCAAACCGATACTCACTGACACGATTGCTGTTGCTGATATGGTGATTACAGAAGCTTTATTGATTGCCGCAAGCCTAGATGAAAACAGTACGCACCCTGTGGCCAAAGCGTTGGTTCTGGGCTGGAAAGAGCGTCAACCTAATGTTAAGAGCCAATCTGTTGAGGATTTTGCCGTGCTTAATGGTCGTGGGGTCAAAGGCACAATCAATGGCCAGCCTTGGCATTTGGGTAATCATCGTCTGGTCGAAGAGCTAGGGCTTTGCTCTCGTGCATTAGAGGCTCAATTAGCGGCATTGGAAAATGTCGGTAAAACGGCAATCATCTTGTGTTCAGCCACCCGTCCAATAGCGATATTTGCGGTTGCTGACACGATTCGGCCTGAAAGTTTACAGGCCGTTTCTGCACTCAAAGCTCTAGGGATTGAGCCTGTGATGCTCACAGGTGACAATCCCGCAACAGCGCGATTCATTGCCGAACAACTGGATATTCAGGATGCACGCGGCAATCTGTTGCCCGAAGATAAACAAGCAGCGATAGCAGAGTTAAATACGCGATATGGTGCAGTAGGCATGGTAGGTGATGGTGTCAACGATGCACCTGCCTTAGCGCGTGCTGACATTGGTTTTGCAATGGGTGCGGCAGGGACGGCGACGGCGTTGGAAACCGCAGACGTAGCGATTATGGATGATGATCCACGCAAAATTGCTGATTTTATTATGCTGAGTCAACGTACCGC